>NC_009380.1:3963723-4268625 GCF_000016425.1 Salinispora tropica CNB-440 | reverse complement strand
GAGAGGCTCACCGGCGAGCGCTGGGGCTGATCGGGTCGTAGAATCGGTAGCTGTGCGCGAGCTCGCCGTTTTCAGTGGAAGCGCCCATCCGGAGCTCGGTGCGGAGATCTGCACCCACCTGGGGGTGCCCCTGTACCCGACCCGGGTGTCCCGATTCGCCAACGACTGCCTGGAAGTGCAGTTACAGGCCAACTGCCGGGAACGGGACGTCTTCCTGATCCAGCCACTGGTTCCGCCGGTGCAGGAGCACCTGGTCGAGCTGCTGTTCATGGTCAACGCGGCCCGGGGAGCCTCGGCCGGTCGGATCAGCGTGGTGCTACCGCACTATGCGTACGCCCGCTCCGACAAGAAGGACGCGCCGCGTATCTCGATCGGTGGCCGGCTGGTCGCGGACCTGCTCACCTCCGCCGGCGCCGATCGGGTCCTCGCGATGACCCTGCACTCGCCGCAAGTCCACGGCTTCTTCGGCATCCCGGTCGACCACCTGCATGCGCAACGCGAACTAGCTGCCCACTTCCGGGCGCTCGACCTGAGCAACACCGTGGTGGTCTCGCCGGATCTGGGCTACGTCAAGGAGGCGGCGGCCTTCGCCCGGCAGCTCGGTACGCCGGTCGCCGCCGGTGCCAAACAGCGGTTCGGGGACGACCGGGTGGAGATCAGCACGATCATCGGCGAGGTCCGGGGCCGGGACGTGATCGTGGTGGACGACGAGATCGTCAAGGGCAGCACGGTGGTCGAGCTGATGGGGCACCTGCGCGGGTTGGAGGTTCGCTCGATTCGGTTGGCCTGCACCCACGGCCTCCTCGTGAACGGAGCCGCCCAGCGGTTGAGCGAGCAGGAGGAGGTGCGGGAGATCGTCTGCACCAACACGGTTCCCATCCCCGCCGAGAAGCGGATCCCCAAGCTGACCGTACTGTCGGTGGCCCCCGCGTTGGCCGAGGCGATTCGTCGGATCCACAACGGCGAGTCGGTCAGCGCGCTCTTCGGCTGAACCCATCCCGCCCCTGGCTGGTCGTGGGCGGGTGTGGGACCGGCAGGATGGTCGTGATGCGGACGACCGTGCCGCCTCGGTCGGACGTCACGTCCATGGTGTCGCTCAGCTCGCGAACCAGCCAGAGCCCCCAACCACCGACCGTCTCCGGGGCCGGGCGGCGGTGGTCTCCGAGTGGTCGGCTGCTGATCCCATCCCCCTGGTCGGAGACCTCGCAGACCAGGCTCTCGGCCTGCCGCCACATCCGCAGCGAACCACGGCCGCCACCGTGGCGAACCGCGTTGGTGGTCAGCTCGTTGACCGCCAACACGAAGTCGTTGAGCCGCTGGCCCCGTAGGCCCGCCGCGTGCGCGCACGCTGAGGCCGAGTGGCGCAGCTGGGTCAGCTGTCTCCGGTCGAAGGCCGTGGCGATCAGAAGGCAGGGTTGCGGGGGCGCAGCCGTACGCGGGATGTCCGGGTCTGCGTTCGTCATGGCCCTTCCCGGCAGGGATCACGGTGCGGAATAGTGGCATTTTCACCGTACGTCAGGGCCGCTACCCGCATCGATAACCCACCGCCGAGAGTCAGACCGCAGGCGGCGGGCGGGTCTCGTGGACCGCCAGCTCCTCAGCGCTCGCGCCACCGCCGGCCGAACCCGCGTCGTACGCCACCGAGTCGGCGGCCTGGTCGGGATGGGCGCCCTCGTCCGGCTCGACCAGCCGACCCACCTGGGCGTCGGCCCCGCTGCCGAGCAGGCCGTGGTCGTAGAGGGAGACCGGGGAGTTCGGATCGGAGGACGGGCCCGGTTCGAACACGTCGGCATCGAGCTGGGCCTGGGCGGCCTGCTCCGGGCTGCTCGCCTCGGCGGCGATGTCCGGGTCAACCGGGCCAGCCAACGGATCATCCGCCGGCCGCTCGTACCGCTCCCGGCCGAGCTTGGCATCCAGCGACTCGCCGTCGAGCTGTTCGTCGGCGGTGGTCCCGAACCGGTCGACCGCGACCGGCGTCCGGTCCCCAGGAAGCTGCGCCGGGTCCGGGCCGTCTGCCTCCCGCCCAGTCCGGACATTGTCATTCGCGGTCGAGTCGTCGTCGGCGGTGTCGGGCAGGCCCACCGCCTCCGGGTCAGACACCGGGGTCGGGTACTCGTCGTCGCGCATGCCGATGCTCTACCCGCTGCCCCGCGTCTCGTAACCGTCGCTCCGGTAGCCATCGCCGGTCCGCCGCTGCCGCTGGCACTCCGCCTCCACCGATCTGCCAGGTTTCGACTCCCCGATCCCGGGTTAATGGGACCCTCTGACCGGGAGGACCCGCCACTGCGATGATGCCTGGAGGTGACCATGCGCGTCGGTCTCGTCTCTGCGCACGCCGACCCGTCCCGGCGTGCTGGCGGCCTGCCTGTCGGGACCCACCAGCACATCGCCCGGGTCGCTGCTGAACTCGCTGGGCGGGGCCACGATGTCCGGCTTTACGAGCGCCGTGACGCCCCGGAGCAGGCAGCGACGGCGACGGTGGATGGCTACCTGGTCGAACGGGTCCCGGTCGGTCCCGCCGCGGCGGTGCCCACCGCCGAACTGGTTGGCTGCGTCGCCGACTACGGCCGTTGGCTGACCGACCGGTGGACGGACGACTGGGCGCCGGAGCTAGTGCACGGGCACTACTGGCTCGGTGGTCTCGCCGCCGCGCACGCCGTGCGCGAGACCGACATTCCGATCGTGCAGACGTTCCACTCGCTCGGGCTGGAACAGCTGCGCCGCCTCGGCGCGCGCTACAGCGCGCCGCCGGAGCGAATCCCGCTGGAGCGGGCACTCATTCGCGCGGTGGACATCGCCGTGGCGCAGTCCAACGACGAGGTGGACGAGCTGGCCCGGATGGGTCTGCAACGTGCCTCGGTGGCGCTGGTCTCACCGGGGGTGGACGCTGAGCTGTTCCACCCCGACGGCGAGGCGGCGCCGCGCGAGGAACGACCGCGGATCCTCTCCGTGACCACCCTCGACCCCGGCCATGGCCAGGAGGATCTGATCCGCGTGATCCGGATGGTTGGTGACGCGGAACTGGTCATCGTCGGTGGCCCGCCGGGCGAGCGGCTCGCCGAGCACGCCGAGGCACGTCAGCTCCGGGAACTGGCCGAACGCAACGGGGTGGCCGATCAGGTGACGCTGGTGGGGGCGGTGCCGCACGAGCAGCTGGCCACCTGGTACCGCTCGGCGGACGTGGTGGCGTGTACGTCGGGCTACGCGTCGGCCGGCCGGGTGTCGTTGGAGGCGATGGCCTGCGGCGTTCCGGTCGTCGGGTACGCGATGGGTGGGATCGCCGATGCGGTCGTGGACGAGGTCACCGGACGGCTGGTGCCGCCGGGCGACGTCCGCGCCCTGGGGGTGATGCTGCGTCGGCTGATGACCGACAACGCCGGCCGGTTCGCGTACGGGCACGCTGCCGTGGACCGGGTGCGGTGCAGCTACACGTGGGAGCGGACCGGCGCTGCCCTGGAGCGGCTCTACGAGCGGGTCGTCCGCTGCCGTGCCCCGGTTGAGGCCGCCTGAGCGTTCACCCGCCCTGGCGGCGCTGAGCTGGACGGGCCAACGCTGACCACCACCCGTTCCCGCCTACCGGTCACGGCGTGCTGGTGCTGCGGCTCCGCGTACCGGGTCAGCCCGAGCACGGCGGCGAGGGTGACCAGGAAGCCGGCCGCGGCCAGCCACTCTCGTCCCGGCCAGATCTGGTCGCCGAGCAGCACCACCCCGACGATGGCTGCCGGCACTGCCCCGGCTGCGTCCATCGCGGCGACGGCGGCCGTGGTTGACCCGCGTTGCATCGCCAGGCCGAGCAGGAGCTGGCCAATGACCGAGTGGGCCACCAGCAGGTAGAGCAGCGGGTCGCCGAGGAACTCCTCCGCCGAGTGGGTCGAGGCCAGTGGCCGGGCCGCCACCGCCGCGGCGGAGAAGGCCAGGCCGGCGAGGGAGCCGAGCGCGACCGATCCGGGCGCGCCGTGCAGCCGGACCGCGAAGAAGCCCAGTAGGGCGATCACGCCGAAGGTCGCTGCCAGGGTGACCAGGCCGGCGGTGCCGAGTTGCCGCGACGGTGCCGGCCGGGCCGAGAGCACCAGCCCGGTGATCCCAGCGACGAGCAGCACCAGCAGAACGACCTCCGCCCTGGGTAGTCGCCATCTCAGCAGGAGTACCCCGAGCAGGGCGGTCACCCCGAGCCCCGCCGCCATGCTGGCCTGCACCAGGAAGAGCGGAAGGTCTCGTCGGGCCAGGAAGGCCAGCACGAAACCGCCGACCTGACAGCCCACGCCGAGCAGGTAGGTGCGGTGTCCGGCCAGTCGCAGCAGCAGCCCCGGGTCGAACGAGTGGTGCACGGTGGTGCGGGCCGCCGCGACCGACTGAAGCAGGTTGGCGATCCCGTAAGCGATGACCATTGCCGCGAGGAAGCACCAACCGGAGGAAACCACAGCGCGAGGATAGAGGCTGACCGAGATCAGCGCGCAGGTGCTCGACCCAGGCGGGCGAGGACGCCGGTGTGCAACGGACCGTTCGTGGCGATCGCGCTGATCCCGCCGGAGCCGGTGTCCCCCGGGGCGGGCTGGCCTGCCAGGTCGGTGAAGGTGCCGCCTGCCTCGGTCACGATCGGCACCAGCGCGGCGATGTCCCACAGCGACAGCTCCGGCTCCACCATGATGTCCAGCGCGCCCTCGGCCAGCAGCATGTAGCCGTAGAAGTCGCCGTACGCCCGGCTGCGCCACGCGTCTCGCATGACCTGTAGGACCGCCGGCAGCCGGCCGCTCTCCTCCCAGCCATCGAGCGAGGAGTAGCAGAAGCTGGCATCGGCCAGGTCGGCCACGGCCGACACCTGGATCGGTGCACCGGACGCCTGGTCCGGCCCCGCGTACGCCCCCTCACCGAGCGCCGCCCACCAGCGTCGCCCCAGGGCCGGTGCGGAGACCAGGCCGGCAACCGGTCGATCCTCTTCGAGTAGGGCGATGAGCGTGGCCCACACCGGTACGCCGCGAATGAAGTTCTTCGTCCCGTCGATCGGGTCGACCACCCACCGCCGCCCGCCGGGGCCGGCTGCGGGCTGCTCGCCGTACTCCTCGCCGAGCAGGCCGTCATCGGGGCGTTCGGCGGCGAGCAGGGCTCGAATCTCCTGCTCGACCGCGGTGTCGGCATCGGAGACCGGGGTGAGATCCGGCTTCGTGTCCACCCGAAGGTCCAAGGCGCCAAATCGTGCGGCGGAGACCGCGTCGGCGGCGTCCGCGAGACGGTGGGCGAGGGCGATGTCGGCGGCGTAACCCTTCATCCAGGGAACAGTAGTGCCGGTCTGGTCAGATCCCCGTCGACGGGTTACCCGGGTGTCGGGAACTGGGCTTGGTACGTGGCTCGTTCTCGCCTGCGCGCGAGGCGAGGAGCCGCCGGTACGAGGCCAGCCGGCGCGGGTCGGCCTGGCCGGCGGTGACCCGGACGCCCAGCCCGCAGAGCGGCTCACCGATGGTGTGTGGGCAGTTCGCCGGGCAGTCGGCCGCCCCCTCGGTGAGGTCGGGGAAGCCGTGCAGGAGGCTTTCGGCGGAGACGTGGGCCAGCCCGAAGCTGCGGATTCCCGGGGTGTCGATGATCCAGCCCTCGGCGGAATCGGCGACCGGTGGTAGCTGTAGCGCCACCACGCTGGTTGACGTGTGCCGGCCTCGACCGATCGCGCTGACCTGGCCAACTGTCCGGGTGGCCGCGGGGACCAGGCGGTTGACCAGTGTCGACTTACCTACCCCGGAGTGCCCCACCAGCACCGAGATCCGTCCGGCAAGGAGGCCGCGTAGCCCGTCCAGGGTCGAGTCGGGGCAGATCAGGACATGGGGCAGCTCCAGCTCGGCGTAGTACCCGAGCACCTCCTCCGGCCCGGCGAGGTCGGCCTTGGTGAGGCAGAGCAGCGGCGCGATGCCGGCGTCGTACGCGGCTACCAGGCAGCGGTCGATGAAGCCGGTCCGGGGCGGCGGATCGGCCAGCGCGCTGACGATCACGAGCTGGTCGGCGTTGGCGACGACGACCCGTTCCAGTCGCCCTTCGGCGGTGGTCGCGTCATCCTCGGCGGTGCGTCGCAGCACCGAGCTACGGCCGGCTATGCGAACGATCCGGGCCAGTGCCCCGGGAGTCCCGGACGTGTCGCCGACCAGTCCGACCCGGTCGCCCACCACAACGGACTTGCGGCCCAACTCCCGGGCTCGCATCGCGGTGACCGGTGCCTGTTTCGGGTCGGCGTCCGCCAGTACGCAGGTGTAGCGCCCTCGGTCCACGGCGGTGACGAACCCCTCGACCGCGTCCGCGTGGCGCGGACGCCTCCGGGTACGTGGGCGTGAGGACCGGCCGGGTCGAATCCGGACGTCGTCCTCGTCGTACTCCCGCCGTCTGGTTGCCAGGACAGCTCCCCTCAGCTCTTGCCGGTCACCATCGCCGACCATAGTGCCGGGAATTCCGGCATTGTCTTCGAGGTGCAGGCGACGTCGCTCAGCTCGATGCCGGGCACGGCCAGCCCGGCGATCGCGGCGGCGTGCGCCATCCGATGGTCGTGATAGGTCTCAAACACTCCGCCGTGAAGCGGCCGGGGCCGGATCGCCAACCCGTCGTGGGATTCGGTGAGGTCGGCGCCGAGGGCGCTGAACTCACGGGCGAGCGCCGAGATCCGGTCGGTCTCGTGCCCCCGGATGTGCGCGATCCCGGTAAACCGGGAGGGAGAGTCGGCGAGCATCGCCAGTGCGGTCAGCGCTGGGGTCAGCTCACTCACGTCGGACAGATCGGCGGTCAGGCCGTGCACGGAGCCGGTGCCCCGGACGGTCAGCCCGGTGGTGGAGAGCGACACTTCGCCCCCCATCGCCTGTAACAGCCCGCGGAGCCGCTCGACCGGTTGAACGCTGCCGCCCGGCCAGCCGGTCACGGTCACCTCTCCGCCGGTGACCAGTGCGGCGGCGAAGAAGGGGACCGCACCGGAGAGGTCCGGCTCGATCTCCCAGCCGCGGCCGGTCAGTGGGCCCGGCTCCACCGTCCAGACATCGGGGGTGGTGTCGTCGATGGCGGCACCGGCGGCCCGCAGCATCTGCACCGTCATCCGCAGGTGGGGCGCGGAGGGCACCGGCGGGCCGACGTGTCGAACGACCACCCCTCGGTCGAAGTGCGGGGCAGCCAGGAGCAGCCCGGAGACGAGTTGACTGGAGGCGCTGGCGTCGATCACGACCTCGCCGCCGCGAATGGTGCCACTACCGAGCACGGTCAGCGGCAGGCTCCCGGAGGCCGGCGAGGTGATCCGGACGCCGAGGCGGCGCAGGGCGTCCAGGAGCGGTCCGAGCGGACGCTGGCGGGCCTGCGGGTCGCCGTCGAAGGTGATCCGGCCGTCCGCGAGGCCGCTTACCGGGGGCAGGAAGCGCATCACCGTGCCGGCGAGGCCGACATCGATGTGTGCTGGTCCGACCAGGGGGTGCGGCCGGACCAGCCAACGCTCGTCGTCGCTGATCGAGACGTGTGCACCCATCGCCCGCAGTCCGTTGGCCATCAACTCGGTGTCCCGGGCTCGTAGGGGCCGAGCGATTGTCGACGGGCCGGTAGCCAGGCCGCTGAGCACCAGGGCACGCGCGGTGAGTGACTTGGAGCCGGGTAGGCGCAGCGTCGTCGAGACCGGGTCCGAGGCGGTCGGCGCGGTCCACGGCCGCAGCGGCCGGGTAGCGGTCAGATGTCCCACGGTTACATTCTGCCGTCTTCACCAACGGTCACTGTCGGCTACCCCGGTTGTCCGCCCCGTCCGCGGGGCGGCGGGCGACCGGTTGGGGCGCTAGCGTGTCCGGTGTGTGCGGGAGATACGCGACGACCCGGTCCGCGGGGGACCTGAGTGCGATGTTCGAGTCGTACGACGAAACGGGTGGTCGGCTCGGCGCAGACTACAACGTCGCTCCCACCGATCCGGTGCCGTTGGTTCAGGCCACCGCGGCGGGCCAGCGGGTGCTGTCGCTGGGGCGTTGGGGCTTTGTCCCGGCGTGGTCGCGGTCCCTGGCCGGCGCTGCTCGCATGATCAATGCTCGGGCCGAGACGGTGGCCACGAGCCGGGCGTACGCTCGTGCCTTCGCCCGCCACCGCTGTCTGCTGCCGGCGGACGGCTGGTACGAGTGGGTTCGCCACCCGGGTGGTAAGCAGGCGTACTACCTGACTCCTCGGGATGGCTCGGCGGTCGTCTTCGGCGGCATCTGGTCGGTGTGGGAGGGCCCGGGCGGTCCGTTGCTCACCTGCGGCATCGTGACCACCCCCGCCCGTGGTGACCTGGCCGACGTGCACGACCGGATGCCGCTGTTGTTGCCCCGTGAGCGCTGGGGTGCCTGGCTGGCGTCCACGGACAGCCCGGTCGACCTGCTCGCGCCGCCGTCGCTGGAGTGGCTGGCCGGGCTGGAGATTCGTCCGGTTGGGCCGGCGGTTGGCAATGTTCGTAATGACGGTCCGAGCCTCGTGGAACGGGTCACCGCGGCGGTGCCACGCCGGCGTGGTAGCGGGCCCGGGGAGGAGACGCTCTTCTGACGTATTGACGACTGAGAGTCAGGCGATTTGTCGGCTTTAAGAGCAAAACTTTTTTGGGTAATTCAACTTTTTCCCGCTACCTCTTGTATCGACGTCAAAAAGTGCGATACACCAGAGCGCCGGTGGTAGGCGTCGATTCGCATGCGGCGAGGCGCCCTAGATTTCCGGTCCCACGGGGGAGGTGGGTGGATGACCAGGGCACGGATGCCCCGTCCACACGAGGTGGCTGCTGCACGACGTGACACACGCCTGTTGCGGGCCCTGCACGAGCGTCAGCGGGACGAAGCATGGCGTACCAGAGGCCTCTGCCAGAGCGTCGACCCGGAAACTTTCTTTCCGGCGCCCAACGAGCCCGCAGACGCCGCTATGGCGCTCTGTCACACCTGCGATGTGCAGGGGGCCTGCCTCGCATGGGCGCTGGAGGTCGGCGACTGCTATGGCGTCTGGGGTGGCACCACCCCACGTGAGCGCCGGGCCATGCTGGTCGCCTGGCGCGGCGAGGTTCAGCCGGGAGTAACCGACGCTGCCCGGCCGCTGGTCCGGGGCCGGCGGCTGACCCCGGTGCCGCTCGGTCGGTGAGGGCCGGCGCGGCCGCGTGGTTGGCGCGGTGGCGCGACGGTCAGAATGGTTCCGTGTCGCCGACCGAGGAGATCATCACCCCACACGGGCCGGCGGGGTTGGACCTCGACCGGCCGGTCGGTCCGCCGGCCGCTCTGTTGGCGCTCGGTCACGGGGCGGGCGGCGGAGTGGATGCGTCGGACCTGCTCGCGCTCCGCGACGCCGCGCTGGCCGCTGGTCTGATCGTTGCCCGGGTGACGCAGCCCTACCGGCTCGCGGGGCGGCGTGCGCCCGCGCCCGCCCGGCAGCTCGACGCGGCCTGGACGCTGGTGTTGTCCGCGCTTCGGGCGCGGTGTCCCGGGGTTCCACTGGTGGTGGGCGGCCGATCCAGTGGTGCCCGGGTGGCCTGCCGTACCGTCGAGGCGGTCGGGGCAGTCGGCGTGGTGGCCCTGGCGTTTCCGCTGCATCCACCGGGGCGACCGGAGCGGTCTCGCGCTGCTGAGCTGCCGGCCAGTGTGCCAACGTTGGTGGTGAACGGCGATCGGGACCCGTTCGGGGTGCCGGTGGCCGCGGTGCCCACGGTGCGGGTTATCACCCGGCCGGGGGAGCGGCATGAGCTGCGCAAGGATCCGATCGGCGCGGCGGCGGTCGTCCTCGACTGGCTGCGGGCCGGTGGCTGGACCCGCCATCCGGATCGGTCGCCGCTTGGGTCCGCATCGTCCGACTGCGCCGATGAGGCGTGACCGCGGCGGGAGAATCTCGTTGCTTTGGATGGCGCCGCCTGCCGCAGCCCGGCAGCGGCGCCGGTCCTCCCGGGCCCTTCCTGGTCCCAGCTCCGGTCCCCGCCGAGGTCGGGCCGGGACCAGGGAAGGGGGGCCGATGGCTGGAATTCCTGCCCCGCCAACCTGCGTTACACCCCGCGGACGACTTTTCCGACGAGGGGAGTGGCCGGTGCCGATCGAGACGCAGGCCCGGGAGTGGGACGATCGGGACACGCGGCGGCTGCACCGCCTGCTGGAGGGACCGAGTTGGCCGGCGGAGACGTCGGCAGCCCGGGTCCCGGGCGGGCACCTGGGCGGAAGTGAATCTGTCGGTGAGCGGTTCCACGTATCCTCGGCGAGGAAACATCCGACCCGAGGGGATGTGCGGTTGACCACCGAGAAGACGGACGAGCGCCGGGCCCGCTTCGAGCGGGACGCGATGCCCTTCGTTGACCAGCTCTACGCTGCTGGCCTGCGGATGACCCGCAACCCGGCGGATGCCGAGGACCTGGTCCAGGAGACGTACCTGAAGGCGTATGCGGCCTTTCACCAGTTCGAGCAGGGGACCAACCTGAAGGCCTGGCTGTATCGAATCCTGACCAATACCTACATCAACTCCTACCGGCGGCGGCAGCGGCAGCCGATCCAGGCACCGACCGACGAGATCACCGACTGGCAGCTCGCTGAGGCCGAGTCGCACACCTCCAGCGGGTTGCGCTCCGCAGAGACGGAGGCGCTGGATCGGTTGCCGGACAGCGATATCAAGCAGGCCCTCCAGCAGCTACCGGAGGAGTTCCGCCTGGCGGTCTACCTCACCGACGTCGAGGGCTTCTCCTACAAGGAAGTTGCCGAGATCATGGGTACGCCGATCGGCACAGTGATGTCGCGCCTGCACCGCGGTCGTCGTAATCTGCGCAATCTGCTGGAGCAGTATGCGGCCGAGCGGGGCTTCAGCTCTGCGTCGTCGGCCAAGGGATCGACCGGCCGGGAGGTGTGACGTGAGCTGCGGAGAGCCGCATGAGACGGACTGCCGTGAGGTGTTGGCGGAGGTCTACCTGTACCTGGACCTGGAGTGCGCCGAGGAGCGGCGCACGCTGATCCGGCACCACCTCGACGAATGCGGGCCGTGCCTTCGCGAATACGGAATCGAGCAGGAGGTCCAGGCGCTCGTGGCCCGCTGCTGCGGTAACGAGACCGCTCCCGACCAGCTTCGCGAGCGGCTTCGCAGCAAGCTCGCCGAACTTGTGGTTTTCGGCAGTAGCGAGTCGCGTGAGTTGGCTGACTGACCTGGGTGACACGGCGGTGGCCCGGACCGATCTCGGTCCGGGCCACCGCCGTCCCCGCTGACCGAGCCTGCTGGGCCTGGTCGCGGCGAGGGCTCAGGAGTTGGGGCGCTTGCCGTGGTTGGCCCCGCTCTTCTTGCGGGCCTTCTTCTTCCGGGCCCTCTTGGCCATGGTGACCTCCTCGTGGTTGGTGGGCGCCCCGGCGGCATGACCGCCGCGGCGCGAACCGGACGCGTCCGACCCTAGTGCCGTTGCCGTCGGCCGGCGGGCCCGGCCCGCGTCACTGCGCCGGTGAGGGGCTACGCGCTGCTTCGGTCCGTGTGCCCGGGGGGCCGGGCGTGTGGGCGCCTGTGGATTTGGTCCTGGCGTGGCCGCCCCGCCCCGACCCGGCTCATGATTGGATACGTCGGCAGGACAGTCGCGAGAGAAAGGGCTGTGGAGATGGCCGAGGAGATCCGCGCCGAGATGGTGGCGAACGTCTGGAAGGTCGTCGCATCGGCCGGGGACACCGTGTCCGAGGGGGACACGCTGGTGATCCTGGAGTCGATGAAGATGGAGATCCCGGTCGTCAGCGAGTCCGACGGTGTCGTGCAGGAGCTGGCGGTCAACGAGGGAGACGTGGTGCAGGACGGCGATCTGATCGCGGTGATCGGTTGAGCGTCCTGGTACGCCCCGTCGAGCCGGCTGACCATGCCGCGGTCGCCCGGCTGACGGTCGCCGCCTACGAGGCGGACGGGCAGCTCAAGGGAGAGCACGGGTACGCGGCTGTGCTCGCCGACGTGGAAACTCGGGTGGAGCACGGTGAGGTGCTGGTTGCCGTGGACACCAGCACCGACGCCGTGCTCGGTTCGGTCCTTTTCGTCCTGCCTGGTACCCGTTATGCCGAGCTTTCTGGAGCCGGTGAGGCGGAGTTCCGGATGCTTGCTGTGGACCCGGCCGCGCAGGGGCGGGGGGTTGGCGCAGCTCTGGTGGAGGCGTGCGTGGCGCGGGCGACCGAGTTGGGCTGCTCCGCTCTGGTGATCTGCATCCGAGACGGCCTTGCCGCCTCGGCGCAGCGGCTTTATCAGCGGCGGGGGTTCATTCGGGCGCCGGAGCTGGACTGGTCTCCGGCGGCCGATGTGCTCCTGCGTGGGCTGCGGCTTTCGCTTCCCGCCTGAGTCCGCGGTTGGGGCCAGCGGAGGTCGTCGGTCGGGCGTGGGTCGATGGCGGCGATGAGCTCGTCGGCGACCTTCAGGGCGACCTCCTTGCGCTCCTGGTCGGTCAGGCCGGGAGCCCGTACCCCGAACCAGCTGCTGTGTACGGAGAAGAGCGCGAGGAGGGCCCGGAGTTGGGCCTCAGGGGAGGTGGCACCGCCGCAGAGCAGGTCGGCGAGCTGGTACATCTGCTCTCGTATCCGTTGGCCGGCGGCGAGACTCCGTAACGCCGTCTGATTCTGCTCGAAGAAGCGCATCACCGACGGCTGTCGCCCGGCGAGCATAGTGTCCGCGTAGCGACTGATGATGCCCCGTCGGGTGGTCAATGTGGCAGGTTGTGCCTCGGCCCAGGCGACGAGGTCGTCCAGCCGGTCGAGATGGTCCTCGACGAAGCTGTTGACGATTTCGTCCTTGCTCTTGAAGTGGTAGTAGAGCGCCGCCTTCGTCACGTCGAGCCGTTCGGCGATCTCCCGGAGTGAGGTCTTCTCGTAGCCCTGCTCGGTGAAGAGCTCCAGGGCGACGGTCTTGATCCGTTCCCGTGTGCCGCCTGTGCTCTCCTGCACTGCCATCACCTAGCCCGCTTGACCGTCGTCGCCCCCCAACTTACCGTACGGCTAGTAAGCGGACTAGCCGGTCGGCAAGTAAGCTCACCACCTCGGGGGAAGCAACGTATGGCCCAGGCAACCCAGGCGCCGACGCGACCGAACATCCGGGTCGTGCTCTTTAGCCTGATGATCGCCATGATGCTGGCGATGCTGGACAACATGATCGTCAGCACCGCCCTGCCGAGGATCGTGGGTGAGTTCGGCGGGCTGGACCACTTCACGTGGGTTGTTACCGCCTATGTTCTCGGGACGACCGTCTCCACACCGATCTGGGGCAAGCTCGGTGATCTCTTCGGCCGGAAGCCGATCTTCCTGACCTCGGTCGTGATCTTCCTGCTCGGGTCCGCGCTCTGCGGCATGGCGGGCTCCCGCCTGCTCGGCGGACCGGACGACGGGATGGCGGAGCTGATCGCCTTCCGTGCGGTGCAGGGCCTCGGTGCGGGTGGCCTGATGGTCGGCGTGTTGGCGATCATCGGCGATCTGGTGCCGCCCCGCGAGCGGGGCCGCTACCAAGGCATGATCGCCGGGATCATGGCGATCGCCCTGGTGGCGGGCCCGCTGGTCGGTGGCTTCATCACCGATCATCTCTCCTGGCGCTGGGCCTTCTATGTCAACCTGCCCCTCGGCGGGGCCGCGCTGGTGCTGCTCGTCGCCACCCTGCGTCTGCCCCGGCACCGTACCGAGCACCGGATCGACTGGCTCGGTGCCGCGCTGCTCGCGGTCGGCATCACCGCGATCGTGCTGATCACCACGTGGGGCGGCAACGAGTACGCCTGGCGTTCTCCGCAGATCGTTGGCCTGATCGTTCTCGCGCTGGCTTCGCTCGCCGCCTTCGGGGTCGTTGAGCGGCGGGCGGTTGAGCCGGTCCTGCCGCTTTCGCTCTTCGCCAACCGCAACTTCGCGCTGATCTCGGTGATCGGCTTCCTGCTCGGCTTCGCGATGTACGGGGCGATGAGCTTTCTGCCGCTCTACCAGCAGACCGTGCAGGGCGCCTCAGCCACCGAATCCGGGTTGCTCCTGCTGCCGTTGATGTTCGGCATGCTGGTGGTATCGCTGTTGGTGGGGCGGACGATCACCAGGACCGGCCGGTACCGGGCCTTCCCGATCATCGGCGGGGTGGTGATGAGCGCGGCGATGGTCCTGCTGACGCGGCTCGACGCGCAGACCGACGTGGTGGAGTCCTCGCTCTACCTACTCGTGCTCGGCGTCGGCATGGGCTTTCTCATGCAGACGACGATGCTGATCGCGCAGAACAGCGTTGACCAACGTGACCTGGGTGCGGCCAGCGGCGCGGCGACCTTCTTCCGCTCGATCGGCGGATCGTTCGGCATCTCGCTCTTCGGGGCCGTTTTCGCCAGCCGGCTGTCCGACTCCCCCGCCGGCGGGATATTCGGCGGCGGTGAGGCCGGGACGGCGATGGACCTCGTGAAGCTTCGGGAGCTACCGGAGACGCTCCGGGAACTGGTCCTCGGCGGCCTCGCCGACGCGGTCTCGCACGTGTTCCTGTGGGCCCTGCTGTTCACCCTCGTGGTGCCGGTGTTCGCCTGGCTCATCAGGGAGATTCCGCTGCGTACCGAGAACATCTCGGTACCGGCGGGGGAGGCGGAGCGCCAGCGCCCGGATGTCGATCGCTGACCCGCGTCGACCCGGCGAGGTCAGGGGCGGCGGAAGATGGCCGTGATGTGTCGCCAGAGGTGGCGAAGTCGGCCGGGCGGCGCGGGAACCGGCGGCCGGCCATCGGTCAACGTCTGGGCCAGCGCTCGGGACTCCGGGGTCAGGTCCGGGGTCGCCAGTGCCAGGTGCGCCAGGGACCTGGCGATCGGGACCGGACGGGTTCGCGCCACCTCGACCGCGTCGGCGAGTCTCTCGGCGACCACCGCGGCGACCTCGGGGCGGACCGCCGGGTCGACCCAGGCGAGGGTGACCAGGGCGAAGAGTGCGGCCTCGGTGGCCCAGTCCTCGACACCCCAGGCGAGGTCCAGAAGCACCGCCCGGCGGGTGGAGGCCGGCCACGGCTCGTCGGTGCGGTGATGCAGCAGCCCGAGGCAGGCCCACACCTGAACGCTGCGGACCCAGAGGGACGGGTCCTGCTCGTCGAGGACCCGGCCCAGCGCGGTCGGTGGGGTCGCTGGCGGATGGGCCAGCAGACCGAGTAGGTCGGTCAGGTCCAGGGTGGCCAGGGCCACGGCGGCGTCGTACGCCGCCGGGGGATGGGGCCACGCCGGATGCACGAACTGCCGGAGGTGCTCGGCTGCCAGTGGCGAGGGGGCTTCGACGGCGGGCGTGCCGTCGTGCCGCCACAGGTGCCAGTCAACCGCTCGTCGGGGCTCGCGTGGGTCAGGGCCCGGACCGTGCGCCAGCTGGACTCGCAGGCCGGGCACGGCTCGGGTGAGAGTGTGCAGGGCACTCGGTGGTACCGGCGACCCGAGCCGGACGCTGGCTCCCAGCTGACCGCCGGCATGGTTGGCCCGGAGCGCGTCAACAGCGGGGCCGGCGGCCGGAGTGATCTGTCCGAGCCAGGGTTGGCCGGCGCAGGACTCGGCGAGGTCGGTGTGCTCGTGGGTGTCCTCGGGATGCTCCCGGACGAAATCCGCCAGCGCGATCAGGTGGGCGACATCGCCGTCGCGCTGGAAACGCAGCCGCTGTGCGGTGTGCACCGCACAGTCGAACGTCGGGTCCCGGGCGAGCGCCCGGTTGATCCAGTCGAGGGCCTCGTCCAGCCGTCCGTGGTCGGCGAGGGTGCCGGCGATGTCGGCATAGACGGCCAGGTCGTCCGGGTCGTGCTCAACGGCTCGTTCCAGCGCCGCGAGGGCTTCTCGGATCCGCCCCGCGCTTCGGAGGGCGTACCCGAGCCACACCTCGCCGATCTTCGACGGCTCGGCGCGTAGCCCCTGGGACGCCCATCGGACGGCAAGCGCTACCTCGCCGAGCCGACGGGCCAGTGCGGAGGCGGCCCCGAACAGCAGCGCGTGTCCGTGGTGCGCCGTCACCGCGTTGCGGGCCAACGTGAGGTATGGAGTGAGGGCGGCCTGGCCGGCCCGGGGGACCGGATCCGCGGTCGCGGCGCAGACCTGCATGAGAATCTGGGCGGTGCGCTCCGGCCCGAGGCGTTCGGCGAGGTCGGGGGCGGTCACCCAGGGCACCTCCGCCCATGGTGCGGTGGGCGCGTAGCCGGTGGCGGCGACGAGCAGGTCCAGCCCTTCGGCGGGACGGCCGGCAGCGGCGAGTAGGTGGGCCCGGGCGACCACGGTCCCGACGAAGACGTTCTGGTGCAGGGGAAAGAGGCCGAGCCCGTCGCCGTCGACGGCAGCGAGCCGGGCGAGCAACTCGTGGGCCTCGGGCAGGGTCGGCGCCTGCGCCAGCGCCCCCGCGATGTGGGTGGCGGCGTGCGCCAGGTCACCCTCGGTAAGGGCTAGTCGGGCCAGGGTCAGTTCCTCCGCCGCCGGCAGGTCTCGCTTGTCCGGGGACACGTTCTTCTCCCGACATGGTGGTAAGCGCTCCGGTCGGTCAGCGTAGGTGATAGTGAGGATTTTTAGCGATGGTCGGGCGCTCCTGCTCGTTGTGTTGCTATTCAGCGCTGAAAAGTGCAAGACTGAACACAAACGCGCGGGAATCGCGCATCAGGAGGAGTTTCTGTGACGCGTCCAGGGGCCGGCATGGCCGCCGACATTGACGAGCAGCCGGCGACGTACGCACGCCTGCTCTCCGCCGAACGTGCCCGGCCGATCGCCCAGGTCGCCGCCGCCATCGCCGAGCACCGACCGCGGCACGTGGTGTTCACGGCTCGCGGCACCTCAGACCACGCTGCGCTCTACGGCACCTACCTGACCGAGATCCGGCTGGGTCTGCCCGCCGGGCTCGCCTCGCCCAGCTCCGTCACCGCGTACGGCGCCCGCCCGGACCTCTCCGCCGCGCTCGTGGTCGGCGTGAGCCAGAGCGGCGGCTCCCCCGACCTCACCGAGGTGCTGCGGGCCGCCCGGAACTCCGGCGCGCTCACCCTCGCGGTCACCAACGCGCCCGACTCGCCGCTGGCCGAGGTGGCGGAGCTGAGCGTGGACATCGCCGCCGGGCACGAACGGGCAGTGGCCGCCACCAAGACGTACACGGCTGAACTGCTCGCCCTGCTCATGTTGGTAGAGGGCATTCGGGCCGGTGACGGCGTGCTGCCGGCCGCCGAGCGGGCAGCCCTCGACGCACTGCCCGAACTCGCCGCGCGTACCCTCGCCGACCCGACGCCCGCCCAGCTCGCCCCCCGGTACCGGTTCGCCGGGCAGCTGGTGACGACCGGCCGGGGGTACGCGTACCCGACGGCGCGGGAGGCCGCGCTGAAGCTGATGGAAACCTCGTACCTACCGGCGCTCGCCTTCTCCGGTGCCGATCTGCTGCACGGTCCGCTCGCTATGACCGATCCGGATGTGCCGGTGCTGGCGGTGGTCGGCTCCGGCCCCGGCGGTCAAGCGATGGGGGAGGTGCTGCCACGGCTCGGCGAGCGCCGCGCCGACGTGGTGGTGGTCGGCTCGGCGGAGGTGCCCTCCACGACGCGGATCGCCGTTCCCGAGGTCGACGAGCGGTATGCGCCGCTGCTGGACATCCTGCCGCTGCAGCGCCTGGCCCTGGCGCTCGCGCTGGCCCGAGGCGAGGACCCGGACGCGCCCCGGGGCCTGAAGAAGGTCACCGCGACGATGTGAGTGCTGGCGTGGCAGGCTGGGCGGGTGTCAACGCTGCGCGACCTCGCCGACGAGCACACCCAGCTACGCCCTGCTGACATCGACCATCTACATCGGATCGCGGGCGACTGGCAGTTGCTCTCCGATATGTCCTTTGCCGACCTGTTGCTCTGGGTGCCGGTGGGCGAGGACGGGACGTTCCTCTGCGTGGCCCAGGTTCGACCGACCACCGCGCCCACCGCGTACCAGGATGATCAGGTAGGTCGACTCACCGGTGGTCCGGAGGTGGACCACCTGGAGGTCGCCTATCGGCGGGGCCGGATCTGGCGGGAGGGCGATCCGGTCTGGTACGGGGACGTGCCCGCGCGGCACGAGGCGATCCCGGTTCGGCTGCGGGCCGCCGACGGTGAGCAGGCCGAGGTGATCGCCGTGGTCGGCCGGGACACCAACCTGTCGACCGCCCGGACTCCCAGTCAACTGGAGCTGAACTACCTGACCACGGCGGACGACCTGGCGCAGATGCTCGCCGACGGCACCTTCCCGCCGCCCCGGCTTCCCGGGGAGACCACCTCGGCTCCCCGGGTCGGCGACGGGCTGGTCCGGCTGGATGCGGGCGGCAGGGTGACGTATGCGAGCCCGAACGCGCAGTCGGCGTACCGGCGGGTTGGTTACGCCTCGGACCTGGTGGGGGAGGACCTCACGGCGCTGCACCGGCGCCTCGCCGACGACCCACTGGAGGGGACCGACGCGGCCAATGCGGCGCTCGCCGCGCTTCGGGGTGAGGCGCCGCCGCGCCGTGAGATCAACGCGCGTGGGGCGACCATGCTGACCCGGGCGTTACCGCTGATCCCCGCCGGAGTACCGATCGGCGCGTTGGTGCTGGTCCGTGATGTCACCGAGGTCCGGCGCCGGGACCGGGCGTTGATGACCAAGGACGCCACCATTCGGGAGATCCATCACCGGGTGAAGAACAACCTCCAGACCGTCGCCGCCCTGTTGCGGCTGCAGGCCCGCCGGGTAGCCATGCCGGAGGCGCGGATCGCGCTGGAGGAGTCGGTCCGCCGGGTCGCCTCGATCGCGCTGGTACACGAGACGCTCTCCATGTCCAACGACGAGGTGGTCGAGTTCGACGGGATCGTGGACCGGGTGGCGAGCGCGGCGACCGAGGTGGCGGCCACCGAGTCGACCGTCCGGATGCGCCGTCAGGGCAGCTTCGGTGTGCTCCCCGCCGAGCTCGCCACGTCGCTGGTGATGGTCCTCAACGAGCTCCTGCTGAACGCCGTCGAGCACGGGTTCCCCGCCGATGAAGAGGCTGGTGAGCAGCCGGGAGCCGCCGGTTCCTCCCCCGAGGTGGTGGTTTCGGCCCACCGCTTTCGCAAGATCCTGCATGTGTCGGTGGCCGACAACGGTGGTGGACTGCCGCCGGGTTTCGACGCTGAACGCGGCGGCAGTCTCGGCTTGCAGATCGTCCGCGCGCTGGTCACCGGGGAGCTGCGCGGCACGATCGAGCTGCGGACGAGCGCCAGCGGAGGAACCGAGGCGCTGCTCGTCCTTCCACTCGACCGGCTGTGACCATCCCGGTGTGCGGCGCCGGCTAGCGGCGTACCAGGGCGACGGTCAGTCCGGAAGGGTGCCAGACCTGCTCGACCATCCGTCCGTCGCGCAGCGCCTCCCCCTTCGCGCCGGGCACGGCGGCGAGCGGGTCGTCGTGCCGGCCGGCCAGCACCAGCCAGACCCGGTCCGCATCGGTCAGGCACGGTGCTGGGCGGGCACACTCGGCGGCCCACAGGTCACCCCGGCGGGCGGGGCTGGCGGTGACCAGTACGTCCTGGGGACGGTTGTCGCCCAGGTGGTAGGCCAGGCCCAGGTCGAGGAAGAGCCAGCTCTCCCGGGGCGAGTAGACGACCGCGTCGCTGGGGCGCTGTCCGTCCGCCACGATCTCGGCCGCCCCGGCGTAGTCGACCACCGCCGAACGAGGCCACTCGTGGGTCCGCCGCAGCGCCGCCTGGGCCGGCAGACCGAGCGTCCCAGCCAGGGCCACGATGGTCAGCGCGGGAAGAAACGGCACCCCGGCCAGGGCGACGCCAGCGAGCAGACAGCCGAAGGGCACCACGAAGACCAGGTAGCGGGGCACCCAGAGAGGGACAAGCACGCCGACGGCGAAGACCAACAGCACCGGTAGGAGCACCGCCAACCCGGGAAGCAGCGCCGACCGCCCCACCGTTGCGGCGCCGAGCGCAGCGAGCCCGACCAGCAGGCCCCCGACCACCCCGCTCTGCGTCAACCCGCCGGCCAGCGCGGCGAGATCGGCGGGGCGGGCGGGGTCCACCCAGTCGAGCTGGCGGGCGTGCTGGCCATGGGCGACCCAGACCAGCGGACCGACCAGCAGCACCATCGGAACGAGCGCGAGCAGCCAGGGTCCGAGGATGCGTCGGTCGGGGTGCCGCCGCCTGGCAACAAGCACCGCCACCGCGTGTGCCGGGAGCAGGGTGAGCGCGACCAGGTGGGTCAGGCCCAGCGCGGCCAGCGCAGCGGCGTAACCGGCCCAGCGGATCCGATCTCCGGTCCGCCGGCCCTCGGGCGACGGAGCTACGGCGGTGACCAGCACCAGCGTCGCCAGGACGGCGAGGACGGTGGCCAGCGCGTACGGGCGGGCCTCCTGCCCGTACCGGGACGTGCTGGGAAGCAACGCGAAGAGGAGGCCGGCGAGCAGCCCGGCCGGCCGGCCGTACAGGCGTGCGCCGAGGAGCGCGGTCAGGGCCGCGGTGGTGGTCATGGCGAGCACGGCCGGCAGCCGCAGGGCGGCCACCGAATCGCCCGCTCCGGCCACCCACAGGTGCATCAGCAGGTAGTAGGGCCCGGTTGCGGCGTCGATCGTGCCGGCGAGCCGGACCAGGTCGCCGAGCGGGCGGGTGGCGGCGCTCCACGTCGCCAACTCGTCTCGCCAGAGCTGTGCTCCGGCCACGTCGGTGAGGGTGACCGCGAGCGCCAGCAGCGCCGGCGGCAGCCACACCGGCGGCTGCGGCACGGTTCGCGCGCCCATGTCGCTGAGCCTCGCACAGCACCGGCCCCCGGGGAGGCCGGACGGGAACACCGCCGACCGTGATGTGGGATGCTGCACGCGAACCTTGGCTGTTCCGGTGACGCCGTGGCAGCATAACGTCATGGCTGCCGCCGTTGTTCGCCACTTCGTGGCCCGTCGCCACGTCGATTATGGCCGCGTGCGCAGCGCGATCTGTCCGGCTCACTGACGACGCCCGACCCAGCTGTCTCGGGCGCTCTGCGCCGGCTACTCAGCCCCGGCCCCAGCCCGTGTCGCCGGGGCAGCTACCGCGCTCGGCGCAGCGGTCACGAGGCACCGGAGACAACGGAGGACGCCACGATGGCGCTCAGCAATCCGGCCCGGCCCGAGGACCCCACGCTCCGATCGGTCCGGGTTCCCCGTCGGCCCCGTGGGGAGGGCCAGTGGGCGCTCGGTTACCACGAACCGCTCAACGTCAACGAGCGGATCAAGAAGGACGACGACCCACTGAACGTCCGAGCCCGGATCGAGAACATCTATGCCCACCAGGGCTTCGCCTCGATCGACCCACAGGACCTGCGGGGTCGGTTTCGCTGGTGGGGCCTCTACACGCAACGCAAGGCCGGCATCGACGGTGGGCGTACCGCCGTGCTGGAGCCGCACGAGCTTGAGGACGAGTTCTTCATGCTCCGGGTACGCATCGACGGCGGCCAGCTCTCCGTGGCCCAACTCCGGGTGGTGGCCGAGATCTCCCGCGAGTTTGCCCGGGACACCG
Source organism: Salinispora tropica CNB-440 (assembly GCF_000016425.1). GTDB lineage: Bacteria > Actinomycetota > Actinomycetes > Mycobacteriales > Micromonosporaceae > Micromonospora > Micromonospora tropica. The sequence goes on along the minus strand of NC_009380.1, from coordinate 4,247,250 downwards.
CCGACCTCACCGACCGGCAGAACATCCAGTACCACTGGATCCGGATCGAGGACATGCCGGAGATCTGGCGTCGACTGGAGTCAGTCGGCCTCCAGACCACGGAGGCCTGCGGTGACTGCCCCCGGATCGTGCTCGGCAGCCCGGTCGCTGGCGTGGCCCGGGACGAAGTGATCGATCCGACGCCGGCGATCGACGAGATCGTCCGTCGCTACGTCGGCGACAAGCAGTACTCCAACCTGCCCCGTAAGTTCAAGTCCTCGATCTCCTGGTTGGTGGACACCCCGTACGAGACGAACGACATCGCCTTCCTCGGGGTGGTACACCCGGAGCACGGCCCCGGCTTCGACCTCTGGGTCGGCGGCGGCCTCTCCACGAACCCGATGCTCGCCCAGCGGCTCGGTGTGTGGGTGCCGTTGCACGAGGTGCCGGACGTCTGGGCGGGGGTGGTGGGCATCTTCCGCGACTACGGCTACCGACGGCTGCGCCACCGCGCCCGGCTGAAGTTCCTGGTCGCCGACTGGGGGGCGGCGAAGTTCCGGGAGGTGCTGGAGCAGGAGTACCTGGGCCGTGCCCTGCGGGACGGACCATCGGCCGAGCTGCCGGCGCAGCAGATCGACCACATCGGGGTGCACGAGCAGCGCGACGGGCGCAGCTATGTTGGGGCCGCTGCGGTGGTCGGCCGGGTTTCGGGTGAACTGCTCACCCGGCTCGCCGACGTGGCCGAGGCGCACGGCAGCGGCCGCGTTCGGCTGACTCCCTACCAGAAGCTGTTGGTCCTGGACGTGCCGCCGGATCGGACGGAGTCCTTGATCGGGGCGTTGGGCGAGATCGGCCTGTCGGCCCGGCCATCGGCCTGGCGGCGTGGGGCCATGGCCTGCACCGGCCTCGAGTTCTGCAAGCTGGCCATCGTCGAGACCAAGGCGCGGGGCGAGGAGTTGGTGGCCCGGCTGGAGGAGCGGCTGCGGGACTTCGACGCCGACATCACGATCCACCTCAACGGCTGCCCGAACGCGTGCGCCCGTACTCAGGTTGCCGACATCGGCCTCAAGGGCCAGCTGATGGTCGGCGAGGACGGTCGCCAGGTGGAGGGCTTCCAGGTGCATCTCGGCGGTGGTCTGGGGATGACGCAGGGCCGGGCCGCGGGGTTCGGCCGCAAGCCGCGCGGCCTGAAGGTCACCGCGGCGCGGCTTCCGGAGTACGTGGAGCAGCTGGCCCGGCGTTACCTGGCTGGCCGGACCGACGGCGAGACGTTCGCCAGCTGGGTGATCCGCGCCGAGGAGGGGGAGCTCCGATGAGTGACACCCGTTCTGCCCCGCTGTACTGCCCGTACTGCGGTGAGGAGGATTTGCGGCCGAGTGAGACGGGACACGGCGGTTGGGCGTGTCACGCCTGCGCCCGGGTCTTCACCGTACGGCTGCAGGGCCTGCTGGCGAAGGCGGTGATCCGGTGAGCGGTCTCGTCTGGGCGGCCGGTCTCGGCCTGGTCGGGGCCGGCGAACCGGCCGCTGCCGAACCGGCCGCTGCCGACGCGAATCGGCAGGAGCTGCGCACGCTGGCCGAGGAGGCTGGCCGGGAGCTGGAGGGCGCACCGGCGCTGGAGGTTGTTCGGTGGGCGGTTGAGAGGTTCGGAGATCGGTTCTGCGTCACTAGTTCGATGGCCGACGCGGTGCTCGTCCACCTGGTTTCCCGAGTCGCGCCCGGCGTTGACGTGGTCTTCCTGGACACCGGTCTGCACTTCCCGGAGACGCTCCGGGTTCGGGACCAGGTCTCCCGCACCATGCCGGTGAACGTCCGCTCGATCCGACCTCGGCTGACCGTCGGCCAGCAGGACGGCGAGTACGGACCGCGCTTGTTCCACCGCTCCCCGGATGACTGCTGCCAGCTGCGCAAGGTGGAGTCGCTGGAGCGGGCCCTGGTGGGGTATGACGCGTGGGCCACGGGGCTGCGCCGGGACGACTCGCCGTCCCGGGCGAACACCCCGGTGGTGACCTTCGACACGCGTCGGGGCAAGGTGAAGGTCAACCCGATCGCGGCGTGGACGCAGGCCGATGTGGAGACGTACATCTCTCAATGGGACGTACCGGTCAACGAACTGTTCGGCCGGGCCTACAGCTCGGTCGGCTGCTGGCCCTGCACCCGGCGGACGAGGGCTGGGGAGGACGCTCGGGCCGGCCGGTGGGCGATGTTCGAGAAGGCCGAGTGCGGCCTGCACGGCTGAGTGCGCCCGGGGGCCATGGGGACCCGGTGCTCCTGGTCGCGCACGGCAGTCGGGACCCACGGGCCGCCGCAGCGACGCGGGCGCTGGCCGCGGCGGTGTCCGCCGCTCGGCCTGGCCGTCGGGTGGTGCCGAGCTGGCTGGACCACACCCGCCCCGGGCCTACGGAGGCGTTGCAGGCCTTGGCCGGCGCGGGCTTCCCCCGGGTGGTGCTGGTGCCGCTGCTGCTGACCGCCGCGTATCACCGGCGAGTGGACATTCCAGCGGCCGTCGCAGGGGTCCGCCAGATGGTTCCCGAGCTGGCGGTACGGGTGACCGATGTGCTTGGTCCCGCTGTCCGGAGGGTCGATCCGGCGTTGTTGGCCGGGCTGCGCCGCCGTCTGGCCGAGGCGGAGCCCGGCGGCTACGACGGGCTGGTGCTGGCCGCCGCGGGTACCCGGGATCCGGTCGCCCGCGCCTCGGTGGGGCGGGTGGCGGCATCGCTGCGGGCGGCCCTGGGCGTTCCGACTCGGGTCTCCTACGCCTCGGCTGCCCCGCCCGCCGCTGGTGTGGCGGTGAACCGCCTGCGAGCTCGGGGCGCGCGACGGGTGGCTGTGGCCGCGTACTTCCTGGCACCCGGGCTGTTCCACGACGCGGTGACCGTCTCTGCCCGCCAGGCCGGTGCGGTGGCGGTGGCGGCCCCGCTCGCGGACGCTCCCGAACTGGTCGACCTGGTCCTTCGCCGGGTTGACGCGGCGTTCGGTTAGGCCCTGGTGTGTCGCCTGGTGGTAGCGGGTCGTGGTGGGTGGGCAGGTGGTAGTGGGTCGTGGTTGACACCGACCGGGCAGCGGAACGCCCCGGCGGGTGGACCGACCGGGGCGTTCCGTTTTTGGCTGGTGGTCAGGCGGTGTGAGCGCGCAGCACCCGGAGGCCGCCGCGACGCTTCACGGCGCGCCGCTCCTCCTCGCTCATCCCGCCCCAGACGCCTGCGTCCTGGCCGGACTCGAGGGCCCACTGCAGGCACTGGTCCGTCGCCGGGCAGCGCCGGCAGACGGCTTTGGCCTGCTCCACCTGCAGGAGGGCCGGACCGGACGTCCCGATCGGGAAGAACAGTTCCGGGTCCTCGTCGCGGCAGACAGCATGGTGACGCCAGTCCATGGCGGCAACACTCCTCATTCTGGATGGGTGGCAGATGGCTTGCTATATGCATCCGCAGCGCCGGCCGTAACGGTTCGCGCCCGGCTTGCTGGCAGTGCGTGAGCAGGCTGTTGGCCCCGTAGACCTGCTGGAACCGCTCATTTTGCTGAGCGTATCCAGGCAATGTCCCGGAAACTCAAGTCGCTTGTGAATACTTTCACGAACGCTCGCGATGTCAAGGGTGACGCTCGGAAAACTCCGTGCGGTGAGCAAGCCCACAGCCTGTTTGTCCTGATTTGCCTGAGGCTCCGGATACTCGGAGTACCACAGTCGGGGATCAATATAGTACGGCGGCGCTGATTTTGCTGACATTTCCGTCACTCACCCCAACGTGGCGCCAATCGTCATCCGACGGGCCGGCTCAACCGAGGGGAGTACCCGAGAGCTAGCAGATTACTCGCACTGCCGCGGGCGTGGCGGTGAATTCGACTTTCTCGCGCTCGCCCAGGTACTCGCCATCGAGCTGGAACGCCTGCGGGCGGCGGGCGACCAAGGTGAACTCGGTCAGGTCGTGGAGTCGGAGCACCTGTTTGCCGTGCGGACCCGGCTGTTGACCGAAGAATTGAGTGATCGCCCGTGTTGTGCTGGTCACCCGCAGTTGCCGTAGGGCGAACGCGTCTAGGCCGAGGTCGAACGATGCCTCCGGATTCGGGTTCACCTCCCGATCGCCGAGGTACGTCCAGGGCGCGGTGTTCTGGACGATCACCGTGGCGAGCTGCTCCTCGGTGGGCTGCTCCGGCCGCTGGAGGGCGATTGCGGGGTGCCGGCGATCCGAGGCGAGGAAGTACTGGGCGAGGGTCGATCGGAAGTACAGGCTGGGCGTGGAGACCTGTCCGCGTCGGCGGGACCCTTCCACTCGGTGGATCACCGCGGCATCGACTCCGAAACCGGCGCAGAAGGTGAAGTAGCGATCATCTGCCCGGCCCAGGCCGATGGTGCGGTGTCGGCCCAACCGCAGCCCTTCCAAGATCATGCTGGCGCCGTCCGGCCATTCCCGGGGTAGGCCGAGAGCGCGGGCGAAGACGTTCGTCGAACCGCCCGGCACGGTTGCCAGGGCGGGCAACTGCTCGGCCGGCGATCCCTCGGCCGCCTCCGTCGTCGGCAGCGCGGACATCAGGCCGTTGACGACCTCGTTGACCGTGCCGTCGCCACCGAGCGTGACGACCAGGTCGACGCCCTCCTCAGCCGCCTGGCGGGCCAACGTCGTGGCGTGCCCCCGGCGTCGGGTGTAGCGCACCGACAGGTCGACTTCACTGCGTAGCGCCCGGACCAGGACATCTCGACTGCGCTCGCTGGTGGTGGTGGCCTTGGGGTTGACCACCAGGACGGCCCGCATGGGCGGCACTGTACCGCGTGGCGACACCGGTATCGTGGCCGCGTGACGATCGCCTCCAACCAGATTCCCGGCCCGCTCCGGTGGGCCGTCCTGATGCTGCGCGGCGAGGCGGTCGCCGTCGGTCTGATCGCCGGCTGGCTGCTCTGGGCCAACCTCGCGGCGCCCACCGTCGACCTGGCGTCCGCGCTGCTGCTGACGGGGTTCGCCGCTGGTGCGGCGGCCGCGCTCTGGGCGCTGGGTGGGGCGCTCGCCCGGCGTCGGACGGGTGCGCGGGCTCCGTCGATCGTGCTTCAGCTCATGCTGTTACCGATCGGATGGTTCATGATCCAGGGCGGGCTCGGTTGGCTGGGCGGACCACTGATGGCACTCGGCCTCGGCGTCACCGCCCTGCTGCTGAGCACCCCGACGACCCGTGCGCTCGGCTTCGAGTAAGGGTGCTGGCGGTTGCGTCGTCCGGTCATGGGCCAGCGCCGGCACACCCGGCGTGGGGCTGGGCGCCGATGCAGCGGGTGGTTCTGCGTCGACCTGCCAACCCGGTCCCAGCCCGGCGACGGATCCGGACCTAACCGGCGACGCGACGGGTCAGCAGGGAGATGGTCGCGCGGTCGCTGTCAGTGGTAGCGGCGGCCGAGGTGGTCAGTGCGGTGAGCACCTTCCAGGCAAAGGAGGACTCGGCCGGCAGGCGCGCACCACGGGGAGTTGGCACAGTGACCTCGACGGCGAGTGCATCCTCGGTTACGGAGAACCGGCACTCCAGCTCGGCGGGCTGGGTGGCGATCGACAGCAGCATGGCGCACGCTTCGTCAACCGCGATGCGGAGATCCTCGATCTCGTCGAGGGCGAACTGCAGCCGTGCCGCGAGCCCGGCGGTGGCCGTGCGGAGCACGCTGAGGTAGCCGCCGTCCGCGGGTACGGTCAGATGCACCACGTCGTCGCTGGCGGGCTGGCTGGTCGTCGGAGTCACGTGTCATCCCCCCGGGGCGCCCGCTACCCCGAACGGGGGTAGCGCCCCGCCAGGGACTCTACCCGGTACCACCGACTCGGTTACCACGGCGACGGCCGGCACCTCCGCGGACGCGCCGGCCGTCGCCATTGACGTTGCGCCTACGCCTTCTTGGTCTCCCAGAAGATCTTCGAGATCTCGTCGATCTTCTGCAGCAACTCGTCGGCCTTCGCCGGATCGGTCGCACCCTTGGCGCCGGCCGCCCCGGCCAGCTTGGTGGCCTCGTTGAAGAGCAGGTGCAGGTGCGGGTACTTCTCGAAGTGGGCCGGCTTGAAGTAGTCGGTCCACAGCACCCACAGGTGGTGCTTCACCAGCTCGGCTCGCTGCTCCTTGATCAGGATGGCGCGGGTGCGGAACTCCGGGTCGGTGTTGGCCTGGTACTTCTCGCAGATCATTTTCACCGACTCGGCCTCGATCCGGGCCTGCGCCGGGTCGTAGACGCCGCATGGCAGGTCGCAGTGGGCGCTGGCGGTCACTCGGGGGGTGAGGATGCGTGGAAGTCGCATCAGGAGCCTCCTGGGAAGTTTGCGATGATCGAGCACGACATTACTTGCACGCCGTACCTGGTGGAGGTGAACGGGATGCCCGCGCCCCCGCCGTGCCTGCCGCCGGCTGCCCGGTGGCCGCTCTCCGCCGTCCTGGTGACGGGTCCCTCCATGGTGCCGACGCTCCGGCACGGCGACGCGGTGCTGGTGCGCCGTGGGGACCGCGGTATCCGGGCCGGTGATGTGGTGGTCGCGGTCTTTCGGAGTCGTCCCGACCTGCTGGTGGTCAAGCGGGCGGTTGGTCCGATCGCGGAGGGCTGGTGGCTCGTGGGCGACAATCCGTTGATCACTGACGACTCGCGGGCGTACGGTGGGGCGGACATCTGGGGGCGGGTGGTGGCGCGCTACTGGCCGCGGCCTCGGCTGCTGCGGCGTCCTGGAGTATGACCCTACTCACATCCGGGGGGCATGCTCCACACTATGCTCGGCAGGTGTCCCGGGTGACCCCCACACCTCGCGCCGCCGGTCAGCGCCCACCTCGCGCCCGAACGGCTGGTCCGTCTGCATCGACAGATCCTGGAGTCACCAATGTCATCGTCCACCGTGGATCCCGCGGACCCGGTCTTCCGACTGCATCGGGGCGGCAAGCTGGCCGTCGCCTCGACCGTCCCACTGACCAGTAGGGAAGACCTCTCCCTGGCGTACACCCCCGGGGTGGCCCAGGTCTGCGCGGCCATCGCCGCCGACCCCCGTCTCGCCGATGACTACACCTGGGCCGGGCACACCGTTGCGGTCGTCACCGACGGCTCCGCCGTGCTGGGGCTCGGCAATATCGGCCCGCACGCCGCGATGCCGGTCATGGAGGGTAAGGCCGTGCTGTTCAAACAGTTCGGCGGGGTGGACGCGGTGCCGATCTGCCTGAACACGCAAGATGTGGACGAGATCGTGGCAGCGGTACGGGCCCTCGCCCCCTCCTTCGGCGGTATCAACCTGGAGGACATCAGCGCGCCGCGTTGCTTCGAGGTTGAGCGGCGCCTCGACGAGGCGCTGGACATCCCGGTCTTCCACGACGACCAGCACGGCACCGCGATCGTCGTGCTCGCCGCGCTTCGCAACGCGGCGGCGTTGCTCAACCGAAAGCTCGGCGACCTTCGGGTGGCGATCAGTGGCGCGGGTGCCGCCGGTGTGGCGGTGACCAGGATGCTCGTCGCCGGCGGAGTGAACCCGGAACAGGTGGTGGTCTGTGACTCCCGGGGCATCCTCGGGCAGCACCGCGAAGGTCTCACCGGCACCAAGGCCGAGCTGGCGGAGCTGACCAACGGCGACGGCCGGCGGGGCGACGTGGCCGAGGCGCTGCGCGGCGCCGACGTGCTGATCGGTGTCTCTGGTGGCCAGATCCCCGAGGCGGCAGTGGCCGGCATGGCTCCGGGCGGGATCGTCTTCGCCCTGGCCAACCCCACCCCCGAGGTGCATCCGCGGGTGGCCGCCCAGCACGTCGCGGTGGTCGCCACCGGTCGGAGTGACCACCCCAACCAGATCAACAACGTGCTCGCCTTCCCCGGTGTCTTCCGCGGTGCGCTGGACGCCCGGGCCACCCGGATCACCGATGGCATGAAGGTGGCCGCGGCGGACGCGATCGCCGGGGTGGTGGCCGACTCGCTCGCACCCGAGGCGATCGTCCCGTCACCACTCGACCCGCGGGTGGCACCCGCTGTGGCCGAGGCCGTCGCGGAGGCCGCGCGGCGCGACGGCGTCACCCGGTAGGCGCGGGCGGCGGGTTTCGCACGGCGGCGGAGCCCGACGTGTCGCCTGGAACACGGCAACGGGCCTTCTGGTCATCCGCCTGTGTTGTTACCGTGCCGATCATGCGTGCTGCCTTCGCCTCCAGCTTCGACGACGCCAACCCGCTCGCCGCGCTCACCGTCGGCGAGCGGCCTGAACCCGCGCACCACGGCGACGACTGGGTGACCATCCAGGTCACCGCCAGTTCGCTCAATCACCACGATCTCTGGTCGCTGCGCGGCGTCGGACTGCGCGCGGAGCAGCTGCCGATGATCCTGGGCTGCGACGCGACCGGCGTTGACCCGGACGGCACCCCGGTGGTCGTCTACCCGGTGATCCCCACCCCGAGCGATCCACGCGGGATCTCGATTCTCTCCGAGCACTTCCCGGGCACGCTGGCCGAACGGGTCGCCGTACCCCGGGCGAACCTGCTGCCACTGCCGACGGGCCTGGCGGCGACGGATGCGGCCTGCCTGCCCACCGCCTGGCTGACCGCGTGGCGGATGCTCACCACCCGGGGCCGGGTGGACGAGGCCGCCGCCGTGCTGGTGCAGGGGGCGGGTGGAGGCGTGGCCACCGCGGCCGTCGCGCTCGCCGCCGCGATGGGTAAGCGGGTCTATGCGACCAGCCGGGACGCCGCCAAGCGGGAGCGGGTCGCGGCGCTCGGCGCGACCGCTGTCGAACCGGGTGCCCGGCTGCCGGAGCGGGTGGACCTGGTGATCGAGACGGTCGGTGCCGCGACCTTCGATCACTCGCTGAAGTCAGCCGCGCCCATGGCCCGGATCGTGGTCTCTGGCGCTACCGCCGGGTACGAACCGAAAGTCAACCTGCGCCGTGTCTTCGCCATGCAGTTGGAGATCCTCGGCACCTCCATGGGCACCCCAGACGAGCTGGCCGCGCTGCTGGCCTTCTGCGCCGAGCGGGGGCTGCGCCCGGTGGTGGACCGTGTGGTGCCGTTCACCACGGTCGAGGAGGCATTCGCCCGCCTGCACTCCGGCGACGTCTTCGGCAAGGTGGTCGTCGACCACGCGGCCTGAGCGACGCGTGCCTGGCGCTCCCGTAGCTGAGTCCGGCTGGGACTCGACCGCCCGTTGGTAGCGCCGGGCACGGACCGGGCCGGCGCTACCAACGAACGTCAGCCCCGGTCTGTCACCTCCCGGGCGGCGCGGGCGATCTCCCGCTCCTCGTCGGTGCCGATGACGCAGACCGCCACCTCGCTCCCGTCCGGTGAGATGACCCGGTCGCCACTGCCGGCGTTGCGCTCCGGATCGATCGTGATACCGAGTCGCTCCAGTCCGGCCAGGGCCGCCGCGCGGACGGGGGCGGCGTGCTCGCCGACGCCGGCGGTGAAGGTCACCGCGTCCACCCGGCCGAGCAGCGCGTAGTACGCCCCGACGTAGCTGGTGATCCGGCGGCAGTACACGTCGAAGGCGAGGACGGCGGCCTGGTCGCCGTCCGCCCGGCGGGCGAGCACCTCGCGCATGTCGTTGGCGCCGGTGAGCCCGTACAGGCCGCTGCGGTGGTTGAGTAGGTCGTCGATGTCGTCCACGCCCAGCCCGCCCTCCCGCCGCAGGTGGAAGATCACTGTCGGGTCCACGTCGCCGCTCCGGGTACCCATGACCAGCCCCTCGAGCGGGGACATCCCCATCGAGGTGGCCACGCTGCGCCCGCCGGCGACGGCGGCGGCGCTCGCGCCGTTGCCCAGGTGCAGGGTGATGGTGTTGGTGTCGGCGTACGGACGACCCAGCACCTCCGCCGTGCGTCGGGAGACGTACGCGTGGGAGGTGCCGTGGAAGCCGTACCGCCGGATGCCGTACCGGTCGGCCGTCGCCCGGTCGATCGCGTATGTGGCGGCGGACTCGGGCAGCGTGGTGTGGAAGGCGGTGTCGAAGACGGCGACCTGGGGGACATCGGGCAGCGTCGCCCGGGCGACCTCGATGCCGGCCAGGTTGGCGGGGTTGTGTAGCGGGGCGAGTGGCACCAACTCCCGGATCGCGGTGAGCACCGCATCGTTGATCAGAACCGGCTCGCCGAAGCGCCGTCCACCGTGCACCACCCGGTGCCCGACGGCGGTGAGCCCGGTCAGGTCGAGCTCGGCGAGGATCCCCCGGACGGCGGTGCCGTGGTCGGCCGGCCCGCCCCGGGGTTCGCCGATCCGCTCGACGGCACCCCGGTCGAGGAGTTCGTCGCCGTCGTAGAGCCGCCACTTGACCGACGACGACCCACAGTTGAGTACCAGTACCCGGCTCATGTGCCCGCCTCTCCGGCCTGGATCGCGGTGATCGCCACCGTGTTGACGATGTCCGGGACGGTCGCACCCCGGGAAAGGTCGTTCACCGGCCGGCGTAGCCCCTGCATAACCGGCCCGACCGCCACCGCTCGGGCGGAGCGCTGCACCGCCTTGTACGTGTTGTTGCCCGTGTTCAGGTCCGGGAAGACGAAGACCGTCGCCCGGCCGGCGACCGTGCTGCCGGGCAGCTTGGTCGCCGCCACCGCCGGGTCGATCGCGGCGTCGTACTGGATCGGCCCCTCGACCAGCAGATCCGGTCGGCGCTCCCGAACCCGTCGAGTGGCCTCCGCGACCTTCTCCACGTCGGCACCGGTCCCGGAGCTGCCGGTCGAGTACGACAGCATCGCCACCCGCGGCTCGATGCCGAACCGGACGGCGGTGTCGGCGGACGAGATCGCGATGTCGGCGAGTTGGGCGGCGTCCGGGTCGGGATTGACCGCGCAGTCGCCGTAGACGAGTACCCGGTCGGCGAGCAGCATGAAGAAGACGCTGGAGGCGATGGAGACGTCGGGTAGATTGCGGATGATCTCGAAGGCGGGGCGGATGGTGGCGGCGGTGGTGTGGGTGGCGCCGGAGACCATGCCATCGGCGTACCCGGCCCAGACCATCATCGTGCCGAAGTAGTTCGGCTGGGGCACGATGTCGTGGGCGAGGTCCCGGGTAACGCCCCGGTGGCCGCGGAGCCTCGCGTACCCGTCGGCGAACTCGTCACGCCACTCGCTGGTGAATGGATCGATCACCCGTGCGTCGGCGATGTCGACGCCCAGCTCCCGGGTCCGCCGGGCGACATCGTCGGGTCGGCCGAGCAGGGTCAACTCGACCACACCCCGGCGTAGCAGGATCTCGGCTGCCCGCAGGATCCGCTCCTCGCTTCCCTCGGGCAGCACCACATGCCGGCGCTGTGTCCGGGCACGGTCGATCAGGTCGTACTCGAACATCAGCGGGGTGACCCGCTCCGAACGGGTGACCCGGAGTCGGCGGGACAGGTCGTCGGTGTCTACACAGCGCTCGAAGGCGCCCAGCGCGGCCTCCACCTTGCGCGGGTTGCTGGCGCTGAGTCGGCCCTCGATTCGGTTGCAGGCGGCTACCGTGTCGTAGCTGTCGCTGGGTACGGAGAGCACGGCGAGGCCCGGCCGTAGCCGTTCGACCAGCCGCATCGTGCGCGGGTCCGGCGCTTCGCCGAGGGTGAGGACCAACCCGGAGAGCGCGACCTGCCCCGCGACGTGCGCGGCGTTGGTGGCGACCAGGAGATCGTCCCGGTCCCCCGGCATGATCACCAGAGCGCCTTCGGTCAGGTGGTCGAGCAGCGTGGGCACGTGGGCCGCGCCGACGACATAGTCGAGTACGTCGCGGCTGAGCGCGGTGTCGTCCCCACCGAGCTGGGTGGCGCCGAGCGCCGTCGCCACCTCGGCCACGGTCGGTGCCGACACACTGGGCACCTCGGGGATCAGGTACCCGGGTACCGGCAGCTCGGGCAGGGTGAGTGGACCGGTCACCCGGTTCGCGACTATCGCCAGCACCGTCGCGCCGAGGTCCGCCAGGTCGTGGTACGCCCCCCGGGCCGCCGCCGCGATGGTGGCGGTCTCCTGCTCGTATCCGTCCACCACGGGGACCACGACGCTGCCGAACTCGGTCGCGAGGCGGGCATTGAAGGCCAGTTCCCGCGGGCCTGCGCCATCGCCGCCATCGGCGAAGTCGCTGCCCACCACGACCACCGCGGGGAAGCGCCGTTCGACCGCGCGGTACCGCTCGACGATGCGGGAGACGAGCTGTTCCCGCCGGCCTTCGGCGACCATCCCGGTGGCCTCGGTGTAGGTGGTGCCGGTGAGGTCCTCGATCGGCAGTTCGACCCGGTAGCGTTCGCTGAGTAGGGCGAGGATCGGGTCCGGCTGGTCGCCGCGGACCAACGGTCGGAAGATGCCGATTCGGCCAACCTGCCGGGACAACAGCTCCGCCAGTCCCAGGGCGACGGTGGACTTGCCGCCGCCGGAACTCACGCTGGTCAGATACACACTCCGCGCCACGAGATCCACTCTAGGAGCTCCCCGGGCTGTCCGCCCGGGTCCTTCGGCCTGGTCCTACGACCCGGGGCCCGGCGTTCGTTGTGCACAGCTTCGGGGGAGTTCGCGGGCCCTACTCGTCGTCCTCGTCGTCCAGTCGGGCCAGGTAGGTGGCGAAGCGCTCGATCGGGGTCTCGAATTCGGGGTTCTGGTCGACAAAGTCGCGGAGACGCTCGGCGAGCCACTCAATGCTGACCTGCTCGTCGCCGCGGCGCTCGGTCAGTTCCTCGATCCCACGGTCGGTGAAGTACATGCGTTTCCTCGGTCACGTCGCGGTGGTGGGGGCGCGGGACGGTGGTCCCTGCCCCCACCAGCCAGCATGGGTCGGGTGGTGCCTACGGGCGGGGGAGTGCAGCGTCGAGAAGGGCGGAGAGCTCGACGTCGTGCATCTTGGCCGAGCCGACCGCCGGGGCGGCTGCCGCTGGACGGGAGATGCGGCGCAGCCGGACCCCGTCCAGGTGCTCCAGCATGTTGAGCGCGACAAACGACCAGGCACCCTGGTTGGCCGGCTCCTCCTGGGTCCAGGCGAAGTCCACCGCGTTCGGGTACCTCGCGAGCGCGGCCCGGATCTCGTCGATCGGCATCGGGTAGAGCTGCTCGACCCGGATGATCGCGGTATCGGTGACACCGCGATCCTGCCGAGCCTGGAACAGGTCGTAGTAGACCTTGCCCGAGCAGAGCAGCACCCGCTTCACCTGCTCCGGCGCGGGGGCGTCACCGTCGAGCAGCACCGGCTGGAAGGAACCGTTGGTGAAGTCCTCGACCTGCGAGACGCAGAGTCGGTGCCGCAGCAGGGACTTCGGCGTGAAGACGACGAGGGGCTTGCGCTTCGGTGACAGGGCCTGGCGACGCAGCAGGTGGAAGTAGTTCGCCGGCGTCGTCGGGATGGCCACCCGCATGTTGTCCTCGGCGCAGAGCTGGAGGAACCGTTCCGGGCGGCCGGAGGTGTGGTCCGGGCCCTGGCCCTCGTGGCCGTGCGGCAGCAGCAGCGTGACCGCGGAGCGCTGACCCCACTTCACCTCACCGGAGGAGATGAATTCGTCGATCACCGACTGGGCACCGTTGACGAAGTCGCCGAACTGGGCCTCCCAGCAGACCAGTGCGTTGACGTTCTCTACCGAGTAGCCGTATTCGAAGCCCATCGCCGCGTACTCGGACAGGAGCGAGTCGTGCACGAAGAACCGCGACCGCTCACCGCCTGCGGTGAGTGACTCCAGGGGCAGGTAGTCCTCGCCGGTCTCGGCGTCAACGACGGAGGCGTGCCGCTGCACGAACGTGCCGCGGCGCGAGTCCTGACCGGCGAGCCGGACGGTGACCCCGTCGTGCAGCAGCGCGCCGAACGCGATGATCTCGCCGAAACCCCAGTCGATGTTGCCCTCGCTGGCCATCTTGGCCCGCCGGTCGAGCAGCTGCTGGATCCGCTTGTGCGGGGTGAAGCCCTCCGGCAGGTGGAGATGCGCCTCGCCGACCGCCCGGATGACATCGGCGTCAGTGGCGGTCTCCACCGGTGGCTCCGGCTCGTCCTCCCGCTTCGGGCGGCTGAGCTGACGGGGTGCGGTGGCGGCGTCTCGGGTGGCCTTGAACACCCGCTCCAGCTGCGCCTGGTAGTCGCGCAGCAGCTCCTCCGCATCCTCCACGGTGATGTCGCCCCGCCCGATCAGCTCCTCGGTGTAGAGCTTGCGAACCGATCGCTTCGAGTCGATGATCCGGTACATCTCCGGGTTCGACATCGACGGGTCGTCGCCCTCGTTGTGCCCGCGTCGCCGGTAGCAGACCAGGTCGATGACGACATCCTTGTTGAATGTCTGCCGGTACTCGAAGGCCAGCTGGGCGACCCGCACCACGGCCTCCGGGTCGTCGCCGTTGACGTGGAAGATCGGGGCCTGGATCATCCGGGCCACATCGGTGCTGTAGAGGCTGGAGCGGCTGTACTCCGGTGGGGTGGTGAAGCCGACCTGGTTGTTGACCACCACGTGCACCGTGCCGCCCGTGCGGTAGCCGCGGAGCTGGGACAGGTTGAGCGTCTCGGCGACGACTCCCTGGCCGGCGAAGGCCGCGTCCCCGTGCACCGCCAGCGGCAGCACGGTGTAGCCCTCCAGCTTGAGGTCAATCCGATCCTGCTTGGCCCGGACGATGCCCTCCAGCACCGGGTCAACGGCCTCCAGATGCGACGGGTTCGCCACCACCGAGACCTTGACCGAGTGCTCGCCGTCCGGGGTGGTGAACTTGCCGTTCTGCCCGAGGTGGTACTTCACGTCGCCGGAGCCCTGCGTGGAGCGCGGGTCCAGGTGCCCCTCGAACTCGGAGAAGATCTTCTCGTACGGCTTGCCGACGATGTTGGCCAACACGTTCAGCCGGCCCCGGTGCGCCATGCCGATGACGACCTCGTCCAGCCCACCTTCGGCAGAGGCCTCCAACACCTCGCCGAGCAGCGGGATCAGTGACTCGCCCCCCTCCAACGAGAAGCGCTTCTGGCCGACGTACTTGGTCTGGAGGAAGGTCTCGAATGCCTCCGCGGCATTCAGCCGGTTGAGGACGTGCTTCTGCTCGTTGACCGCCGGCTTCTCGTACTTGCGCTCGACCCGTTGCTGGATCCAGCGCCGCTCCTCCGGGTCCTGGACGTGCATGTACTCGATGCCGACCCGGCGGCAGTACGTGTCGCGGAGCACGCCGAGGACATCGCGCAACTTCATCCGCTGCCGATTGGCGAAACCGTTCACCGGGAAATGGCGGTCCAGATCCCACAGGGTGAGCCCGTGTTGGAGGACGTCCAGATCCGGGTGCTTGCGGATCTTGAACTCGAGCGGGTCGGTGTCGGCCATCAGGTGGCCACGCACCCGGTAGGCGTGGATCAGTTCATGGACCCGGGCGGTCTTGTTGATCTGACCCTCGCCGTCGATCGCGACGTCCCGCATCCACCGCACCGGCTCGTACGGGATGCGGAGCGAGGTGAAGATCTCGTCGTAGAAGCCGTGTTCGCCGAGGAGTACCTCATGCATCACCTTGAGGAACTCGCCGGACTGCGCACCCTGGATGATCCGGTGGTCGTAGGTACTGGTCAGCGTGATGACCTTGCTGACCGCCAGTTCGGCGAGGGTGCCTTCGCTCATGCCCTGGTACGGCGCCGGGTACTCCATCGCGCCGACGCCGATGATCGCGCTCTGGCCGGTCATGAGTCGTGGCATCGAGTGCACCGTGCCGATGCCGCCGGGGTTGGTCAGCGAGATGGTGGTGCCGCCGTAGTCCTCCATGGTCAGCTCGTTCTTCCGAGCCCGCCGGACCACGTCTTCGTACGCCTGCCAGAACTGTCGGAAGTCCAGCTGCTCGCAGGCCTTGATGGAGGGCACCACCAGGTTGCGGCTGCCGTCCGGCTTGACCAGGTCGATCGCGATTCCGAGGTTGACGTGTTCGGGGCGGACCAGCGTGGGTTTGCCGTCCACGGTGGCGAAGGAGTTGTTCATCTCCGGGTGCATCGCCAGCGCGCGGACCAGTGCGTACCCGACCAGGTGGGTGAAGCTGACCTTCCCGCCGCGGCCCCGGGCGAGGTGGTTGTTGATCACGATGCGGTTGTCCACCAGCAGTTTGGCCGGGACGGCGCGCACGCTGGTCGCGGTCGGCACGCTCAACGAGGCGTCCATGTTCTGGACGATCTTCGCAGCGACCCCGCGTAGCGGCGCGGTCTGCGGGCCGGACGAGGTCGGCGTGGCGGCCGGCTTGGTGGCAGCCGGCTTGGTGGTGGGCTTGGCGGCAGCCGGCTTCGCGGTAGCCGGCTTGGCGGCAGCCGGCTTGGTGGCGGGCTTGCTGGGGGTGGCCTTGGTCGACACGGACTTGCGCTCCGGGGTGGAGGCGGGCTTGGCGGTGGAGGGTTCCGGCCGACCGTCGGGCTCCGGCTTCGCGGCCGGCTCGCCATCCCCCGTGCCTCCCGTGTCCGGTGTGGGGCGGTAGTCGGCGAAGAAGTCGTGCCAGGCCGGGTCGACGCTGGTGGGGTCGGTGAGGTACCGCTGGTACATCTCTTCGACGATCCACTCGTTCGGGCCGAAACCCGCCAGTGGGTTCTCCTGCGAGGTCTGCTGGGTCGACACGGCCAGTATCGCCTCTTTCACGCGAGTTTGTGGGTTACGCCGAACGCCGGGAGCTCCCGGACACACGAGTCAGGCTCCAGGCTACGCCGTACCAAACCAATAGGAGTTTCCGACTCGGTTCAATGGGGGGATTCACAAAAGTTGCCAGCAGTTCGCTCATCGCTGCGCGTCCTGCCACCTCCTGGTAGGCGGCCCGAACCCATCGGCTACGGGTGGGCGTACCTGCCCTTTCGGGCAGGTACGCCGTCTCCTTACGGATCCGTCAGGAGATGTCCCGCCGACGCATGATGAGGACGCCGATCAGCCCGGAGAGCAGTCCGTACCCGATGAGTACGGCGGCGCCCGCCCAGCGTGGTGGTTCCCCCGGAATGTCGACGCCGTTGGCCATGAGCGCCGAGGCCAGCGACGGCACCAGTAGTTGCAGGTTGTTGATCCAGTCGCCGAAGCGGTTCGCGGCCACGGTGAGCACGGTCAGCGCCCCGATCGTGCCGCCCAGGTACAGCAAAATTCCGGTGACGGTGGCGCCGAGCTGGCTGCGGATGAGCGTCCCCAGGCCGACCCCGACAAACGCCCAGAGCAGGTAGGCCAGCCCGTTGAGCGCAATGGCCTCCCAGACGGCGCTGCCCCATTGGGCGCCCACCCCGACCTGCTGCAGGATCGCTATTCCGGCGAGCAGGTTCGCGCTGGTCGTCACCGCCCAGAAGACCAGTGCCAGGCCGGCGGTCGCGGCGAGCTTGGCCAGGACGACCGCGCTCCGCCGCGGGGTGGTCAGGAAGGTGGTGGTCACGGTCTGGTGGAAGAACTCACCGGTTACCACGACGATGCCGAGCAGCATCACCATCAGCAGGCCGAAGAACTGGCCGTTGGTGTAGAGGTTGGCCGCCAGTGCGTCCGGCTGGGCGAGCGCCCCCACCGCCTCGGACTGCTCCGCCGGCACGTCGCCGAGGCCGTCTTTGGCGAGCACGTCGGTCTGCAACCAGTTGAACGCCAACGTGCTGCCCCACAGTGGCAGGTAGATCAGAACCATGATCCACCAGGTGCTGGTCGTGCGGACCTTGACCAGCTCGGCTCGGACCAGGTTGCTCATCGGATGCCCGCCTTTCCGGCCGTAAGCTCGAGGAAGACGCCCTCAAGGTCAGGACGTTCGGTGGCCAGTTCATGCAGCTCCACGCTGGCGGCCAGGGCCACCCGGCCGACCGTCGGTGCGTCCACGCCCCCGACCAGCAGGGCCCCCTGGTCGTCAACGTCCACGGTCGCCGACTCCCGCTCGAGTGCGGCCCGCAGCGTCTCGGCCTGCGGGGAGCGCACCCGGACCCGGGCGGTCTGCGCCATCGAGCCGATGACCTGGTCCACCGGGCCCTGCCGGATCAGCCGGCCGGCCGCGATGATGACGACATCGTCCGCGAGCAGCTGCATCTCCGACAGCAGGTGACTGGAGACCAGGACCGTACGCCCTTCGGCGGCCAGGCTCTTCAGGAAGCCACGCATCCACCGAATGCCCTCCGGGTCGAGCCCGTTGGCCGGCTCGTCCAGGATCAGCACCCGGGGGTCGCCGAGCATCGCCGCGGCGATGCCCAGGCGCTGCTTCATCCCCAACGAGTAGCCCTTGAACTTGCGCCGGGCCGCTGGTGCCAGACCGACCTGGGCCAGCACCTCGTCGGCGCGGGAACGGGGCAGCCCGGCTGCGGTGCAGATCACCCGCAGGTGGTTGATGCCGGTGCGCCCCTTGTGTGCGCTGGACGCCTCCAGCACCGCGCCGACATGCCGCACCGGGTCGGTCAGGTTGGCATACCGCCGCCCGCCGATGGTCGCCTGGCCAGCCGTCGGGGTGACCAGGTTCAGCAGCATGCGCAGCGTGGTGGTCTTGCCGGCGCCGTTCGGGCCCAGGAATCCGGTGACCCGACCCGGCTCCACCCGGAACGACAGGTCGTCGACCGCGGGAGCGCTGCCGTAAATCTTCGTCAGCCGGGAGACCACGATCTCGCCTGTGGTGTCGGGGCTCGACCGTCCGTCTGTCATTCTTCTCCCAAGTTGATGTCAGTGATCGCCATCGTTGGCCGTGCCGGCCGGTGTAGGCCACCGGCGGCCCCGCCGCGGAGCCGGGACCGAGGTCAAGCTGCTATCCGGCGATCCAGGTGGCGCGTGCGTAGCCGAGGAGGCTACCGTCCGGGGCGAACAAGCTGCTGTGCACCTGGGCTTTGCGGCCCTGGACGCCGGCCAACACCCCGGTCACCACGCACTCGTCGCCGGGGCGCGGTGTGGCCAGCACCACCGCGGACATTCGGCCCAGCAGGTACGGCCGGCCGGGGGCGATCACCGACCAGCCCCCGGGACAGTCCAACGCGGCCCAGGTGGTGACGACGTCTGCTCCCTCCGGAACCCGGAACGGGGCGGCGGTGCGCCCGTCGGAGAGTGGACCGGGGAAGATCCGGAGCCCGTCGGCGTGCTGCGGGCCGCAGACGTAGCAGCGGGGGAACGGGTGGTTGACCAGCCCGGGGTAGTCGGCTGCGGCGGCCTGGGCAGTCGTCAGGTCCACCGGCTCCGCCACCGGGTCGAACGCGGCAACGGTCGCGACCTCGGCGACGAGGCGGCCTGCGGGGTCGCGGACCTCGCCCGCATCGAGGGTCAACGGCGTCTCCAGCGGCGGCGGCTGGCGCAGGGTTACCTCCACCGGCTCGGCGTCGCGTCGAAAGCGCTCGGGGGCGCGCCCACCCGGCGTCGGTAGGGAGGAACCCCGGGCGGCCACCGCGAACGTCCCCGCGCTCCACCCGCCGTTCCCCGAGCCCGACGGGCCGTTGTACCGCGAGCCGATGATCATGCTGCTCACCTCCGATCGGAGCCAGCCTGGTCGCCGGTCCGTTTGGCAGCCTGCCATGGTCATGTCGCCGCCATCCCGGGGGTGGCCTGGTCGTTTCGCTGCTCACAGAAGTCTTTCAGGAATCACCCAGGCGCGTCGCAGTCGGGGCGCGGATGATGGCCGCATGGCGGCTACCCAGACCGAGGCTCGACTGCTCGTCGTCGAGGACGACCCGAACATTCTCGAGCTGCTCTCCGCGAGCCTGCGCTTCGCCGGTTTCGACGTGGCGACCGCGATCAGCGGCAGCGCCGCGCTGAGCGCGGCGAAGGAGCACCGCCCCGATCTGGTCGTATTGGACATCATGCTGCCCGACCTGGACGGGTTTGAGGTCATCCGGCTGCTGCGCGAGGGGGGCACCCGTACCCCGGTCGTCTTCCTGACCGCGCGGGACGCCACCGACGACAAGATCCGTGGACTGACCCTGGGCGGGGACGACTACGTGACCAAGCCGTTCAGTCTGGAGGAGCTGACCGCCCGGATCCGGGCGGTGCTGCGCCGCAGCACCAGCGGTGAGCAGGCCCCGGCCCGACTCACCTTCGCCGACCTCGAACTCGACGAGGAGGCGCACGAGGTGCACCGGGCGGGGCAGCGGGTGCAGCTCTCCCCGACCGAGTTCAAGCTGCTGCGGTACCTGATGCTGAACGCCAATCGAGTGCTCTCCAAGGCGCAGATCCTCGATCACGTCTGGAACTACGACTTCCGGGGCGACGACAACATCGTCGAGTCGTACATCTCGTATCTTCGGCGTAAGGTCGACAACACCCAGCCTCGGTTGATCCACACCCTTCGTGGAGTCGGGTACGTGCTCCGCAAGCCGGCAGCGTGAACGCCGTTTCACAGGCGAAGGCCGGGCTGCGCAGGATTCCGCTCCGGGTCAAGCTGATCGCCGCGGTCCTCAGCCTGGTGGCGGTCGCGCTCCTGGTGATCAGTACGTTGACCGCTGTTTTCCTCCGGAGCCACCTCATCAATCAGGTGGACGAGAAGCTGGAGATCTCGGTCAGCTACATCGAATCCAGTACGTTCTTCCCCGCGGAGCGGCTTCTGATTGTTGTTCCGTTCGACTACCTGATCGTGGTGACAAACCCCAGAACCGGGGCGGTCTACCCGGTGGGATACGACGAGAATCGGTTCGAGGAGCGGGACCTGCCGCCGGTGCCGTCGGATGCCGCGGGATTTCGGAGCCTGGCCGGTGATCCGTTCACCGTCCGCGCCGAGGGCAGCGATGTGCACTGGCGAATGCTTTACACGGAGCTGCCGAGCGGAGAGTGGCTGGCCGTCGGGCAGCACCTGATCGAGGAGGATCAGGCCGTCAAGCGGCTGATCTGGATCGATCTGCTGGTGGGCACGTCGGTGTTGCTCCTGCTTGCCTCGATCGGCGCGGGCATCGTCCGTGCCAGTCTGAGGCCCCTTGACGAGATCGAGCAGACCGCCGCCGCGATCGCCGGTGGGGATCTGGCCCGCCGCGTGCCGGACCCCGAGGCGGGTAGCCCCCAGCCGACCTCGGAGCTGGGGCGGCTGTCCCGGGCGCTCAACATGATGCTCACCCAGATCGAGGCAGCCTTCACCGCCCGCGCCGCCTCGGAGACCGCCGCCCGCGCCGCCGAAGCCACCGCTCGGGACGCCGCCGCGCACGCGCAGGCGTCCGAGTCCCGCGCCCGGCGTTCCGAGGAGCGGATGCGGCAGTTCGTCGCGGACGCCTCGCACGAGCTGCGGACGCCACTGACCACCATCCGGGGATTCGCCGAGCTGTACCGGCAGGGCGCCGCGCGCAGTCCCGAGCAGACCGGCGACCTGCTGCGTCGGATCGAGGACGAGGCGGCCCGGATGGGGCTGCTGGTGGAGGATCTGCTGCTGCTCGCCCGGCTGGACCGGGAGCGTCCGCTGTCGCCGGCCCCGGTCGAGCTGCCGGTGCTGGCCGCCGACGCGGTGGCGGCGGCCCGGGCGGTGGCGCCGGACCGGCGGATCGAACTGGACGTCGTCGCGGGCGCCGGGCCGCTGGTGGTGTACGGCGACGACGCTCGACTCCGGCAGGTGATCGGCAACCTGATGACCAATGCCCTGACGCACACCCCGCCGAGGGCGTCGGTGACGCTACGGCTGCGTTCCGAGCCCGGTGCGCTGGCGGTGGTGGAGGTAGCCGACACCGGGCCGGGGCTCTCCGGTGAGCAGGCCGAGCGGGTGTTCGAGCGCTTCTACCGGGCGGACGCGGCCCGGACCCGCCGGGCCGGTGGCAACACCGGGACCGGGCTGGGCCTGGCGATCGTCGCCGCCCTGGTCGCCGCCCACCAGGGCACGGTCGAGGTGACGCAGACTCCGGGCGGAGGCGCGACGTTTCGGGTCCGGTTGCCCCTGGCGCCGGTCCCGACCGGTGACGAGGTGTAATTTTCAGCCAACCCACAGCTGGGTTGCAGGCTGATCGAAGTGGTAGGGGAGAAGGTGGTTCCATGACCGACTACGAGTCCGACCCGCAGCGTCGGCAGGCCCCCGGGGACGCCGAGCCGTCGCACCCCACTGTCGACCTGTCTCGCCTCGAGCGCGCCCAGTCCGACTCTTCGGCCGCTACCTCCGGTGCGGACAGTAGCTTCGCGCCGCCTGCCGACACCACGACCGGCCCCACTGAGGCGTTGCCGGTCTCGGCTTCGGGCGCCTCGCCGTCGGCTGACCCCACTGAGGCGTTGCCGGTCTCGGCTTCGGGCGCCTCGCCGTCGGCTGACCCCACTGAGGCGCTCGCCCCCCAGCTCGGCGCCGCGCCCGTCGCCGGCCCGGCCGGTGGCCACCCCTACCCACCCGGCTACTCGCCACAACACCCCGGTGCTCCCTGGTACGGGCCGCGGTCCACCGCCTGGAGCGGAGGGCAGCCAGGCGGGTACGGAGCCCCGTTCTACCCGGGTCAGCCGGCGCAGCTGGCCGGACAGCCCGCGCCACCGTGGGCGGCGCCGCAAACCGGTCCGCATCCGGGCAGCCGGATCGCGAAGTTCATCGGCGCGGGCGTCGCGGTGCTCGCCCTGATGTTCGGCTCCGGTGTCGCCGGCGGCGCGCTCGCACTCGCCCTGAATGACGGCTCCGGCGTCACGCGCACCTACTCCGCGGCCCCGATCATCGACAGCGCCGACCTGCCGCGGATCGCCGCCGCGGTGCAGCCCAGCGTGGTGTCGATCGGCACCGACAGCGGCGGGGGCTCGGGCGTGATCCTCACCGCCGACGGATATGTGCTGACCAACAACCACGTGATCGCCACGGCCAGCGGCGACACCGTGCTGGTGACCTTCGCCGACGGCGAGACGGCGTCGGCGGAGATCACCGGCACCGACCCCAAGACCGACCTGGCGGTGGTGAAGGCCGCCGGGGTCAGCGACCTGACGCCGGCGGAATTCGGCGACAGCGACGCGATGCAGGTCGGCGACCAGGTTCTCGCCCTCGGTAGTCCACTGGGCCTGCAGGGGTCGGTGACCGCCGGCATCCTCAGCGCGCGGGACCGCACCATCCAGGCCGGCAGCTCGGAGCAGGACCCGACGGCGGGGGTCACCTCGATCTCGGGGCTGTTGCAGACCGACGCGCCGATCAACCCGGGCAACTCCGGTGGGGCGCTGGTCAACACCCGGGGCGAGGTGATCGGGATCAACACCGCGATCGCCACCAGTGGCCAGGGCAGCACCGGCAACATCGGGGTCGGGTTCGCCATCCCCAGCAACAAGGCCGAGGACGTCGCCGAGAAGCTGCAACGGGGTGAGAAGGTCAGCCATCCCACCCTCGGTGTCAGCGTCACCGCCGCCGAGGGCGGCGGTGCCCTGGTGGCCGCGGTCCTCCCCGACAGCGCTGCCGAGCGGGCGGGCTTCCAGCAGGGCGACGTCATCACTCGGTTCGGCGACAAGGTGATCGCTGACTCCGAGGATCTGGTCGCCGTGGTCCAGGCCGGCAAGGTGGGCGACCGGGTGGATGTGACATACAAGCGCAACAATGTTGAAGCGACCGCAACCGTGACGCTCGCCGAAGCGTCCTAAAGAAGTGACGCCCACCCAGGGCGGCACTGCGATCCGGACTTTCCTCCTCCCTCCTGCGGCGGGTGGTGGAGCCAAGGGGGTTGGCTCCACTGCCCGCCGCGTCTCTTGTTGACGGTCACTCACCTCGGGCGGGGTGAGTGACCATCCCCGGCTCCAGACGCCGTCGGGGTGAACCAGGACCGGTCGGTGCGGCGGGGTGTGTGCCCGGCTTGTCCGGTTTAGTCGGGTGGCAACCGGGAATCCGTCCCCGACTGGCAGCCGTGGTGGAGGCGGGGCAGCGGCGTGCCCACCAGCGGCCGGAGGGGGGACTCGTGGCGCGCAACCGCGGGGACGGCAGCTCGGCCGGGCGGCCGCTACGGATCGCGATGGTGGTCCCACCGTGGCTGTCGGTGCCGCCACCCGGCTACGGCGGCCTGGAACACGTCGTCGCTGGCCTGGTGGACGGGCTGATCGCCCGGGGCCACCCGGTGACCCTCTTCGGGGCGGGTGAGCAGACCGGAACCGCCGCCCGCTTCGTCTCGACCGACGCCGAGCTGAAGTTTCCCCGGATGGGCGAGGCGTTGCCCGAGCTGGCCCACCTCGTTCAGGTGAATCAGCTCGTCACCCCGGAACACTTCGACGTGGTCCACGACCACACCACGATCGGACCACTGTTGGCCGGGCGGCGGTCAGTGCCCACCGTCGCCACCGTGCACGGCAACCCGGTCGGGGAGTACGGCAACATCCTCGAAGAGATCGATCAGGGTGTCGGTCTGGTGGCCATCTCCCATGCCCAACGGCGGGTCAACCTGCGGCTGCCGTGGATCGGCACCGTGCACAACGCGCTGGACGTCGAAGACATCCCGCACAAGCTGACCCCGGGCCGGGGGCCGGTGCTCTGGCTGGCCCGGTTCAGCCCGGACAAGGGACCCGATCTCGCGATCCGGGCCTGCCGGGCGGCCGGCCTGCCGCTGATCCTCGCCGGCAAGTGCAACGAACCGGCCGAACGTCGCTACTTCGACGAGGTGGTCCGGCCAATGCTGGACGACGATGTCACCGTCGTCCTCGATGCCGACCGGCGAGACTCGTTCCGCCTGCTCGTCGAAGCCCGCTGTCTGGTGATGCCGATCCAGTGGGAGGAGCCGTTCGGTGTCGTCATGCTGGAGGCGATGGCCACCGGGACGCCGGTGGTGGCGCTACGTCGGGGTGCCGTGCCGGAGTTGATCCGGCCCGGCCGCACCGGCCTGATCTGCGAGAGCGTGGACGAGTTGCCAGGGGCGCTGCGGGTGGCGGGCGGACTGGACCCGGCGGTCTGTGTTGCGCACGTGGTGGAGAACTTTTCCACCACCCAGCTGGTTGACGGCTACGAGGCGGTGCTCCAGCGGTTCGTCTCGGCGGTGGTCCCCGCGCGAGAACCCGCCCCCATCACATTTCGCTGAGGGGCGGCGGCCGGATCAGTCCGCCCGGGGGGAGGTGGGCGATGGGCCGGCAGGCGGGCGGCGTCGCCATGTCAGGATGGCAGCTATGGCTCGGGGACCGGTGGCGTTTGTGCTCGGTGGCGGCGGCGTCCTCGGTGCGGTCGAGGTCGGCATGCTGCGTGCCCTGTTCCGCGCCGACATCCGGCCCGATCTGGTGTTCGGCACATCGATTGGTGCGGTCAACGGGGTGCTGGTGGCGGCTGATCCGTCCACCACGGTCATCGACCGGCTGGTTCGGCTCTGGGCCTCCCCCGAGGCGGGCGAAGTGTACGGCGACTCGGTAGCCCGGCAGCTACGCCGGTTCGCCGCGCGTACCCATCTGCACTCGCCGCGGCCACTGCGCAAACTGTTGGAACGGGAAGTCGGCGCTGACACCACCTTCGCGGACCTGCGGGTGCCCTTCCGCTGCTGCGCGGCGAACATCGAGCGGGCCGCCGAGCACTGGTTCGACACCGGGCCGGTGGTGCCGGCGGTCCTCGCCAGCGCCTCCGTGCCGGGTCTCCTCCCCCCAGCTCAGATCGATGGCCAGCACTACATCGACGGGGGCGTGGTCAACTCGATCCCGATCGGTGAGGCGGTGGCGGCCGGAGCCACCCGGATCTTCGTGCTCCAGGTGGGGCGGATTGAACGCGAGCTCAGCCCACCCCGGCGGCCCTGGGAGATCGCCCAGGTCGCGTTCGAGATCGCCCGCCGGCATCGGTTCGCCCGGGAGATGGCCGCCGTGCCCGACGGGGTCCAGGTGCACGTGCTGCCGACCGGCGGCATCCAGCCCCGGGAGGACTCGCCGTGGGCGTACCGGGACACGGCAGCGGTGGGGCGGCGGATCAGCCGGGCCTACACAGCCTCCCGGCACTACCTGGCCCAGCTGGACCGCTGATGCCACCACCACCCCGGTGGCTGCGCCGGCTGCTCCTGGCGCCGGGTGTGGTCGTGCTGGCGGTCACCGTGGTGATGACGGTGCCGGTATGGGCCCTGCTCGCCCTGGCCGCCTCGCCGTTTGTACCAGGTCGGCTGCGTCCACTACGGCTGCTCTGGATCGGTCTCGTCTATCTGGTGTGGGACGCGGCAGCGCTGATCGTGCTCTTCGTGCTCTGGGTCGCCTCCGGGTTCGGCTGGCGGGTCCGGTCCCCGGCGTTCGAACAGGCTCACTACCG
This sequence comes from Salinispora tropica CNB-440, assembly GCF_000016425.1. Lineage (GTDB taxonomy): Bacteria > Actinomycetota > Actinomycetes > Mycobacteriales > Micromonosporaceae > Micromonospora > Micromonospora tropica. Next base: position 4,221,353 of record NC_009380.1, on the reverse strand, counting down.
GCTCGCCGGCTGGTTCCTGCGGGTGCTGTTCTGGCAGGCCCGGTGGAGCCTGCGACTCTCCATCGAGGTGGCCGGCGCCGATCCGGACACGGCCCTGGCCGGACGGCCGGAGCTGGTGTTGTGTCGGCACGCCGGCCCGGGTGACTCGTTCATCCTGATCCATGCCCTGGTCAACTGGTTCCGTCGGGAGCCGCGGATCGTGCTCAAGAACACCCTGCAGTGGGATCCGGCGGTTGACGTGCTGCTCAACCGCCTACCGAACCGCTTTCTCGCGCCCGGCCCGGACGGCCGCGCGACGTTGACCGAGCAGATCGGGCAGCTCGCCGCTGGCTTGGACGATGACGATGCCTTCGTGCTCTTTCCCGAGGGCGGTAACTTCACGCCGAAGCGTCGCGTGCGGGCGATCGCTCGGCTGCGGGAACTGGGCCACGAGTTGATGGCGTCACGGGCGGAACGGATGCGCCACGTGCTTGCCCCGCAGCCGGGCGGGCTGCTGGCCGCGCTGGACGCCGCCCCCGACGTCGGCGTCATCTTCGTCGCCCACACCGGTCTGGACCGGATGGTGACCGTTGCCGACGTGTGGCGGGAGCTCCCCATGGACAAGCGGATCGTGATGCGCTTCTGGTCTGTGCCCCCGGAGGAGGTGCCGGTCGGTGCGCAGGAGCGCATCGATTGGCTCTTCGACTGGTGGGGGCGGATGGACGAGTGGATCGCCAAGAACCAGGACGGGCCCACATAGGGTGACCACGTGGAGGAGATCTGTGTGGTGACGACGGTGGTGGACGAGCGCACGGTCGCGGGGGTGCTCGCGGACGCGGCGGTGGCCGCCCACCTGGCGGCCTGCGCGCAGGTGGGCGGTCAGGTGGACAGTACGTATTGGTGGCAACAGCGCGTCGAGACCCACTCCGAATGGTCCGTGCAGTTCAAGACCGCTCTGGACCGAGCCGACGCACTGGTCGAGCAGATCCAGGCCAACCACCCGTACGACGTACCGGAGATCCTGGTTAACCGGGTGCAGAGCAACTCCGACTACGCCGCCTGGATCCACGAGCAGACCCGGCCGTAACCCGCCCCGGTAGGGCTTACCCCACCCCCGGCGTGGGGCGCACCGGCTTACCCACCGCGGCCGTCCTCGGAAAAATCAGTGTCGGTGGTCGAGCTGACCGGCGCGACCGGAGCCGAGGAGGGTGGGCGATGATGCGGCAGATGGTGGCGGATCCGCCGGTACGGGGCAGTGAGTACGCCGAGTTGTCCCGGCAGATTCGGGCGGCAGGACTCCTGGAACGTCGTCCGGGCTGGTACGCGGTTCGGATCGGGTTGACCACCGCGTCTTTCGGCGCGGTCTGGGCTCTGGTCGTACTTGTCGGCGACTCCTGGGGGCAGGCAGCGGTCGCGGCACTGATGGCGGTGGCCAGCACCCAGGTGGCCTTCCTCGGTCACGACGCCGGGCACCGGCAGATGTTCCGGCGGCGTGGGCCCAGTGAACTGGTCGGCCTGCTCGCCGGGAACCTGGCGGTCGGGCTCAGCTACGGATGGTGGGTGGAGAAGCACAACCGGCACCACGCCAACCCCAACCACGCCGACGAGGACCCGGACGTGGGGGCGGGGGCGTTGGTCTGGTCGGTGGAACAGGCCGGTGCGACCCGGGGGTTCGCCCGGTGGCTGGCTCGCCGGCAGGCGTTCCTCTTCTTTCCGATGCTGCTGCTGGAAGGGCTGAACCTGCATCTGTCGAGCCTGCGAGCTATCGCCGGTCGGGGGCCGGACGGGCGGTTTGAGACACCGATGCGGCACCGGGGTGCCGAGGCGTTCCTGCTCGCCGCACACACCATCCTCTACGTCGGCGGCTTGCTGCTGGTGATGTCCCCCGGGAAGGCGTTGGTCTTCGCGGCTGTCCACCAGGGGCTGTGGGGGCTGTACATGGGGTGCTCGTTCGCTCCGAATCACAAGGGTATGCCGATGCCGACCGCCGTTGATGAGTTGGACTTCCTGCGGAAGCAGGTGATCACTTCACGCAACGTACGCGGGGGCTGGTTTGTCGACTTTGCGTTGGGTGGGTTAAACCATCAGATCGAGCACCATCTGTTTCCTAATATGCCACGCGGCAGCCTGCGCCGGGCTCGACCGATCGTCCGGGCCTACTGCGCGCAGCGGGGTGTCCCGTACGTCGAGGTGGGACTGGTCGAGTCGTACCGGCAGGCGCTCGCGCACCTGCATGCGGTTGGCCAACCGCTACGTTGAGTGAGTAACGGGTCTCGGTGGCGAGGTGGCGCCGGCACCGCTGGTCAGCTCCGGACCGGTGTTGCCGGTAGGGTCGGCCCATGGCAGACGTGCTCACCGGGCGGAGGGCGACCTCCGTGGGGGAGATCCGATGAGATTCGAGATCAGTAAGGTGCTGGACGCCATCGAGGGCCGGGTGTCCACCGACCCCTGGCTGACCCGCGCGGTGCTCGACCTGGCCGAGGTGATCCGGTATCAGGATATCGACGGTGGTCGGCCCGCCAGTCTGCTCCGCCTCGGCATGGTGATTGATGCCCTGGCGCGTCACCTGGAGGAGGACAGCGTCCCGGTCTACGCGGTGGTGCACCGTGGGGTGCTCTCCGACGCGGACCTGACGTCGAACGAGCGGATGGTGGTGCGTCGCTGGGCCGACGACGGCCTGGTGGAGGTGCTCGACAATCCCGGTGGCCGGATGCTGGAGGTCGCCGACCTGCTCGGGCTTCCGGTGTTGAGCCGGGCCCGGTTCGACGGGTTGCGGGGACGCTTTCCCTGGGTGGCCGACCAGCCCGGCCGGGTGGTCGCCCCGGTGCCCGCCCAGAGCGGGCCGACCTTCGTCGCGCATGTCGGTGGCGGGGGCGCCGTCTCCGCCGGGGACCGGTCCGCGGTCGGTAGCAAGCTGTTGGCGCGGCACTGGCGGTGCCCCGAGTCCCCGTGCGCGCTCTTCGGCCAGGGCGGTGGAGGTGGGGCCTTCGCCGACCTGGCCGCGGTCAGCGATCGCAGCCCGGTGACGCAGCCGCCGCCCAGCCTCCGCGGTGGAGTGCCGATCTGCCCCCGGCACGGCGCTCGGCTCAGCGATGCGGGTCCGCGTCCTCGGTCGGCGGTGCTGGCGGTCCGGGTCGGTGGTCTGATCCGGCGCCGGTTCGTGCTCACCGACTCCGAACCGGTGCTGGTCGGGCGGGCTCCGGAGGCTGACGGTGGGATCATCCTCGGCCAGTGGCTCAACGACGAGGCCCGCCGGTGGATCAGCCGCAGCCACCTGCGACTGGAGCTGCGCGTCGGCGAGATCGTCGTCACCGACGTGAGCACCAACGGCTCGGGGATCCGGCCGAACGGGTCGATGGCCGAGGCGGAGCGCGTTCCGCTGGCGCCGCAGCAGTCCCGGGTGCTGGCCGAGGGGGAGATGGTGGAGCTGTACCCGGGCGTGCAGGTCGGGCGCCCAGACGAACTGCCAGCTGGTGCGCCGTACACCCCAGCCTCGGTGATGGCCGAGGCGCCGACGATGGCGATGCGTCTGCCACGCTGACCCGGCCCCGGCGCCTGCCGCGCTGATCGACCTGGCGGGCGTGCCGGGCGACCTGCCCGGCACGCCCGCCCGTACGTAGGTTATTCGGCGAGGATCGCAGCGAGCTGCGCCACCGCGTGGTCGAGCTCTTCCTCGGTGATGACCAGGGGCGGGGCCAGGCGGATGGTGGAGCCGTGGGTGTCCTTGGCGAGGACACCGCGGGTCATCAGCCGTTCGCTCGCCTCCCGCCCGCTCATCAGGGCCGGATCGATGTCCAGGCCAGCCCAGAGCCCGCGGCCCCGGACCGCGAGCAGGCCCCTACCGACCAGCGCCTGGAGCTTGGCGTGCAACCGGGCGCCGAGCTCGGCGGAGCGGCGTTGGAACTCGCCGGTGGCCAGGAGCCGGACCACCTCGGTGGCGACCGCGGCGGCGAGGGGGTTGCCGCCGAAGGTGGAGCCGTGCTGGCCCGGCTGGAGCACCCCGAGCACCCCGGCATCCGCCGCGACGGCCGAGACCGGCACGATACCGCCGCCGAGCGCCTTGCCGAGCAGGTACATGTCCGGCACGACATCCTCGTGTTCGCAGGCGAACGTGGTGCCGGTGCGGCCCAGGCCGGACTGGATCTCGTCGGCGAGCAGGAGCACGTTCCGCTCGGTGCAGATCCGCCGCACCCCCGGCAGGTAGCCGGCCGGTGGCACGATGACCCCCTGCTCGCCCTGGATCGGCTCGAGCAGCACCGCGACGGTGTTCTCGTCGATGGCGGCGGTCAGCGCGTCCAGGTCGCCGTAGGCGACGCAGCGGAAGCCCGGCGTGTACGGCCCGAAGTCGGCGCGGGCGTCCTCGTCCGTGGAGAAGCTGACGATGGTGGTGGTGCGGCCGTGGAAGTTGCCCTCGGCCACCACAATGTTCGCCTGCTCCGCCGCGACCCCCTTGACCCGGTAGCCCCACTTGCGGGCCACCTTGATACCGGTCTCGACGGCCTCGGCCCCGGTGTTCATCGGCAGTACCAGCTCCTTGCCGCAGAGCTGGGACAACTCCCGACAGAAGTCGGCGAACCGGTCGTGACTGAAGGCGCGGCTGGTCAGGGTGAGTCGGTCCAGCTGGGCGTGCGCGGCCTCGACCAACTTCGGGTGGCGATGCCCGAAGTTGAGCGCCGAGTAGCCGGCCAGGCAGTCCAGGTAGCGCCGGCCGTCCACGTCGGTCACCCAGGCGCCCTCGGCCGAGGAGACGACCACCGGCAGCGGATGGTAGTTGTGCGCTGTCCACCGTTGCGCATCGCGTACGGCGGCGGGCGTCCGCACCTCTTCTTCGATCATCTATTCGCCTCCCTGTCGGAGTCGCAACGTGCAGCACTTCGGGCCGCCGCCGGCCTTACGCAGCTCGGACAGGTCGACCCCGATCGTCTGGTAGCCCCGCTCCCGCAGCTTCGCCGCCAAGTCGGTGGCCTGCGCCGGCAGTACGACGTGCTGGCCGTCGCTGACCGCGTTGAGGCCCAGGACCACGGCGTCGGCCATGCTGGCGTGTACGGCGTCCGGGAAGAGTCGGCGCAGCACCGCCTGGCTGCCGGGGGAGAAGGCCTCGGGGAGGTACGCGATGGTGTGTTCGTCGAGCACGGTCAACGCGGTGTCCAGGTGGTAGAAGCGGGGGTCCACCAGCTGCATGGTGAGGACCGGGTAGCCGAAGACCTCCTGCACCTGCGCATGGGCGGGGTGCGCGGTCCGGAACCCGGTGCCGGCGAGCAGGTGGCCACCGGCGAGCAGGATGTCGCCCTCCCCCTCGTTGATGTGCTTCGGATCGTGTACCTCGAGGCCGGCGGCTTCGAACCAGGCACGGTAGGCGGGTGCCTCGTCGGCGCGCTGTGGATCCCGGAACTGCACCGCCAAGGCCTTGCTGCCGAGGACCGTGCCGCCGTTCGCGGCGAAGACCATGTCGGGTAGGCCCGGCAGCGGAGCGATCTCCTCGACGGTGTGGCCCAGGTCCCGGTAGGTCTGGCGTAGCTGCTCCCACTGCCGGATCGCCAGGTCGGCGTCGACCGGCGCGGTCGGGTCCATCCACGGATTGATCGCGTAGTCGACGGCGAAGTATGTCGGCCGGCACATGAGGAAGCGCTGGCGGGTGGCGTCCATCGGCATTGTCCTGCTCCCAGTGTGGGGCGCGCCCGGCCACCGTGGCCCATGGGCTGGCGCCGTTGCTCCACGGTATGTGGGGTAGGTCAGCAGGATCCACCGTAGGAAGTTGCTTTGGTCGTCGGATTGTTGCGTTTGACGGCTCGTTGACGGCGTTTCGTTGCAGGTGCTGTCGGGAGGGAGCTCCGGCCTGTCCGACACGGGAGGGGGTGACCCCTCGTCACCGCCCGAGGGCTTCGACGGCCTTACGTGCGGCGATCAGCACCGGATCCCAGACCGGGGAGTACGGCGGGGCGTATCCGAGGTCAAGAGCGGTCATGTCATCCACCGTCATGCCGTTCCAGAGCGCCACGGCCAGGGCGTCGATCCGCTTCGCCGCCTCCGACCAGCCCACGATCTGCGCGCCGAGGAGCCGCCCGGTGGGCCGTTCGGCGATGAGCTTGACGGTCATCGGGCGGGAGCCGGGGAAGTAGCCGGCCCGGTTGGTGGACTCGGTGATCACCGAGACGAACTCGAACCCCGCTGCCGCGGCGTCCTGCTCCCGGAGCCCGGTGCGGCCGACCTCCAGGTCGCAAACCTTGATCACCGCGGTGCCGATGACCCCGGGAAAGGTCGCGTACCCGCCGCCGATGTTGACGCCGGCGACCCGGCCCTGCTTGTTGGCGTGCGTGCCGAGCGGTATGTGTACGGGCAATCCGCTGACCCGGTGCAGGCACTCCACGCAGTCACCGGCGGCCCACACGTCGTCGACTCCGGGCACCCGCATACGCCGGTCCACCCGCAGTGCCCCGCTGGGCCCGATCGGTAGCCCCGCGGCCTCGGCGAGCGCGACGTTGGGGCGGACACCGAGGCCGAGTACGACCAGGTCGGCGGGGATCGGCCCGTCAGAGGTGAGCACCGCGCAGACCCGCCCGTTTCGTTCCTGTAAGCCGGTCACCTCCAGGTCGGTCTGGATCTGCACCCCCACTCCGCGCATGGCGTCGTTGACCAGCTTGGCCATGTCGGGGTCCACGGTCGACATCGGTTGCTTGGCCTTCTCGACCAGGGTTACCGCCAGCCCGCGCTGGATCAGCGCTTCGGCCATCTCGACTCCGATATAGCCCCCGCCGACCACGACCGCCTGGCTGGGCCGCGGATCTGCGTCCAGCCAGTCCCGGAGAGCGGCGCCGTCGTCGAGGGTCTGCACGCCGAAGACGCCGTCCACCCCGGTGCGCGCCCACGCGGGCCGCAGCGGGTGGGCGCCGGTCGCATAGACCAGGGTGTCGAATCGCTCGCGGACCTCGCCGCCGTTGGCCAGGTCCCGGGCGACCACCTCGCGCCGGTCGAGGTCGACGGTGGTGACCTCGTGGCGTAGCCGGACACCGATGTCGAACCGATCTCGGAACGTTGTCGGATCGCGGGCGACGAGCTGGTCGCGTTGTGGCACTAGGCCGCTGATCCAGTACGGGATGCCGCACGCCGAGTAGGACGTGAACCGGCCCCGCTCAAAGGCAATGATCTCCAGGTCGTCCGGGCCACGGCGGCGGCGGGCCTGGGACGCCGCCGCCATCCCGGCGGCATCGCCGCCGATGACGATCAACCGTTCTGCCACCAGCTCATCCTGTCACGGATCGGTCCGGGTCAGGGTGTGCTGAGCCGAGGAAAGAGAGATCGACATTGACAACTGCATGGGGGGCACGTACAACCGGAGAGAGCGCTCTCTCGACCCGTCCCCCAGAGAGGCACGTTCATGCACACGCCACCCGGGGCGCCTGCCGCCCTGCCCGCGAGACGCCGGAAGCGACTGGCGCTGGCGCTATTCACCGCCCTCACCACCACCGCACTGGCCGGTGTCGCGGTCACCGCGAACGCCGCCGTGCCCACACCCGAGCCCGGCTGGAGTCTGGTCTGGAGCGACGACTTCGACGGTGCGGCCGGCACCCTGCCGTCCTCGGCCAACTGGATCATCGATGTCGGCACCAGCTACCCCGGTGGTCCGCCCAACTGGGGCACCGGCGAGATCCAGACGTATACCGACAGCACCGCCAACCTCAGTCACGACGGTGCGGGCAACCTACGGATCACCCCGCTGCGCGACTCGTCCGGTGGGTGGACCTCGGCCCGGATCGAGACCGTGCGGACCGACTTCAAGCCGCCGTCCGGAGGCGTCCTCGCGATCGAGGGTCGACTCCAGGTGCCGAACGTGACCGGAGCCCCGGCGGCCGGCTACTGGCCGGCGTTCTGGGCGCTCGGGTCGCCATACCGGGGTAACTACCAGAACTGGCCGAGCGTCGGCGAGTTCGACGTGATGGAGAACGTCAACGGGATCAACTCGGTGTGGGGCGTGCTGCACTGCGGCTTCGCGCCGGGCGGGCCGTGCGACGAGTTCAACGGCATCGGTGCCTCCCGAACCTGCCCGGGGGCCACCTGTCAGTCGGCGTTCCACACCTACCGGTTCGAGTGGGACGCCTCGGTCAGCCCGCAGGAGCTGCGCTGGTACGTCGACGGTGAGCAATACCACACGGTGACGCAGACCCGGGTCGGCGAACCGGCCTGGTCGCAGATGACCAGCCACGACGGCTACTTCCTGTTGCTCAACGTGGCGATGGGTGGCGCCTTCCCGAATGGTGTCGCCGGGGGAACCACCCCGACCGCCGCGACGGTGCCGGGCCGGCCGATGCTCGTTGACTACGTCGCCGTCTACAGCCGGGGCGCCGGTACCGCCCCGCCGACCACGGCCCCGCCGACCACGGCTCCACCGACCACCGCCCCGCCCGGTGGGGTGCGGGACGCGTACGCGACGATCGAGGCCGAGTCGTTCGACGGTCAGAACGGTGTTCGGGTGGAGGACGCCACCGAGGGTGGGGAGAACATCGGCTACCTGCGCAACGGTGACTGGGCCCGGTACGACAACGTCGAGTTCGGGGCCACCCCACCACGGGACTTTGTCGCTCGGGTTGCCTCCGGCGCCGGTGGTGGGGTGAGCGGGTTGGTCGAAGTGCGCCTGGACAGCCCGACCAGCCCACCGATCGGCAGCTTCGCGATCGGCAGCACCGGCGGCTGGCAGAGCTGGCGTTCGGTGCCCGGCAACGTCACCGGCCCCACCGGCCGCCATACCGTTTATCTGACCTTCACCAGCGGCCAGCCGAACGATTTCGTCAACGTCAACTGGTTCACCTTCCGTCGGTGAGGTGCAAGCGGCCCCTGTCGGCTTCTCGTCGACGTCGACAAGGGCCGCTTGCCTGCTCCCTCCCGTCGGTGGCGTAGCTTCCTCGCCGGGCGTCAAGTCGACTCGGGTGGGTTAGGCTCCTCCGATCGATCGAGGTTACTGGGAGGTAGCATGTCGGAGCAGCGGGTCGCGATCGTGACCGGCGCGGCACGGGGCATCGGGGCGGCCACCGCCCGGCGGCTGGCCGCCGACGGGTTGGCCGTCGCCGTGGTGGACATCGACGAGTCCGCGACCGGTGATACCGTCGCGGCCATCGCCGCCGCGGGTGGGCGGGCGCTTGGCGTCGGCGCGGACGTGTCGGACCGGGCCCAGGTGGAGGCAGCCGTCGAGCGGGTCGCCGCCGATCTCGGCGCGCCCACCGTTCTGGTGAACAATGCCGGTGTTCTGCGGGACAACCTGCTGTTCAAGATGTCCGATGCCGACTGGGAAACCGTGCTGGGCGTGCACCTGCGGGGTGCCTTCCTGTTCAGCCAGGCCACCCAGCAGCACATGGTCGAGCAGCGGTGGGGCCGGATCGTCAACCTCTCCAGCATCTCCGCACTCGGCAACCGGGGCCAGGCGAACTACGCCACCGCCAAGGCCGGACTGCAGGGCTTCACGAAGACCCTCGCGATCGAGTTGGGCCCGTTCGGGGTGACGGTCAACGCGGTCGCTCCGGGTTTCATCGTCACCGACATGACCGCGGCGACCGCCGCCCGAATGAAGATTGACTTCGAGACGCTACAGAAACACGCTGAGGCGGAGATTCCAGTCCGCCGGGTGGGCCGTCCGGAGGACATCGCCCACACCATCTCGTTCCTGGCCAGTGCGGGCGCGTCGTTCGTCTCCGGGCAGGTCATCTACGTCGCCGGCGGGCCGAAGGACTGATTCGACGGGACCCGGGGCGGCCTCGGCCGGCTGGGGACAGCCAGGTCGAGGTCGTGGCGGGTACGCCAGAGCCAGAGCAGACCGAGTACCGGCAGCACCAGCGGGATGTAGCCGTACCCGCTGCCGAAGCCGGACCAGACCGTCTCGTCCGGGAACAACTCCGGCCGGGCCTGGCTGGCCGCACCGACACCCACCACCCCGACCAACTCGACCGTGCAGCAGGCCAGCGCGATCAGTCGGCCGGTGCGACCGGCCCGGCCCAGCCCCACCGCCGCCACGATGTAGACCGTCGCGGCGAAGGCGGAGAGGAGGTACGCCATCGGCGCTGTTTCGAACCGGGTGGCGATCTGTAGGCCGGCCCGGCTGGTGGCGGCGATGGCGAAGAGCAGGTAAACCGCGATCAGGAGGCGGCCGGGGCCGGTGTTGGTCCGCGTCCGCTCGGTGGGTTGCGGGTCAGCCACCGAGCACCGCCCAGGTCTGCTGGAGTCGGACCAGAACCACCGGGGTGACCAGGCAGATCGTGCAGACGATGGCCGACCCCCACCGGGTGGGCTCCATTCGGGCCAGCACCCAGGCCAGCGGGGGCAGGCAGACCAGGGTGGCCAGGTAACCAAAGAAGGCTCCCGGCTCGTCCGGCCGCTGACCACCGCCGAGGGCAGCCAGGGTGCCGACGGCGAGCACGAGCAGCGCCGCCTCCAGTACGGCCAGGCCGGCGAACTGCGGCCGGTCCGGGGCACGGTGCCGCAGCGTCGCCACGAGGGCCCAGCCCGCGACGAGGAGTGACAGCACGATCGGGACGGTGGTGAGGAGCCCGTCGATGGGAAGGTCGGCGGCAGCGCTGGTGGTCGCGCGCGCTTCGGTCACCGGCACACTCTACTAATCCGGGTGGTACACCCACCGGTGGCGTCCTCGCCCGCGCAGGAGCGGAGTCACGACGTCGGTCTGTCGCCGGGACCGGCACCAGCGGTGCGCCGGCGGGCCGAGGGGGTAACGCGGACGGCCGGGGAACGGCCGGATAGCGTTGTCTGGGACACCGCGGTGGGCCGCGGTGCCGACTGGTTGGGGGTCTGTGGTGCGGTTCGGGTTGTTCGGTACCGGGCACTGGGCGGGCGGGACGCACGGAGCGGGTCTGGCTGCCCATCCCCGTACCGACTTGGTCGGTGTCTGGGGGCGGGATCCGGCCAAGGCCGCCGCGCTCGCCGAGCAGTACGGCGTGCCGGCGTTCGACGACGCCGACGCCCTCATCGAGGCGTGCGACGCCGTGGCGATCGCGCTGCCGCCGGATGTGCAGGTCGAGCTGGCGACCCGGGCCGCCGAGGCGGGACGGCACCTGCTGCTCGACAAGCCGCTCGCACTGACCCTCGACGACGCCGACCGGCTGGTCGCCACGGCGGGGGCCGCCGGCGTTGCCTCGCTGGTCTTCTTCACCCAGCGCTATCACCAGAACGTCACCAACTTCCTCACCGCCACCGCCGCGGACGGCGGCTGGCAACACGCCGAGGCGACCCTCTTCACCTCGATCTTCCAGCCCGGCAGCCCGTACGCGGGCTCTACCTGGCGGCGTGAGCACGGTGGGCTCTGGGACATTGGTCCGCACGCGCTGTCACTGATCCTGCCGGTCATGGGTCGGGTCACCCGGGTCGCGGCGATGGACGGCCCCCGGGGTCTGGTGCACCTGCTGCTCAACCACGACAACGGCGCAACGAGCAGACTGTCGCTCACCCTGGACGCGCCCAGCGGAGCGGTTCGCCGGGACATCGTCTTCTACGGCGAGAGCGGCATCGAGACTGTTCCCTACGGTAACGACACGCTGGCCGGGGCGTTCGGGACGGCGATCGACCAGCTCCTGGCGGAGATCGACTCGGGAACCCGGGATCACCGCCTCGACGTCCGGTTCGGTCGTGAGGTGGTGGCCATCCTGGCGGCGGCCGAGACGGCCCGCGCCGAGTCCCGCACCGTTGAGGTTCCCGTGCAACCATCCAGCACGTCCTGACTGATGGTGGTACGGCGGAAAATATGTCGAGCGGAGTGACCGGGGCGACTACTGTCCGGGACATGTTCGCGTACACCCTGACTGAGTGGGCCGCCGTGTCGGCTGCCCGCGGGCCGCTGTTGGTGGCCCGCCCGCGCGTTCGGCGTCCGGCCCCGGCCGGCGCACACCGCGCCTGACTCACCGCGCACCGCGCGCCAGCGCCGAGGGCCGTCCGAGTCCCGACCCATCCGGACAGGCCCTGATCCCGGCTGCCTGTCCAGCGTCGCCAGAGGGCGACAGACAGGACGACGACCCGTGGCGCCCCGCCGTACCCGAGTAACCGAACGCGACCGGTCCCGTCGCGTACTCTCTCAGAACTTTCTCGTTGATCCGGCCGCGGTCAACCGGCTGACCCGGGCGGCCCAGCCCGACCCGGACCGCCTCCTGCTGGAGGTGGGTGCCGGGCGTGGCCAGTTGACCCGGCTGCTCGCCGCCCGCAGCCGTCACCTCATCGCCTACGAGGTAGACCCGGTCAACGCTGCCGAACTGGCCCGGAGCTGCGCGGGTCTGCCCACCGTGACCTGTCGGCAGGCCGACTTCCTGACCGCCTCGCCGCCGCGGGCGCCGTTCGACGTGGTCGGCAACATCCCGTGGTCGCTGACCTCGGCCGTGGTCCGATGGTGTCTGGCTGCGCCGGGCCTACGCGCGGCCACCCTGCTCACCCAACTCGAGTACGCCCGCAAGCGCAGCGGTGACTACGGGCGGTGGACGCGGTTGACCGTGCGTAGCTGGCCGGAGTTCAGCTGGCGGCTGGCCGGGAGGGTACCCCGTACGGCGTTCCGTCCGACACCGCGGGTGGACGCCGGCATCCTGCGTATCGAGCGCCGCCGGGAGCCGCTGCTGCCGGTGGCGGCTCTGCCCGCGTACCGCCGGATGGTCGAGTTGGGCTTCGACGGCGTTGGCGGCTCGCTCGCGGCATCACTGGGCCGCCGCCATCCACGGGTGCGAGTGGCGGCGGCGTTGCGCGCGACTCGACTCGATCCGGCGCCCCCGGTCGGTCAGGTCTGGCCGGAGCAGTGGCTGGCGCTGTTCCGCCTGCTACGCCCTTCGTGATCCTTTGGTGGTTTATGTGCTATTTAGCAGGAGTTGAGTGATTTATCTGTTTCATGTATCTAGGCTCTGTTTGTCGAACGGGAGTAGCTCGGAAAGGTTTGGCCGAGCATGGGGGCAACGGAGGGCACGTGATGAGAACACGCAGTGCGACGCCGGGCGAGGGCGCCACCGTGGACCGGTCACCTCGGTGGCGTCGGGTACTGCCAACCGCGGCGGTCATCGGAGCGGCAGCTCTGACCGGTTCGGCCGGGGCTCCCTTCCTGGGACAACGTGCGGCGACTGCGATGGGGCCCGGACTGGGACCGGCGACGGTCACCGGTGCTCCGGCCCCGGACCGGGAGCGCCCCCACAGCGACCGATACACGGACAAGGGCGACGGCACCTGGATGGGCGCGTGGGGAGTCGCCGGCGACCCCGGCTGGCACGGCACCCGGCACCGCGACGGCGCGGAGAGCAAGAAGCGCACCGACAAGAAGGAGAAGTACACCACCGTGCCGTGTGACTCGGACGCCTTGATCGCGGCGATCACGGCGGCGAACGCCGCCGGTGGCGGGCGCCTCTCCCTGGCCGAGAAGTGTCGGTACACGCTGACCATCAACCTGGACGGCAACGGCCTGCCGGAAATCCTCGCGCCGATCAAGATCCGTGGAAACGGCGCCACCATCGTCCGGGCCGCCAACGCGGAGGCCTTCCGCATCGTCACTGTCGGCATCGGAGGCGACCTGGAGCTACGTGACCTCCGGATCAAGGGCGGGCAGAGTGAAGGGGACGGTGGCGGGATCTTCGTCGAGGCGGGGGGCCGACTCCGACTGGACCACGTCACGATGGCCGACAACATCTCCACCGGCGACGACGGCGACGGCGGTGGGATCGCCAACGAGGGGCAGAGCACGATCGTGCACAGCACGATCACCCAGAACATCTCCGCGAACGATGGCGGGGGGGTCCACAACGACGGCAACGGCAGCGTGACCATCAAGAAGTCCGTGATCGCCAAGAATCAGGCGGGGGACACCGGAGGGGGTGTGGAGAACGACGGTGCCGCCATCAAGATCGCCTACAGCGTGGTGCACGGCAACAACGCCGTCGACGACGGCGGCGGCGTCTACACCTGTGCGGGGGTGACAACGATCTCGCGCACCGTCGTCTCCGACAACCATGCCGGCGACACGAGCGGCGGTGTTGGCCACGAGGTCGGCGTCAGCGGGCACATGACCGACGTCACGATCCGCCGCAACACGGCCGGCACCACCGGTGGCGGCATCGCGGTGGAGGGCGACGGATCCACGGTCACCGTCGCGGACAGCAAGATTGTCGAGAACAACGCCGTGGCCGGGGCCGGCGGCGGCGTCTGGATCGAGGATGACGACAGCGGCAACGAGGTAACCATCCGGCGCACCACGATCAGCCGCAACCAGGCCACGAGTGCGGGCGCCACGGGTGGCGGCATCTACAACGGCACGAACACCACCATGGCGTTGAACAACACCCGCGTCATCGACAACCTCGCCAACACCGCGCCGGGAGGGATAGACAACCGCGGCACGATCACGGTGGCCGGCAAGGTCGTCATCGTTGGCAACCGGCCCACCAACTGCGCCGGCAGCCCCAACCCCGTCCCGACGTGCGCCGGCTGAACCGGCTAGCCGAGCGGGTTCAGCGCCTCGGACAGCTCGGCCGAGGAGTCGAAACTCTCCTCCGGAAGCAGCCGCAGCACCTGCAACAGCTCCGTGCCCACCCCGTTCTCCTGGCCCCACCGGACCAGGTCCTCGCGGGAGACAGGGTAGTCGAGGGTGGCGATGTACTCCTGCAACTGCGCGCCGGAGACGGTCATGCGCCCGGTTACCCGCCCCGCGCCCCGGCACACCGGGTTTGTCCACCCGGCGCGCGGGGTAGCCGCCCGGCATGCTGGTTCAGCGGCTCGGCGCCCCGAGTGACTTCGACCCGTTGCTGGAGCGCGCCCGGGACGCCCGGATCGTGATGCTCGGGGAGGCGACCCACGGCAGCCATGACTACTACCGGCTGCGCGGGGAGCTGACCCGGCGGTTGATCGCCGAGGGGGGCTTCTCGTTCGTCGCGGTCGAGGGGGACTGGCCGGACTGCGACCGGGTGCATCGCTCGGTCACGGCCGACCCCGACGCCGCGGTCGAACCGCGGGCCGCCCTCGAGCGGTTCGAGCGGTGGCCCACCTGGATGTGGGCGAACGCGGAGGTGGCCCGCTTCTGCCGCTGGCTACGGGAGTGGAACGGGCAACGGCCCGAACCGGAACGGGTGGGCTTCCACGGGTTGGACGTCTACAGCCTCTGGGAGTCGATGCAGGCCATCTTCGACTACCTGGGGGAGGAGGCACCGGGGACACTGGACGCGGCGCAGGACGCCTACCGGTGCTTCGAGCCGTACGGACGGCGAATCGAGGAGTACGGTGCGGCGAGCCGGTTCGTCTCCGCACGGTGTGAGGACGAGGTTGTCTGCCTGCTCGCGCGGATTCGGGAACACGCGGCGAGCGACGGTGCGGACGCCTTCTCGGCCTGGCAGAACGCGGAGGTCGTCACCGGCGCGGAGCGGTACTACCGCGCCATGGTCGGGGGTGGACCAGAGTCGTGGAACGTCCGGGACCACCACATGGCCGACACGCTCGACCGGTTGCTGGATCGCTACGGCCCCGGGGCGCGTGGGGTGGTGTGGGCCCACAACACCCACATCGGGGACGCGCGGGCAACCGACATGGCCGCCGACGGCATGGTGAACCTCGGCCAGCTGGCCCGGGACCGGTACGGCCGGGACGATGTGGTCCTGGTCGGCTTCGGTAGCCATCGGGGCACGGTGGTCGCCGCGCCGCACTGGGGCTCGCCGGCCGAGAAGATGATCGTTCCACCGGCCCGGGAGGGCTCGGTGGAGCGGCGCCTGCACGACCTGCTGCCCGAGCAGGCGGTGCTGGTCTTCGGCGGTGCCGACCAGCCGGACTGGGTCACCGAGCCGTTGGACCACCGGGCGATCGGTGTGGTCTACAACCCCTCCTCCGAGTCCTGGGGTAACTATCAGCCGACGCGGCTGGGGGAGCGATACGACGGGTTCGTCTGGTGTGACGAGGCGACCGCCCTGGACCCGCTCCCCGCTCGGGGTGCCCGCGGTGAGCTGGAGACGTACCCGGCCGGGGTGTAGCGGGCGGAGGACCCCAGGTCCGGCCGTGCAGGACCCCTGCCCGGCGCACTACGTGAAGGGCCCCCTGCCCGGCGCATCACGCGCTGGACAAGGGGCCGCTTCGTTGACCTCAGGTGCGGGCGGGCTCCTGCTCCGCCAGGTGGTGACGCAGACCCTCACCCTCCACGTCAACGTTGGGCAGGACCCGGTTCAGCCAGCGCGGCAGCCACCATCCGGCATCGCCGAGCAGGGACATGACCGCCGGCACGATCGTCATCCGGACCACGAACGCATCGATGGCGACGCCGACCGCTAGCGCGAAGCCCATCGACTTGATGACCGGGTCTTCCATGAAGACGAAGCCACCGAAGACGGAGATCATGATGAGCGCGGCCGCGGTGACCACCCGGGCGCCGTGCCCCATTCCGTTGATGGTGGCCTGCCGGGCGGTGTCGCCGTGGACGAAGTCCTCCCGCATCCGGGAGACGAGGAAGACCTCGTAGTCCATCGCCAGGCCGAAGAGGATACCGATGAGCAGGATCGGCAGGAAGCTGATCAGCGGCCCCGGTGTGTCCAGACCGACCAACTCGGCGAGGTGGCCCTCCTGGAAGACCGCGACGGTGAGCCCGAAGGTGGCCGCCACGGTGAGCAGGAAGCCCAGCGCGGCCTTCACCGGCACCAGCAGCGAGCGGAACACCAGCATCAGCAGCACGATCGACAGCCCGACCACCAGGAGCAGATAGACCGGCAGTGCGTCGGCGAGCTTCTCGGAGACGTCGATGCCGATCGCGGTCACACCGGTAAGCAGCACGTCCACGCCCTGGATGCCGCCGACCGAGCCGCGGATGTCGTCCACCACCTGCTCGGTCGCGGGGTCGGTGGGCCCGGTCTCCGGGATCACGGCGAGGAGGGCGGTTCGCCCGTCCGGACTCAGCTGCGGCGGCGTCACGGCCAGGACGTTGTCGGTGTCCTGGACCAGGGCCGCGACCTGGGGTACGGCCGCTGCCGTCGCCTGCGGGCTGTCCCCAGCCACCACGATCGCCAGCCGACCGGTGAAGCCCGGCCCGAAGCCCTCGCTGATCAGGTCGTTGGAGACCCGGGCCGGTGAGCCGACCGGTGCGGTTCCCTGGTCCGGGAGGGCCAGCCGCATGTCGGAGGTGGGCAGCGCGAGCGCGCCCAGCCCGAGCAGGCCCACCAGGATCACCGGCACCCGGAACCGGATGGCCAGCCGAGCCCAGCGGAAGCCGAACGTGGTGCGGTCCTCGGCGGGCGCGGTCGGCTCGGGTGCGTCCGTTCCCGGTTCGGTCGGGGTGGCCCCGTAGTGGTGCCGTTGCCTGCGGCGGAGCACCCGCCGGCCGGCGAAGCCGAGCAGCGCCGGCTGCAGGGTGAGGGCGACCAGCACGGCGACGACAACCGTTCCGGCGGCGGCCAGACCCATCACGGTCAGGAACGGGATGTTCACCACCGCCAGACCGGCCAGCGCGATGACCACGGTGGCGCCGGCGAAGAGTACGGCTGACCCGGCGGTGCCGACCGCCCGGCCGACCGCCTCGTCCGGCGGCAGCCCCTCGAGCAGGTTCTGTCGGTAGCGGGAGGTGATGAAGAGCGAGTAGTCGATGCCGACCGCGAGACCGAGCATCAGGGCGAGGATCGGCGCGGTGCTGGTCAACTCGACCACGCCGCTGAGCGCGAACAGGGCGGCCATGCCGACGCCGACCCCGATCAGCGCGTTCAGCATGGTCATTCCCGCCGCCACCAGCGAGCCGAAGGTGATGACCAGGACGATCGCCGCGATCACCACGCCGATCGCCTCGCTCGAGCCGAGCTCCGGTTCGGCGTTGAGTACCTCACCGCCGGGGGCTACCTGCCAGCCCTGCGCCTTGGCCGCGGCGCCGACCTGCTCGTACGCCTCCCGCTCTTCGTTGGTGACCTTGTCGGCGCCCTCGGCGAACTGGACCTGGATCAGTCCGTACTGGCCGTCGGGGGTGATGGCCTGGGCCGTGAGCGGGTCGACCGCAGTGACAACGCCGGGCAGCGTCGCTGCCTCCTGGGTTACCTCGGTGGCTACCGCCTGGCCCTGTGGCGTGCCGAGCAGGCCCGGCTGTGGAGCTTTGAGCGCGATCGTGCCGGTGGCGCCGCTGGCCTCCGAGAACTGCTCGTCGAGCAGGTCCTTCGCCTGCTGCGACTCGGTGCCGGGCATGCTGAAGTCGCTCGCCGTCGGGCCGCGCAGGGTCAGGGCCGCCAGGCCGAGACCGGCGAGCACGACGAGCCAGATCGTGGCGACGAGGCGCCGTCTGCGCATCGCGCCGCGGCCGAGCCGGTAGAGCAGGGTCGACATGGGTCGGTGTCCTCCGTCGTTATCGGTTGGGTCAGGTGACCGGTTCGAGTGCCCGGCGGACCAGCGCAAGTAGCGCCGGACGTAGCTCCGAATCGGGGAGATCGATGAATTCGCCGCACGTCTCGGCGATGCCCGCAAGCACCACCAGCGCGGCGACCCGGGCGGCCGGGCGGTCGGAGTGTCCGGCAAAGGCGCGGACGAGCCGTTCCGGGACGTGTTGCAGGTGGTCGAAGGGAGGGTGCTCGAGCAGGCCGGGGAACTCCCCACGGAGGAACGCGGTCTCGCGCCGGAACTGGACGGCCAGGTCGACGTAGCCCTCGGCCGCGACCCGCTGTGCCTCGGCCGGGCTGCTCGCGGCTGCGATGCGTTCGTCGAGCTCCCGTAGCTGGTCGATCGGCCGGGCTACCAGTTCGGCAAGAATGGCCTTCTTGTCGGCGAAGTGGTAGAGCACCGCCGCCTTCGAACAGCCCACGTCTGCCGCGATGTCCTGTAACGACGTGCCCCGGTAGCCGGATTGCGCAAACCGTCGCCCCGCCGCCGCGAGAATGTTGTCATGCCGTTCGGGCACCGCCCGTGTCATGCCGGTCCCACCTCCCTCAACAGCATGCCTGACCGATCGGTCAGATGCCGACTGATGGGCAAACCAGTGGCGTTCGCCACACACAGGTGGGTCCGTTTGGCCGTGTCGAAGGAACTTTGGGCGATGCTCTGGCGGTGGCTGCCGGTTCCGGGCCGAGGGGCTGGCCGCCATGTTCGCGTCGACGGCCGGGCGTGTTGACCGTTGCCTCCGTTGCCGGCAGGGTGACCGGATGGGCAAGGTCGAGGAGACCCGGGACGGGGTCGCACTGACTAACCTGAGTCAGCCGCTGTTCGACGGGGCGGGCGCAACAAAGCGCGATCTGGTGAACTACCTGGACACGGTGCGCGACCGAATCTTGCCTCACCTGCGGGAACGGCCGCTGTCAGTCATGCGGGTGCGCCCCGGGCAGCCCCCGTTCATGCAGAAGAACCTGCCGAAATACACCCCGAACTGGATTCCTCGTACGGGGGTGTGGGCGGCAGCCTCGCACCGCGAGATCTCGTACGCCCTCTGCGGCGACCGACGCACACTGCTCTGGCTCGCCAATCAGCGGGCGGTGGAATTCCACCCCACCCTCGCCACGGTCGCCGCCCTGCAACGTCCGACCCACCTCGTGCTCGACCTGGACCCGCCGGAGGGCGCCCTGTTCGAGGTGGTGGTGGCCGCGGCCCTCCTGGTCCGACGGGCTCTCGCCGGTGCCGGGCTCGCCGGGGTGGTGAAGACCAGCGGCGCCAAGGGAGTGCACGTGTTCGTGCCGGTGACGGGGGATGCGACGGCAGAGGATCTGGCAGCTGCCACCCGAGCGATCGCGTTCCGGGCGGCACGCCTCGGCCCGGACCTCGCGACGACCGCCTTCATCCGGGAGGACCGGAGTGGGAAGGTCTTCATCGACTCCACCCGAGCTGGCGGGGCGACGGTGGTGGCCGTGTACAGCCCGCGGCTACGGCCGGGCGTGCCGGTTTCGTTCCCGGTGCCCTGGGACATCCTGCCCTCGGTCACGCCCGCCGACTTCACGATTCAGACCGCGCCCGCCCTGGTCGCCACCGGGGATCCGTGGGCGGACGGAATGCCCACGGCGCAACAGCTCCCGGCCGACCTGGTCGCCGAGGGGCGCACCATCCCGGTGGCCCGGGTGCAGGCGATGCAGGAGGGGAAGCGTCGGGCCCGTGCCCGGCGGGCCGCCGGCTGAGCCTCCCGGGTGCCGTACCACGTTCTGTCCGCCGCGGGCGGTCACCTGCTCCCGCCGCGGGGTTGCGGGCCGCGAAATCATTGGCAATCTCATCGAAGGTGACCCACCGGATGCTCTTGTGCTGTTTGATGTAGTCGATAATTCGTTCGAGCATCAGAAGGACCTGCGGATGTCCCGAGAAATCGGGGTGGAGATTGATGGGGAATACGGCATGGTCCAGCTCCCGGTAGACCCAGTCGAACTGGTCGCGCCACATCTTTTCCAGTTGTCGTGGGTTGACCCAGCCATGACTGTTGGGGTTGGCCTTGATGAACATCATCGGCGGTAGGTCATCGAGATACCAGTTTGGTGGGATCTCGATGAGATCGGTCTCCTCGCCGCGGACCAGCGGCTTCATCCACTCGCTGGCTCGGGCGGAATAGTCGATCTTGGTCCAGGTGTCCCCGGCGCGAAGTCGGTAGGGATGGAAGTCGTTGTGCATGAACGTGCGGTCGTACTTGATTCCTCGTTCCAGCAACAGCTCATGCGTGACCGGTGAGAGTGATCCCCATGGTGCGGCGTATCCCGTGGGCTGCCGCTTACTCACGGCCTCGACCAACTCGATGCTTCGGTCCAGGACCGCAGCCTCCTGCGTACGGCTCATCGCCAGCGGGTTCTCGTGACTGTAGCCGTGGATGCTCATCTCGTGGCCGGCGTCCACGATCTGTCGGCACTGGTCGGGGAAGGTCTCGATGGAATGCCCGGGTACGAACCAGGTGCTCCGTAGGCCGTACCTTCGGAATAGCTTCAGCATGCGCGGTACGGCGACCTCACCCGCAAAGAGGCCGCGGGAAATGGAATCCGGCGAGTTCTGACGTTCCCGCCCTTCCGTCCGCCACCCCCTGGCCGCCAGGTTTCTTGACCTGATTCTTCCCGGAGTGTCCCCGTGCGGTGCGATTTTGGCTCGATCCCACCCCACCCCACCCACGCCCCGCAGGCCGCAACTCCCGGGGGTGGGGCTTGGGCGCAGCAACATCCTTCCAGCCCGCCACGAGGGCAAGCCATCTCAGATGTCACCCATCGGTGCAGCAGACCCAGGTGGGTGAGTCCCCCCCCCCAACTTCGAGTCACCGAGGACTACCGCGCTGTCGGTGCCAGGGGGGATCACCGCTGCGACGCAGCTCTCCATGGTGTTGGTAGTGCCACCGCCGCGGAGCTTGCGGAAGTTGACCTCGGAGCCATAGGCAGCTTTCGGACTTGGCTCGTAATTTTGGGTGATCTGATGCGGGCTGTGCGTGATATCGCTATGTCCTTATGTGATCAATTGGGAGTAAGGGGTGTAGGTGTTATTTGGCGATTTGCTGCTTGGGTTGCCCGGGTAGGTGTTTAGCGACATTTGCGGAGATGAATTGACAGTTCTGTGAGCTGTTCTTGATACTCGCGGGGCTCCGTTGATCTTCCACCCTGGAGTTCCGCGTGTCTGCTTCTCGCCGTTCGGCTTGTGCCCGTGGTCGTGTGCGCTGGTTGGCGCCGTTGATGGTGGGGGTGTTGGTGGCGTCGCTGGTAGGCGGGGTGCCGCCGGCGTTGGCTGCCCCCGCCGCAGAGCCAGAGTCGGAACAGCGTCCGACACCGGTGCCGGTGTCGGCGGTGGTGAGCAAACCGAAGCCGTTGCCGGGAATGCCGGTGTTCACGCCGGAGCCGGTGGTCTGGCCGACTGAGGGGTCGGCGGTGGTCGATTTGCCGCTGTCGAGAGATCAGTCGCGGCGTGTGCGGGGGGCGGTGAAGCCGGGTGGTTTGCCCGTTGGGGTGACGGCGGTGGACGACGATGCGACGGATGTGTTGTCGGGCCAAGCGTTGGCCGATGCGGCGGATGCCTCGGAGCTGCCGGCTCGGGTGCGGGTCGAGGTGTTGGATCGGAAGGCGGCGCAGCGGGCGGGTGTGCCGCTCGCGTTGCGGGTCGATCGTGTGGATGGTGGCGGGCGGGGACGCGCTGAGGTGCGGGTGGACTATTCGTCGTTCGCGCACGCCTATGGGGGTGACTGGGCGTGGCGGTTGCGGTTGGCGACGATGCCGGCGTGCGTGTTGACCACGCCGGAGGCAGCGGAGTGTGGGCAGGTTCGGTGGTTGGATTCGGTCAATGACGGTGCCGCGGGCGTGGTCACTGCTGAGGTGGACCTGGCTGCTTCCGCGCTGGAGCCGCAGAGCGGTCGGTTGGCGGGGTCCGACGCGGCCGGGTCGGCTGCGGGGCAGATTGTGGTGTTGGCTGCGGCTGGGTCCTCGACGGAGGCTGGGGACTTTTCGAAGACAGATCTGAAGGCGTCGTCGTCGTGGGCAGCTGGCGGTAACTCCGCGGATTTCACCTACTCGTACCCGATGGAGGTGCCGACGGTGCCGGGTGACCTGGTACCGGAGGTGAGTCTGGGGTACAGCTCGGGTTCGGTGGACGGGCAGACGGCGGGGTCGAACACTCAGCCGTCGAAGTTTGGGGAGGGGTGGAACTACACCCCGGGGTTCATCGAGCGTACCTACCGTCCGTGCGTGGACGACTCCGAAAGTGAACTGTCGCCACACTGGACGTCGTTGGCGTCGACGGGGGACCTGTGTTGGCGGCAGCCCAACGCGCAGATCATGCTCAACGGCACGTCCAGCGAGATCGTGCTCGGCAGCGACGGGAAGTGGCGGCTGGCCGACGACGACGGGTCGCGGGTGGAGTTGCTTACCGGTGCTCCTAACAGTGACAACAACGGTGAGCACTGGCGGGTGACCACGACGGACGGGACGGAGTACTGGTTCGGTCGGGAGAAGCTGCCCAATGGTAAGGGAAACATGAACTCGACCGCGGTGGCGCCGGTTTTTGCGAACCATTCGCACGAGCCGTGTTTCAGTAGTTCGTCGGTGGGATCGTCGCGGTGTCAGCAGGCATGGCGGTGGATGCTTGACTATGTGGTGGACCGTAACGGTAACGAGATTTCGTACTGGTATGGCCGGGAGACGGTTCGGACGGGGTTGAGGAATTCGGCGTCGTCGACGGCTCAGTATCACCGTGAGGTGTATCTGAAGCGGATCGAGTACGGCACTCACGCAGCTGACGCGTCGAGTGTGGTGGCGCCGGCGCGGGTGGTGTTCACCAACTCGGACCGGTGTGTGACGACGTCGTGTGGTACGCGCAACGAGGCGAACTGGCCCGACACTCCGTGGGATCTGGAGTGCACGGTGTCGGCGTCGAGTTGCTCGAACAATCTGACGCCGAGTTTCTGGTCGAGTAAGCGGGTATCGAAGATCTCGACGCAGGTGTTGACGAGCGGCTCGTATTCGACGGTGGATGAGTGGGCGATCGGACATCAGTTCCCGTCGGCGCCCGGATCACCGGTGTTGTGGCTGTCGAGCATCACGCGTACGGGCAAGACGGCGGGTGGCTCGATCACGCTGCCTGCGTTGACAACGTACGGCACGAGGATGCAGAACCGGGCTGACTATGACCCGGACGCGTCGATGCAGTCGCATGAGAAGTATCGGGTCACCAGGCTGCGGACCGAGTCCGGTGGCCAGGTTGATGTCACCTACGCCGACACGGACACCGGGTGCCGGTTCGGGTCCGCGTTCCCGGATCCGGATCACAACTCGAAGCGGTGCTTCCCGCAGTACTACACCAACCCGTCGGGGCAGACGGGCTGGTCGTGGTGGCACAAACGGATTGTGTCCAAGGTTGTCGAGTCCGACCTAGTGGGAGGTTCCGCACCGATCACGACCGAGTACGGGTATTCGACGGCGAACTCCTCCACCAGCGTGTTGTGGGCTCACTCGGACGGGGCTGCGGTGTGGGCGGCACCGCTGGCGAAGCGGTCCTGGGCTGATTGGGCCGGCTACACCAACGTCACCGTCAAAAGGGGCTCGGGTTCGGGTACCCGGTCGCAGACCGACTACCTGTACCTGCGGGGCCTGCACGGCGACTACATTTCCTCGGGAACCCGCACCGCGTCGGTGACACCGTTCGACTCGGTCGTCGGTGGAGGCGCGGCCACGGACGCCGAGTACCGGCGGGGGCATCTCCTCAACGAGCGTACCTATGACCGGGCTGGCGGCAGCGTGGTGCAGATCGTCAAGCACGACCCGTGGACGGTGACGACCGGTACTCGGACGCTGTCGACGACGTGGGCGGTGCCGAACGTGCACAAGTCCTACATCACCCGGGTCGACGACGAGATCCGGTGGGAATGGGTCGACGGGGCCTGGTCACGGCGGTCGCTGGTGCGCACCAGCTACGACTCCACGCTGGGCCGGGTGGTATCGGTGTCGGACGAGGGCGGACCCGCGACCGACGACCAGACCTGCGTCACGTACACGTACGCGGACAACCCGTCAACGCACAAGTACGACTTCGTCAAGCAGGAAACCCTGCGGGCCGCGGGTTGCAGTGAGACGCTAGGCGAGCTGCTCGGCGACACCCGCTACTACTACGACGGGCTCGCCCACGGCGGCGCACCGGGACGGGGCAACGTCACCAAGACTGGCCACTACGTCGATGACGCTTGGGTCATCGCCTCGCAGAACGTGGTCTACGACTCCCACGGTCAGGTCACCTCGTCCACCGACGTAGCGAACCGGACCACCACCACGGTCTACACGGAGAACTCCGACCGGCTGACCACCACGGTCACGGTCACGAACCCGGCCGGTCACACGAGCACCAGCAGCTTCGACGTCACGCGTGCCGTCCCATTGACAGTCACCGATGCCAACAACAAGGTGACAACCGGCACCTACGACGCGGTGGGTCGGCTGCTGTCGGTAACCCGGCCCGGCAACACCACCGGTACTCCCGATGTCGAATACGCCTACACCCTGTCGAAAACCGCACCATCCTGGGTGCGCACGCGGGCGTTGGGCCCGAACGGCAACCAGATCACCTCGTACGAGATCTACGACGGGCTGCTGCAACACCGCCAAACCCAGGCCACCGCCGCTGACGGCAAGCGGGTCATCACCGAGAACGTTTACGACGAGCGCGGGCTGACAGCTAAGGAATCCACCTTCTGGAACACCGACTCCACGCCGACGTCTACCCTCGTCACCGCCGCTGACTCCGCCATCGAGCGACAGACCCGCTACACCTACGACGGGCGAGACCGGCAAACCGCCGCGGAAACCTGGTCACGGGACACGTACAGGTGGAAGACGACCACCGCGTACACGTGGAATTCCACCACCGTCACCCCACCCGCCGGGTCCTACCCCACCCGCGACATCGTCGACGACCACGGCCGGGTCGCCGAGAAGCGGCAGTACCACACGGCAAACACGGCGGGAGCGTTCGACCAGACCACCTACGGGTACAACCTGCGCGGTGACCTGACCTCGATCGTCGACCCGGCCGGGAACACCTGGTCCTACACCTACGATCTGCGCGGCCGACGAACCCAGGCTGTCGACCCTGACGCCGGCACCACCAGCACCGACTACCACGACACCGGCACGGTGAAGACCGTCACCGACGGGCGCGGCAGCACCCTGTACTACAGCTACGACGACCTCGACCGGCGCACCGGTGTCCGCGACGGATCCGCCACCGGCCGGCTGATGGCCGCTTGGACCTACGACACCCTCGCCAAGGGCCAGCCGACCAGTTCCACCCGCTACGACACCGACGCACTGGCCTACACCAGCAGCGTCGACTCCTACGACGACGGCTACCGGCCCCTGTCCTCTACAGTCATCATCCCCGCGTCCACTGCCAACAGCACGCTCGCCGGCGCCTACACCACCACAACGACCTACAAGCCCAACGGAGCCGTCGCCACCCAAAGCCTGCCCGGTGTCGGCGGGCTGCCCGCCGAAACGCTGACCCACACCTACACCAGCCAGGGCCTACTCACCTCCATGGCCTCCGGCGAACAGACCTACCTCGCCGACATCGACTACGCCTACGACACCCTGCCCTACCGCACCTACCTCGGCGACAACGACAATCGAGTGCGACTGACCACGCAACACGGCACCAGCGTCCGCCGGCTCCTCGACGCCCGGGTGCAGACCGAGAACCCCACCACCCCGGGCACCTGGGACGACAAGTTCAGCACCCAGTACGCCTACCAGGACAATGGCCTGATCAGCGTCATCGCCGGGAAGACCGACGGCCAACGAGACCAGGTCGAATGCTTTACCTACGACCACCAACAACGCCTCACCGAAGCATGGACCGAAGCGACCTGGAACTGCGCCACCCCGCAACGCGCCGGCGCCGATCCGTACTGGCGGCAATGGACCTTCGACACCATCGGTAACCGACTCACCCAGGTCGACAAGAACCCCGCCGCCGGGGACACCACCTGGACCTACACCAGCCCCAACCCCGGCCAGGCCCGACCCCACACGGTCACCGACGTCACCGCGACCGGCCCCCAAGCCGCCACCCCCACCCGAGCGTTCACCTACGACGACGCCGGCAACACCCTCACCCGAACCACGCCCACCGGCGACACCCAAACCCTGACCTGGAACCCCGAAGGCCGCCTCGACACCCTCTCTGAAAACGGCGACATCACCAGTTACCTGTACGACGCCAACGGTGCAAGGCTCCTCACCCGCGACCCCGACAAAACCACCCTCTATCTCGGCCACACCCAACTCGAACTTTCCACCGGCAGCACCCAAGCCGACGGCACCCGCTACTACGACGGCTACGCCATCCGCGACACCACCGGCCTGAAGTGGACCGTCAACAACCACCAGGGCACCGGCCAAGTCCAGATCGACGCCGGCACCCTCACCACCCAACGCCGCCGCCTCATGCCCTATGGCGAAAGTCGCGGCACGCCACCGTCTCCCTGGCTTGGCACCCGAGGCTACGTCGGTGGCACCACCGACCCCACCGGCCTCACTCACCTCGGTGCCCGAGAATACGATCCCACCCTCGGCCGCTTCATCAGCGTTGACCCGATCATTGAGTCGACGAACCTTCAGCAGATGCATGGGTACGCCTACGCTAACAACTCTCCAATTACGTTCAGCGACCCCAGTGGCCTATATTACGAAGAGGGTGTCAATGGAGATGGCCGACGCGCCTACATCACCAAAAAGAAGATAAAGATAACCGGCAAGCCCATAAAGCGGCCGAGTGCTCAGCTTCGACACCGTTTCAACAGTACTTATCGGGCGATACGCAAGATTCAGAAAGTTGTAAAAGCTGCTATATATATCAAGGTGGATCGGCCCGATGGAAAGAAAGGGTTCGATGTTAGTGCCATTGATGTCGCCAACAATGTGGGAGCCGGCCTTCAGCATGTAAAGAGTCGGGCTGTGAATCTCCGAGGATTCGGGAATACCGCCGACTCGCGGCGACGGAATGCATTCGCTGTACAGACGCGATTCAGGAAGGATGGCAGGGTTCGCGCGCTCGACCGGGTAACCGGTGCACGGTACTTCAGTCGGGCTGGTTTTGTCATGATGGCTGTCGACGGTGTCTTCACTTATAGTGATGAGCGCAAGGATGGTGCGTCTGAAGCGGCTGCAGCTACTGTGGCAGGTGCTGGTGCGGTTGGAGGAATGGCCGGCGCTTGGGTAGGCGCGCAAGCGGGCGCTGCAATTGGCACTGCCGTCGGCGGGCCGGTGGGCACTCTCGTGGGCGGTGCAGTAGGTGCCTTGGCCGGAGGAATTATAGCAAGCGAGGTCGGCAAGGGGCTCGGGAGGGAAGTCAGTTCATGGTTCTAGTTCCCTGAAATCCTTGGATCCGACGAAGCGGAGGAAGCGTGACAGCGGTGGTTGCTGGGGTGGAAGCCTCAATCGAGGTTCCTGGTCTCGCGTTGGTCTTGGGTCTGATTGCAGTCGTGATTGTCATTTGGCTGGTTACTGTTGCCTGGTGGTTCAATTGGAGGACGTTCTTCCCGGACGGGGATGAGTCAAGAGTCATACTTGCGACCACTCTGGGCTTTACCTTCGGTGTCGCATTTCTGGGGACAACCTGGATCGAGCCGAGTAAGAATTTGTCAGCGAACCTAGTTGACGTAATCCAAAAGGGACTCGTTGTACTTACGCTGGTGTCGGCGTTGTCGGCCGCGACAATTTACTGGTTCAACCGACCTCGATTTCTGGTCCCTTCCCGCTACCGTAATGATCGCGGCCGGTGGGCCGATCGGGCCGTACGGCGTGGACGATAGACCGAGTTGTCAGCTTCGAATCTAGTGGGCAATTTTCGTATATTTGCGCTTGTGGGGGGGGCGGATTGGATGGGTTGCGCTTTCTGTGTTTCAAAAATTCATAACTGCTCCGAATTGTTGGTCAGTAGGGAACTTGGACGTAGTCGGTGACGCCCGTCGGATATTCGAACGGCGCCCCTGTCTAAGTCCACGCCGAGTATGTTGCTGGGCGTAGCGGCATGTCATCCAAGCTGCTCGGGTCATCCGTGCGAGACGGCGAGGGCAAGCAGGTCTAGATTCCGTTGCCGTCGAGCCAAGTGCGGAAGCTCCGCAGTTCGGCACGGTCGAAGCACAAGGTGGGTGAGTCCGCCCCAACTTCGAGTCACCGAGGATTGCCGCACTGTCGGTGCCAGGGAGGATCGCCGCTGCGACGCAGCTCTTCATGGTGTTGGTGATGCCACCGTCACAGAGCTTGCGGAGGTCGACCCGGAGGTGTCGATCGCGTGAAGGTCGATCGGCTGGTCGCGCTCCCTGGATCTCTTGAGAGTCTCCCTTCGAAGATGCTTTGAGTCCGCGTGGCGCTTGTCTTGCTGAACTGTCAGGTGCTAGAAGGCCCACGTGGGGAGGTGACGGGACGGCGGTCCCCACACCCATGTCGTGTCGGGCGTCACTCCTGCGGCTCCAACGCCGGCCGCCGGTAGGGGCCCCAGGCCACGAACCGGTCGAACAGTTCACGCGGGCCCTGCCCGTCGTGCGGGTTCAGGTGATACAGGTCGTGCATCGCCTCGTACAGCAGCCCGGCGAGGTAGATCGACAAACTGGGCAGTCGCGTCGCGAACTCGGCTTTCAGCAGCAGCCGGGCCTCCGTGCAGGGCCATGGCTGACCGCACGCCCGGCACGCCCACATCGGCCGCAGTGGCGTGTGCGGCGGTCGGCCACCGGCGCGGTGGCGGGGGTGTTCGGGGTGGGGGCCGAGTCTTGGCTGCGGCAGCGCGTGCGGGTTCACCATCGACCGCCGTTCGCCCGCCAGGTCTGAGCGGGCGTGAGCCACCCGACCCGACCAGGTTGCGGGAATGCCGCGGTCGGCTGGGTCGCCCATGACGCCGGGGCGACACCCCGGGCCCGGGGTGTCGGCTGTATCGGCGTTTTGTCCCGGTGGTTCCGGCGACGACGTCGAAGCAGGGCGTCGTTTCGGTTGCGGCGACGGCCCGGGAAGCGGAACAGCATGGCTACCTCCTCAGTGGCGTGGAGGGCCGCCCCACCAACCCCCGGCGGGGCGGCCCGACAGTGCCTCCGGCGGGTTCGGGTCCTCCACCGGCCGCACCGTCCTGTCCCCACTCTCCAAGGCGAAGCTGGACAACTACACAGCGTTGCATTTGGTTTTTTCGACAGTCTTCTTGTTCTGGATTGGAGCAGGCATGAACCACGCGTTTGTCGCAGCGCTCGCCGAAGCGGGGTACACCGCCGAAAGCCTCGCGGGTCAGGTCGGCGTCCATCCGAAGACCGCCGCGCGGTGGGCCAACCCCGGCCACATCCCACAGGCCCGACACCGCGCCACCGTCGCGGAGCTACTGGGCCGGGACATCGACACCCTCTGGCCGGACGCGAGCCGCCGCCGGGAGCCGGTCTGGTTCCGTCCCTGGGTCAACGTCGAGCGCGAGGCGATCGCGTTACGGGCCTTCGAGCTCGCCTGGGTGCCGGGGCTGCTCCAGACCGAGGCGTACGCGGAGGCGACCCTCGCCGGCGGCATCCTCACCACCGACACCGACGAGCTCGTCGAGGCGCGGCTCAACCGCCAGGCGATCCTCCAGCGCGAGCAGGGGCCGCTGCTGATCGCCGTGCTGGACGCCGGGGTCCTGCGGCGGCGGGTCGGCGACAGCCGGGCCCTGATGGCCGAGCAGCTCGCCCACCTCCTGGCCTGCGCCGAGTCGCCGCGGGTGCAGCTGCACGTCGTCCCGCTCGACGCCCCCAGCTACCCCGGGCTGGACGGGCCCTTCACCATCGCCGACATGCCGGACGGGTCGCGGTGGCCCACGTGGACAGCCCGGCGCGGGCGCAACTACTGGAGTAGACATCGGACATTGTTACGCTGGAGCGACGGTGGGAACTCATTCGTGGGGAGGCCCTCCCCCGTGGGCGCTCCCTGGATCTCCTGAGAGAAGCGGCAGCAGCATGGACCTGACCAGTGCCCGGTGGCGCAAGAGCACGAAGAGCGGCGGTAACGGCGGTAACTGTGTAGAGGTGGCCGACAACCTCTCCGGCGTCGTGGGCGTCCGGGACAGCAAGGACCCGACCGGTCCGGCGCTGATGTTCGGCCCGGTTCCGTGGAAGGCGTTCGTCGCGCACGCCAAGAAGTACTGACCCCACAACGGAGCGGGCCCGCGGCTTCGTGCCGGGGCCTCTTCGCTCAGCGGATCGGGCAAGCGCCCGACCTGCACTCCTCATGGCGCAGATGCCCGCCAGGAGCCGCTGGCGCTCGGGCGCAGCCGAATACGCGACAAAGCCCTCTGACCTGTTTTGCCTGGTCAGAGGGCTTTGTTGGCAATCGGTGGTGCCCCCGGCAGGATTCGAACCTGCGCTCCCGCCTCCGGAGGGCGGTGCTCTATCCCCTGAGCTACGGGGGCTCAGCGACCGGAGAAGAGTAGCAAACCCTTCCCGCGATCACCGAATCGGTATGCGCGGATGCGCTTCAGTCGCCCGCGTCCAGCCGAGCTTGGGGTCACGCGGCGACGGCGCGACCGCAGCTGGGTAGCGGGTGGAGCGTGATGCGGCGGGGTAGCCGACGCGGCCACTCATTACGGGGCCACGAGCCGTCCACGATCAGGTGGACCGTGCGCTGCTCTTCGCCGCTGAGTCGGAGTACGAAGTCGCGGGGGAGCGGGGGATCCACCGACGGTGTGGTGATCATGAATTGGACCCGACCTCGGGACGAGACCGCGGAGATGATGTCCGCCGCCGGCATCGTGCCGCGTAGCCGGATCCGGCCGATCCAGTGCACGTCGGCCAGGTGCTCCTGAGCGGCTCGGATGATCGATGGGTACTCGGTGCGTACCCATCGCTCCACCGCGCCGACGCAGAGCCCGCAGGCGCGTTCGCGCGGCTCCCGTGGACCGAGTCCCCACGCCCGCAGGTACGCCCCGATGGCGCCTGGGTCGAGCGGCAACCCGAACCGGCTCTGGATGAGGGCGTGAAGACCCTGCCGCGTCCAGAGCTCCTCGTCCAGGCCGAACGCGTCGGGGTAGCTGCCCCGCAAGGTGTCGATCAGCTCGAGTTCCTGTTCGCGGCTGAGCGCTCCCGGCTCGCTCTGCCGCACTCCGCGACGGACGGCCGCCACCGCCCCGTCACCGCCGATTGTGTGGCGTCGGCACCAGCTGGTGACCGAACGCCGCGCGTCTCTCAGTGCAACACCCACGTCTTACGCAACGAGTACGAATCGCAACTGGTCACGATATGTGCGGAGAAACTTCTCTTTGAGATGTATTCGCCCGGAGCGGTCTCAACTTCTCGAATCGGACTTAGTCGGTCAACTAGGCTGTCCGTCAAACCGTGACTCGCCGGGATGGCGCCGTCGTGGCGGTCCGAACCGGCGCCTGCGTCGAGCCTCTGACCATGACAAACGACCCGCACCACCACGTGGTGGTGCGGGTCGTGGGACGTAGGTGGCCGCCCGATCAGCCCCGGATGCGCTCGAGTGCGTTCCGCAGGTTGGTCAGATCCGTCTGCTGGGTGTTCTTCATGGTCTGCGCGGCCTGGACCACGTCCTTCTCGTTGCTCTGGTCGAGCAGCGCATCAACCATGTGGATGCCGCCGATATGGTGCGTGATCATCAGCTCGAGGAAGAGAACGTCCAACTCCTTGCCCCGGGCCTCCCGCAGCTGTGTCATCTGCTCCGCATTGGCCATCCCCGGCATCAGCCCGTCGCGGACCATCTCGGTGCCGTCCGGCAGCCATGCCATCCGGGGCTCGGAGCCGGTTGGATCCAGCTCCCACGACCGCAGCCAGGTCTGCATGATGCCGATGTCGCCCTGCTGGCCGAGGGCGATGTCGCTGCCGATCGTCTGGACCTCCTGGTCCGTGCCGTGCTTGAAGGCGATCAGCCCCATTTCCACCGCCTGGGCGTGGTGGGTGGTCATGTCCCGAGCGAAGCCTGCCTCGGCCGAGGTGTCCCCCGGTCGGTTGAGGTCGGGGGTGAGCAGACCTCCCGCAAAGCCGAGCAGGAGGCCGACCACGATGGCGATCGCCATCGCTGACGTGCCGAACCGGGTAGCGGGGCGACGGGCGCCATCGGCGCTCCGAGCTCCGTCCGGCTTTTCCTCGAGGGTCGTGAGGGCGGACATTCCGGCTCCCTAACTACTGCGGCATCTGCGGGCCGAGCTCCCGCGGAGTGGTGCCGGTGGCGGTGACACCCTGGGCGCAGAGGGCGGTTGGGCCCTCGACCGAGGCGTTGACCTTCAGCGTCTTGATGAAGTCGTCGATCCGGCTGTCGTCGGCGTTGTCGACCTTGAGCTGGTAGCCCCAGGCCTGTAGTGAGATCGCGGCGTCCAAGCCCTCGTACGGGCTGAGGAAGAGCTTTTCGTTGCCGCGTACCCGCTCGGCCAACTTCTCGACCTGGCCGGCGTCGAGGTCGGGCTGGTAGGTGATCCACACCGCACCGTGCTCCAGGCTGTGCACGGCGTGCTCGCTGGCGATCGGGGCGTCGTAGATGTCGCCCATGCAGTTCTGCCAGGCGTCGTTGTGGGGGCCGGCGACCGGAGGCAGGATGGAGTACTCGATCGAGCCCTGCTGGTGGTTACCGCCCGTGACCAGCTCCGGATCCTTCTCGCGGTAGTTGACGATGCCGGCGATAGCGTCCGCCCGCTCGTCCCACGGCTTGGAGCCCTGGAATGTCGCCCAGCCGCCATAGCCGACGATTGCGACGGCGAGTACGCCGACGGCGACGAAGAGGGCGATCGGCCCCCAGTTGCGACTCTGGCTTACCTTGACCGGGGTGATTGGCTTGCGTGGCCCCTTGCCGCCGCGCTGACTGCCCACGGGTTTGCCGGACCCCGCTTTGCCGCCCGCTGGCTTGCCGGACCCGGGCTTGCCACTGGCCGGCCTGCCCCCGGCCGGCTTCTTCGCGGTGCTGGCAACGGTCGGGCGGCGCTCCGGGCCGCCCGGGGTGCTGATGCTCATCGTGCCTCGTCAGGTCGGTCG
Source organism: Salinispora tropica CNB-440 (assembly GCF_000016425.1). Lineage (GTDB taxonomy): Bacteria > Actinomycetota > Actinomycetes > Mycobacteriales > Micromonosporaceae > Micromonospora > Micromonospora tropica. The sequence continues at coordinate 4,188,016 of NC_009380.1, read as the reverse complement.
GTCAGGGGATCTGGCGGGCCGGGGTCACATGCTGGGTCGCCGCCGCGGGGACTGAGTCTACCCCCGATAGCATGGTTCGGTGACTCCCGCAGAACTCGCCGAGGTCGTCCTCACCGCAGCCCACGCCGTCTTCACCGAGCGGGGCCTGGACCGCTCCACGCTTCCGGAGCAGACCGCGGTGGAGCGACCCCGCAACGTCGAGCACGGGGACTACGCCTCGACGTTGGCCCTCCAGCTCAGCAAGAAGGTGGGGGTCCCGCCGCGGGAGCTCGCCGCCGCGCTGGCCGAGCAGCTCGGCCAGGCCGTGGGGGTCAAGTCGGTGGAGATCGCCGGCCCGGGCTTCCTGAACATCCGCCTCGACGCCGCCGCCGCGGGCCAGCTGGCCCAGGTGATCGTTGAGACCGGCGCGGAATACGGCCGCAGCGGCCGGCTCGCCGGTCAGTCGATCAACCTCGAGTTCGTGTCGGCCAATCCGACCGGCCCGGTGCACATCGGCGGCGTCCGGTGGGCGGCGGTCGGTGACGCGTTGAGTCGGTTGCTCCGCGCCACCGGGGCTGCGGTCGCCACCGAGTACTACTTCAACGACGCCGGGTCACAGATCGACCGGTTCGCCCGTTCTCTGCTGGCCGCCGCGAAGGGGGAGCCGCCGCCGGAGGACGGGTACGCCGGCGCATACCTCGCGGAGATCGCGCAACAGGTTCAGTCCCGGCGGCCGGACGTGCTGGCGCTCGATGATGCCGCCGCCCAGGAGGTGTTCCGGGTCGAGGGTGTCGAGTTGATGTTCGCTGAGATCAAGTCCTCGCTGCGTGACTTCGGCGTGGAGTTCGACACCTACTTCAATGAGAAGGACCTGCACAACCGGGGTGAGTTGGAGCTCGCCCTCGAGCGGCTACGGCAGCAGGGCCACATCTTCGAGGCCGATGGTGCCACCTGGCTGCGGACCACCGACTTCGGCGACGACAAGGACCGGGTGCTGCGTAAGTCCGACGGCGAGTGGACGTACTTCGCCGCTGACTGCGCCTACTACCTGGACAAGCGGGAGCGTGGCTTCGAGCGGGTCGTGCTGATGCTCGGCGCGGACCACCACGGCTACCTGGGCCGGATGAAGGCGATGGTCGCCTGCTTCGGGGATGACCCGGGCCGTAACCTGGAGATCCTCATCGGACAGATGGTCAACCTGGTTCGCGACGGGGCCCCGGTGCGGATGAGCAAGCGGGCGGGCACCGTGGTGAGCCTCGAGGACCTGGTCGACGCGATCGGTGTGGACGCCGCCCGGTACGCGCTGGCGCGCTACTCCACCGACTCACCGATCGACATCGACATTGAGCTGTGGACCCGGGCCACCCGCGACAACCCGGTCTACTACGTGCAGTATGTGGCGGCGCGTACGGCGAGTGTCGGGCGTAATGCGGCGGAGGTCGGGCTGGCCCGGGGCGGCTCGGCGGACTTCCACCCCGAGCTGCTGGACCACGACAAGGAAAACGAGCTGTTGAAGGCGCTGGCCGAGTTCCCCGCCGTGGTGGCCACCGCCGCCGAACTGCGGGAGCCGCACCGGATCGCCCGGTACCTGGAGGACCTGGCCGGGGCGTACCACCGCTTCTATGACAACTGCCGGGTGCTGCCCCGGGGCGACGAGGAGATCACCGACCTGCACCGCGCCCGGCTCTGGCTGAACGACGCCACCCGGGTGGTCATCGCCAACGGACTGCGGCTGCTCGGCGTCGCAGCCCCGGAGCGGATGTGACATGCGAGCACGAGGAGTGAGCGTGCGAGCCCCGCAGTCGGGAAGCGGAGACAGAGTGCGAGCGCGAGGAGTGAGCGTGCGAGCCCCGCAGTCGGGAAGCGGAGACAGAGTGCGAGCGCGAGGAGTGAGCGTGCGAGCCCCGCAGTCGGGAAGCGGAGACAGATAGTGCGAGCACACGAGGCCGGCGCCCTGCATGGGGAGATCGGCAGCCAGGGGGCGGCGTGGCTGCGTGTCCCGCGGGACGTGAACGCGTTGGTGCCAGCGCTGTGGCCGCGTACCGTCAGCCGGGCGGCGGACGGCGCGCTCGCCGTCGCGGGCTGCTCGGTGCGGGATCTCGCGGCCGAGTTCGGCACCTCGGTGTACCTCCTGGACGAGGAGGACCTGCGGAGTCGCTGCCGGGACTTCCGGGCTGCCTTCCCGACCGAGGATGTCTACTACGCCGGTAAGGCGTTCCTCTGCCGGGCGGTGGCGCGGATGGTCGCCGAGGAGGGCCTGCACCTGGACGTGTGCAGTGGTGGCGAGTTGGCCACTGCGCTGGCTGCCGGGGTGCCGCCGGAGCGGATCGGCTTCCACGGCAACAACAAGTCGATCGCCGAGCTGAGCCGGGCGTTGGATGTCGGGGTGGGGCGGATCATCGTCGACTCATCCCACGAGATCGACCGACTCACCGCGCTGGCTCGCGAGCGGGGTGTCCGCCCGCGGGTGCTGGTGCGGGTCACCGTCGGCGTGGAGGCGCACACCCACGAGTTCATCGCCACCGCGCACGAGGACCAGAAGTTCGGCTTCTCGTTGGCGGAGGGCGCGGCGATCGCCGCCGTGCTGCGCATCCTCGACGAGGACGTGTTGGAGCTGCGCGGTCTGCACTCGCACATCGGGTCGCAGATCTTCGACGCGAGCGGCTTCGAGGTCTCCGCCCGCCGGGTGCTGGCGCTGCAGGCGCAGATCCGCGACGCGCGGGGGGTACAGCTACCGGAGCTGGACCTGGGCGGCGGGTTCGGTATCGCGTACACCTCGCAGGACGATCCGGCCACGCCGGCCGATCTGGCGAAGCGTCTACGCAAGATCGTTGACGGGGAGTGCGCCGCCGAGCGGCTGGCGGTGCCGCACCTGTCGATCGAGCCGGGCCGGGCGATCGTCGGCCCGGCCATGTTCACGCTCTACGAGGTGGGCACGGTCAAGTCCGTGCCGGTCGGCACCGGTGGTGACGCGGTCGATGGGCGCCGTTGTTATGTGAGTGTCGACGGCGGCATGAGCGACAACATCCGCACAGCGCTCTACGATGCGTCGTACTCGGCGACCCTGGCGTCTCGAGCGAGCGTTGCCGAGCCAGTGCTTGCCCGCGTTGTGGGAAAGCACTGTGAGTCCGGGGACATCGTGGTGAAGGATGAATTCCTGCCCGCCGACGTGCAGCCGGGAGATCTTGTCGCCGTGCCCGGCACGGGTGCGTACTGCCGGAGCATGGCCAGCAACTACAACCATGTGCCACGCCCCCCGGTGGTCGCGGTGCGCGACGGCCGGGCTCGCCTGATCGTCCGCCGGGAAACCGAAGAGGACCTGCTCGCTTTGGATGTGGGATGACATCACCTGTGCGCTTGGCGCTGCTCGGCTGCGGCACGGTCGGCAGCGAGGTGGTCCGGCTGCTGCACTCGCAGTCCGCCGATCTCGCCGCCCGGATCGGTGCCCCGCTGGAGATCGCCGGTATCGCGGTCCGTCGGATCGGTCGGGACCGGGGGGAACTGCCGGTTGATCCGGCCGTGTTCACCTCTGACCCGTTCGACCTGGTAAAACGGGACGACGTCGACGTGGTGGTCGAGTGTGTCGGCGGCATCGAACCGGCCCGGAGTTGGCTCGTGGAGGCGCTGCGGGCGGGTAAGAGCGTCGTGACCGCGAACAAGGTCCTTCTCGCCGAGGACGGCGGGACGCTGCACGACGCGGCGGCGCAGGGCGGGGGCGATCTCTACTACGAGGCGGCGGTGGCCGGCGCGATCCCCCTGCTGCGGCCGCTGCGGGAGTCACTGCACGGGGACCGGGTCACCCAGGTGACCGGCATCGTCAACGGCACCACCAACTTCATCCTCTCCGCGATGGACACCACCGGCGCCGGCTTCGCCGAGGCGTTGGCAGAGGCGACTGATCTGGGGTACGCCGAGGCGGACCCGACGGCCGACGTGGAGGGTTTCGACGCGGCCGCCAAGGCGGCGATCCTCGCCTCACTGGCGTTCCATACCCGGGTCGGTGCGGCGGATGTGCACCGGGAGGGCATCACCGAGGTCACCGCCGCCGATGTCGCCAGCGCCAAGGCGATGGGCTGCACCATCAAGCTGCTCTGCATCGCGGCGCGGGGCACCGCCGCGGATGGCCGGGAGACGGTCAGTGTGCGGGTGCATCCGGCGATGATTCCGCTGACCCATCCCCTCGCCAGCGTGGGCGACGCCTTCAACGCGGTGTTCGTGGAGGCCGAGGCGGCGGGACAACTGATGTTCTACGGGCCGGGCGCGGGCGGGGCGCCGACCGCCAGCGCGGTGCTCGGCGACGTGGTGGCGGTCTCCCGAAACCGGCTCGCCGGGGTCCGGGCGGCCAGTGAGTCCGCCTATGCCGACCTGCCGGTGCGGCCGATGGGGGAGGCGCTAACCCGCTACCACATCAGCCTCGACGTGACCGACCGTCCCGGGGTGTTGGCCGCGGTGGCAGGCGTGTTCGCGCAGCACGACGTATCGATCGCAACCGTTCGTCAGGGCTCCGCAGGCAGCGGTGTGGCTGGCCGGGACGAGGACGCCGACCTGGTCATCGTCACCCACGTCGCACCGGACGCCGCGCTCGCCGCGACGGTTCAGGCGCTGCGAGGGCTGGACACGGTCCGGTCGGTAGCCAGCGTGCTGCGGGTCGAGGGCAGCGCATAGCTCAGTCCGGCTTACCGGGTTCCGACGCGGCGTGGCCTGGGTCGCGTCCCGCCTGGTGGATTGCGGGCCGGGTGTGCTGGAGTCCGATCGAGTGGCTGGTCAGGCTGGACCCCGGTGGTTTCGACCGGGGCCGGGAGAGGCGGAGGGCACGACATGTGGCGGGGTCTAATCGACGCGTACCGAGATCGGTTGCCGGTCACCGCGACCACCCCGGTCGTCACCCTGCACGAGGGGAACACCCCGCTGTTGCCGGCACCGGTGCTGTCGGGGCGAACCGGGTGCGAGGTCTATCTGAAGGTCGAGGGTGCCAACCCGACCGGCTCCTTCAAGGACCGGGGGATGACCGTGGCGGTCTCCAAAGCGGTCGAGGCAGACAACAAAGTGATCATCTGTGCCTCGACCGGCAACACCAGCGCCTCGGCGGCGGCCTACGCGGCGCGAGCTGGCCTGACCTGTGCGGTGCTGGTGCCGCAGGGCAAGATCGCGCTGGGCAAGCTCGCCCAAGCATTGGTGCATGGTGCCCGACTGCTCCAGGTCAGCGGTAACTTCGACGACTGCCTGTCGTTGGCCGCGAAACTCGCCCAGGACTATCCGGTCGCCCTGGTGAACTCGGTGAACATTGATCGCCTACACGGCCAGAAAACCGCCGCGTTCGAGATCGTCGAGGCGCTTGGTGCCGCGCCGGACATCCACTGCATGCCGGTCGGCAATGCGGGGAACATCTCCGCCTACTGGCTCGGCTACTCGGAGGAACGGGCGGCCGGAAACATCCCCCAGACCCCGAAGCTCTACGGTTTCCAGGCCGCTGGCGCCGCGCCGATCGTCACCGGCCAGGCGGTGCGTGAACCGGCCACGATCGCCACCGCAATCCGGATCGGCAATCCGGCGAGCTGGACGAGAGCGCTGGATGCCCGGGACGCCTCTGGCGGTCTGATCGCCGCGGTTACCGACCGGGAGATCCTGTCCGCGTACCGGCTGCTCGCTCGCGATGTCGGGGTCTTCGTCGAGTTGGGTAGCGCTGCGAGTGTCGCGGGACTGCTCCAGCAGGCCGCCGCGGGCGCGGTGCCGCGGGGTTCGACGGTTGTCTGCACGGTCACCGGTCACGGCCTGAAAGACCCGGAGTGGGCGATCTCTACCGCCCCCGCGCCGGTGACCATCGCCAATGACCCCCTGGCCGCGGCCCGTTCGCTCGACCTGGCCTGAGGGTCGGGGCTGGGCGCGGTGCCAGCGAGCGAACCCCGCCGTACTGGTGTGGAACCAGTACGGGACACTCGACTCACCCGGACCCAATCTTCCCGCTTCAGGAGTGAGCCCAGCCGATGTCGCTGCTCGCCAGATTCAGTCTCGCAAACAGAGGGTTGATTGCCCTTGTCGCGGTGGTCACCACGCTATTCGGAGCGTTCGCCGTACCGTCGCTGAAACAGCAACTCCTACCGTCGCTGGAGTTCCCGGCCGCCTTCATCGTGGCTACCTATCCGGGCGCCGGTCCGGAGGCTGTTGAGTCACAGGTAGCCGTGCCGATCGAGAACAGCCTGCAGGGCGTCACCGGGCTGGAGAAGATCACCTCTACCTCGCGTGAGGGATTGGCGACCATCCAGGTTGAGTACGAGTTCGGTACCGATGTGGACGAGGCGGTCAACCAGCTGGAGACCGCGCTCAACCGGGTCGTCGAGCTGCCGGAGGGGGTTGACCCGCAGGTCATCGCCGGCGGCACGGATGACCTACCGGCGGTGGTGCTCGCCGCCTCCGGCGGAGCTGACCAGCAGGCGCTCGGCGAGCAGCTGCGCGGAACTGTCCTGCCGGAACTGACCGCGATCGAGGGTGTCCGTACGGTCGACCTGACGGGCACCCGCGACGAGGTAGTGGTCATCACTCCAGATGTGGCGAAACTCACGACGGCCGGGATTCAGCCCAGCGCCTTTGGCAGGGCGTTGCAGTCCAACGGTGTCGCCATTCCGGCCGGCGCGGTTGTTGACGGCCAACAGACGCTCCCGGTGCAGGTCGGCACCCCGCTGAGCACCCTCGACGAGCTGCGCGGAGTCATCCTCACCGTGGCGCCGGCCGCCCCGGTGCGCCTCGGCGACGTGGCGACGGTCGAGGAGAGGCTCACGCCGGTCACCGCGATCACGCGTACCAACGGCCAGGACAGCCTGGGCATCGCCGTGACCGCGGCCCCGGACGGGAACGCGGTGGAGATCTCCCAGGAGATCCGGGAGCGGCTCGCGGAGCTGCGAACCGCCTCCGGTGCCGAGCTGACCGTCGTCTTCGACCAGGCCCCCTTCGTCGAGAAGTCGATCAAGGGCCTCGCCACCAAGGGGCTGATCGGCCTCGTGATGGCCGCTTTGGTGATCCTGGTGTTCCTCCTCTCGGTGCGCTCCACCGTCGTTACCGCGGTCTCCATTCCGTTGTCCGTGCTGGTCGCGCTCATCGCGCTCTGGATCGGTGACTACTCGCTCAACCTGCTCACCCTCGGCGCGTTGACCATCGCGGTCGGCCGCGTCGTAGACGATTCGATCGTGGTGCTGGAGAACATCAAACGGCATCTCGAGTACGGCGAGTCCAAGCAGGACGCCATCCGTACCGCGGTCCGCGAGGTGGCCGGTGCGGTGACCGCCTCCACCCTCACCACGGTCGCCGTGTTCGCTCCGATCGCGCTGGTCGGTGGTTTCGTCGGGCAGCTCTTCACGCCGTTCGCGATCACCGTCACGGTGGCGCTGCTCGCCTCGCTGTTGGTCTCGTTGACCCTTATTCCGGTGCTGGCGTACTGGTTCCTCCAGCCGGCTGGTCAGACGGCGGGCGAGGCGGCGGTGCGTCGGGCAGCGGAGCAGAAGGAACTGCGTAACCCGCTGCAGCGCGCGTACCTGCCGGTCATCGGCTTCGCCACCCGGGAACGGTCGACCCGATGGATCACTCTCGGCCTCGGCGTCCTGGTCCTCTTCGGCACGTTCGGCCTCTCCCGTCAGCTGGAGACGAACTTCCTCGACGACTCCGGCCAGGACACGATGACCATCACCCAGGAACTGCCGGCAGGCACCGGACTGGCGGGAACGGACGCGGCGGCCCAACAGGTGGAGGAGGCGTTGGCCGAGACCGAGGGCATCGAGACCTATCAGGTGACGGCTGGCGCGGGGGGTAACCCGTGGGCCGGTGCCGGCGGCAACAACGTGGCGACCTGGTCCCTCACCCTCGCCGACACCGACGCCGAGCAGATGCGCACGGTCCTACGCGAGAAGTTCGACGAGTTCGGTGCCGAGGCGGGTGAGTTCCGGTTCGGGGTCGGGCAGGGCGGAGCTGCTGCGAATCAGCTCGAGGTGGTCGTGCAGGCGGCCGACCCGGCGACCCGGACCCAGGCCATTGACGAGGCGTCGGCGGCGATGACGGGGCTGCCCGGCGTCGAGGATGTGACCACCAGCGTGGCCACCCAGGTTGGGCAGGTCGAGGTCAAGGTCGACCGGGCGAAGGCCGCAGCGGCCGGGCTCACCGAGGCGAGGGTCGGGCAGTTCGTCGCGCAGGCATTCCGGGGCGCCCCGCTGGGGCAGCTGACGATCGAGGGCCAGCAGCGGGAGGTGGTCCTGCAAACCGCCCAGCCGCCGGTCTCGACCGAGCAGTTGCGGGCACTGCCGGTCGGCGCGGTAACGCTGGGCGCCATCGCTGAGGTCGGTGAGGTTCTCGGCCCCCAGCAGATCACCCGGATCGACGGTGAGCGCAGTGTCTCGGTAACCGGCACGGCCACCGGCTCCGACCTCGGCGCGACCAGCCAGGAGCTGCAGGAGCGGCTGGACGCCATCGACGTCCCCGGGGCCACCTTCGTCATCGGCGGTGTCAGCGCGGATCAGGACGAGGCCTTCGCTGATCTGGGTCTGGCGGTACTCGCAGCGATCGCGATCGTCTTCCTGATCATGGTTGTGACCTTCCGTAGCCTGACTCAGGCGCTGATCCTGCTGGTCTCCGTGCCGTTCGCGGCGACCGGCGCGGTCGGGCTGCTGCTGGTTACCGGCACCCCCCTGGGCGTACCGGCGTTGATCGGTGTTCTCATGCTGGTCGGCATCGTGGTGACCAACGCAATCGTCCTGCTCGACCTGGTCAACCAGTACCGGGCGCAGGGCCTGGGGGTCCGGGAGGCGGTCGTCGAGGGCGGCCGACGCCGGCTGCGACCGATTCTGATGACCGCGGTCGCGACCATCTTCGCGCTGCTGCCGATGGCCCTCGGCCTCACCGGCGAGGGCGGGTTCATCTCGGAACCCCTGGCGATCGTGGTGATCGGTGGTCTGCTCAGCTCGACCCTGCTCACCCTGGTGCTGGTACCGACCCTGTACGTCATGGTCGAGCACGCCAAGGAGTCGGTCCGGGACTGGCGGGCCGGTCGGCGGGGGACGCGGGCCGGGGCCGAGACCTCGGTCGCTACGTCCACCTCAGCCGAGCCGGCGGCCGCCGGGCCCGGTGTGGCTTCTCCGGCGGACGCCGGGCCTGATGCGCCGGAGCCGGCGGGTCCGGGTGGTGGTGTCGCCACCGCCACCGCCAGGGAGGCGTCCGACCAATCGGCGTCCTCGCCGGCACTGGTTGAGGGAACTGACCAGTTTGAGGTGCTGCGACTGCCCAGGAGCCGGACCTCGCCGCTTCCGCCGGCGGAGTAACTCCCTGGTATGCGGACGCCCTCGACCGCTGGTCGGGGGCGTCCGCGCCGTTTCCGTGCCCCTGCTGTCCGTACGGTGACCGAAGCGCAGCACTGCGGTGGATAAGGTTCGGTGATGCCGTCCGTCCTCTCGGTCCTGCGTCGTAACCGGAACTTCCGCAAACTGCTCTTGGCCGAGCTGATGGTCTTCGGCGTCGACTGGTTTGTCATGGTGCCGTTGCTGGTGCTCCTGCCGGCGCTGACCGGCAGCGGCGTGTGGGGTGCGCTGCTGCTGGCGATGGACACCGGCGTCGTGGCGCTGCTGCTGCCGTACACCGGGGCGCTGGCGGACCGGTTCGATCGCCGCCGGATCATGATCGGTGCCAACATCGCCGCGCTGGTCGGCGTCCTGCTGCTCCTCGGCGTACGCGATGCTGGCACCGCCTGGCTGGCGTTGGTCGGGATCGGGGTGGTGGCGGTGGCCAAGGCGTTCTACTCGCCGGCCGCGCAGGCCGCCCTGCCGAACGTGCTGGACCGGGACGAGTTGGCCGCGGGCAATGCGGTCGCGGGTTCGGCGTGGGGCACGATGACGATCGTCGGGGCATCGCTGGGCGGTGTGCTGAGCAGCGTCACCGGACCGTACGTCGCCTTCTGGGCAGCTGTCGGCGGTCTGGTTCTGGCGGCGCTCCTGGCCGGGCTGATTCGCCGGCCGTTGCAGGCCCCCCGAGAGCGGGACCGGCCGGTACAGCCGACGTGGGCGGCTATCCGGGAGGCACTCGGCTACATCGGCCATCGGCCTCGGGTGCTGGCGTTGGTGACGGTTAAGTCGGCGGTCGGTCTTGGTAACGGTGTGTTGACGGTCTTTCCCTTGTTGGCAGCGACCTACGGGGCAGGCCCGATCGGCGCCGGACTGCTTTTCGCGGTACGTGGGGCGGGGGCTCTGGTTGGTCCGATCCTGATGCGACGGGTCCTGGGTAACCGGTCCTGGCTGCTGCCGGGCCTGGCCCTGTCCATGTCGCTGTACGGGCTGGCCTATCTGGGCACCTCGGCGGTGAACTGGTTCCCGCTGGTGCTCGTGTTGGTCTTTGTGGCGCACTTCGCCGGGGGGAGTAACTGGGTCATGTCCAACTACGCCCTCCAGGGGGAGGTGCCAGACCGGCTACGGGGGCGGGTCTTCGCTACCGACATGATGCTGGCTACCCTCGCTGTCTCGGTGAGCCAGTTGGTGGTGGCCTCGGTGATCGACGTGGTTGACGAACGGGTGGTGCTGGCCGGTGGCGGCCTGGTCACCCTGGTCTACGCGATCGGCTGGCGGGTGGCGACCCGCCGCCTCTCGCTGACCGAGCCGGCTGTCGAGCCGGAGTCGGCTCTGCGCTGACCTGCCGCGGGTTCTCCGCCCACTATCGCCCGAACAGGTGGGGCGGGGGCGGTGGTTCGGAACATCGGTGTGCGGTCCTAGCATGAGCACGTGTCGACCAACTTCATGCCCGGCCCGGTCCGGGTGCGAGTCGCTGCCACCAGCGCCAATCTGGGGCCGGGCTTCGACGCCGTCGGGCTCGCCCTTGGACTCTGCGACGACGTCTGCGCCGAGGTTACCGCTGGCGGTGTCACGGTGCAGGTGGTTGGCGAGGGCGCTGGTGACCTACCCAGCGACGAGCGGCATCTCGTGGTGGGCGCGATGCGGGCCACCTTTGCCGAGTGTGGCAGCCAACCGGCGGGGCTGGCGGTGGAGTGCGTCAACCGGATTCCCCAGGCGCGTGGTCTCGGCTCGTCCTCGGCAGCGATCGTAGCCGGGGTGCTGCTGGCCCGGGCGTTGGTGCCCGACGGGCAGCAGCGGCTGGACGACGCGGCCGTGCTCCGTCTCGCGGCCCAGCTCGAGGGTCACCCGGACAACGTAGCGCCCTGCCTGCTGGGTGGGTTTACCGTCGCGTGGACCGAGCCGGAGGGCGCCCGGGCGGTGTCGCTTCCGGTCGCCGCCGGGGTCCGGCCAACAGTGTTCGTGCCGACGGAGCGAGGGCTCACGGCCGCCGCGCGGGCCGCCCTGCCGGCCACCGTGCCGCACCAGGACGCGGCGCACAACGCTGGCCGGGCCGCCCTGCTGGTTCATGCTCTCAGCGTCGCGCCGGAGCTGTTGTTGCCGGCCACCGTTGACCGGTTGCACCAGGACTACCGGGCCGAGAGCATGCCGGCGACGGCCGCGCTGGTTGCCGAGCTACGCGCGGCGGATGTGCCAGCGGTGGTGTCCGGGGCTGGCCCGACTGTGCTGGCGCTGCGCGATCCCCCCGCCGACCTGGTAGCGGGGCCAGACTGGCAGGTTTGGTCGTTGCCGGTAGAGGTGCACGGCGCCAGGGTTGGGCGGGGTAGACTAGGACACGCGGAGCGGGATCCTGTTGCCGCAGGTCGGAAGAGTTGATTACGCTCTAGACTTAGCACAGCCGCGAAGCACGCGATCTTCCTGCGGGTCGGCGCACCCCCGAAGCTATCGGCGGTTTGCCCGTCACCCCTGCCTAGACACGCCGCACCGCAGTGCGCACCGGTCGCGGCAGACGGCGAGCCCGTTCTCATCACCTCGGTGAGTCGGGAAGGCGACCGGCTGCTGTGTCACCATCTCCCGCGACGCGTCCACGCGAGGCGGGTGCACCGAGGCCGCCCGGCCACCTGTATGTCGACCCCGGGCAGTCCCGGCCTATCGAGGGAAGGATTCCATTGAGCGACACCACCGACGTGACGTCGGATGTTTCCAACGTCGCTGGCGATGCCACGACCGCTGCTCCCACCCGTCGTCGGCGTAGCGGCACAGGTCTGTCGGCGATGCTGCTGCCGGAGCTTCAGAGCCTGGCCGCGTCGCTCGGCATCTCGGGCACGGCTCGCATGCGCAAGGGTGAGCTGATCAGCGCGATCACCGAGCGCCAGGGTGGCGGGGCAGCCACCGGAACCCCTCGACCGCGGGCCGAGGTTGCGGCTGCCGCGGCCCCCGCCCGGGGGGAGGTCCACGCGGAGGTCCGGGAGTCGGGCGAGCGGGCGGAGACCGAGTCGCGTCCCGCCGAGCAGCCGACGACCACCCCGACCACCGGCCGGGCCCGTGGCCGGCGTAGCCGTGCGGTCAGTGAGGCCGGTGAGGCCCGCGCTGAGACGCGACCGGAGGAGGCCGAGGCCGGCGAACGCCGGGAGCGTGGTGAAGGCCGCGGTGGCCGGGACCGTGCTGAGCGCGGCGAGCGTGCTGAGCGTGGCGAGCGTGCTGAGCGGGGCGAGCGTGCTGAGCGTGGCGAGCGTGCTGAGCGGGGCGAGCGTGCTGAGCGGGGCGAGCGTGCTGAGCGGGGCGAGCGTGCTGAGCGGGGCGAGCGTGCTGAGCGTGGCGAGCGTGCTGAGCGGGGCGAGCGTGCTGAGCGGGGCGAGCGTGCTGAGCGGGGCGAGCGTGCTGAGCGTGGCGAGCGCGGTGAGCGTGGCGAGCGTGCTGAGCGGGGCGAGCGTGCTGAGCGGGGCGAGCGCGGTGACCGTGGCGAGCGTGCTGAGCGTGGCGAGCGCGGTGACCGTGGCGAGCGTGCTGAGCGGGGCGACCGGAACGACCGTGGCCAGCGTGACAACGACGGCGAGGAGGAGAACGAGGGCGGCGGTCGGCGTGGCCGGCGCAGCCGCTTCCGGGATCGTCGGCGCGGCCGTGGCGACCGGGACGGCGACGGTGGGCGGGAGCCCCAGGTCAGCGAGGACGATGTCCTCGTCCCGGTAGCGGGCATCATCGATGTGCTCGACAACTACGCCTTCGTCCGGACCACCGGCTATCTGGCCGGGCCGAATGACGTTTACGTCTCTATGTCCCAGATTAAGCGGTACGGTCTGCGGCGTGGTGACGCGATCACCGGTGCCGTCCGCGCGGCGCGGGAGGGCGAGCAGCGGCGGGACAAGTACAACCCGCTGGTCCGGCTGGACACCATCAACGGGATGGAGCCGGAGGAAGCGAAGCGCCGGCCGGAGTTCTATCGACTCACCCCGCTCTACCCGCAGGAGCGGCTGCGGCTGGAGAGCGAGCCGCACATCCTCACCACTCGGGTGATCGACCTGGTGATGCCGATCGGCAAGGGCCAGCGGGCGCTTATCGTTTCGCCGCCCAAGGCCGGCAAGACGATGGTGTTGCAGGCGATCGCGAACGCGATCACCCACAACAACCCGGAGTGCCACCTGATGGTGGTGTTGGTGGACGAGCGTCCAGAAGAGGTCACCGACATGCAGCGGTCGGTGAAGGGCGAGGTCGTCGCGGCAACCTTCGACCGGCCGCCGCAGGACCACACCACCGTCGCCGAGTTGGCGATTGAGCGGGCGAAGCGCCTGGTCGAGCTGGGCCACGACGTGGTCGTGCTGCTGGACTCGGTGACGCGGCTTGGTCGGTCGTACAACCTGGCGGCGCCGGCCAGCGGCCGGATCATGTCGGGTGGTATCGACTCCACCGCGTTGTACCCGCCGAAGCGGTTCCTGGGTGCGGCCCGCAACATCGAAAACGGTGGTTCGCTGACCATCCTCGCCACCGCGCTGGTGGAGACCGGTTCGACGGCGGACACGGTCATTTTCGAGGAGTTCAAGGGCACCGGTAACGCGGAGCTGAAGCTGGATCGGAAGATCGCCGACAAGCGGACCTTCCCGGCCATCGACATCCACCCGTCCGGTACGCGTAAGGAGGAGATCCTGCTCGCGCCGGAGGAGCTGGCCATCGTCCACAAGCTCCGGAAGGTGCTGCACGCGCTGGACTCACAGGCCGCGCTGGACCTGCTGCTGGACCGGCTCAAGAAGTCGCGGACCAACATCGAGTTCCTGATGCAGATTGCGAAGTCGACGCCAGGGGAGTGAGCCCCAGGTCAGCCCGGGGCGCGGCCGGTGGGTCGCGCCCCGGTGACACCGGCGACACCGCAGCGGATGGTCTCCACGCCTGGAGCTGAACCGCCGGGGCGAATGCTCGGCGGCGGGTCGGGAATGCGGTGGTACGGGCCGGCGTTTGCGCTGCCAGCCCCGCAGCCCGCCTGCCGAGCCGACCTGACCCCGTGGCAGACTGGTTAGTCGGCCACCGGTTCCGGTTCACGCCCTGTCCGTGGTACACCCCGCGGCCGGGCGACCCGGCGACCACCAACGAGAGGACCGAGGCGACATGAAGCCCAACAGCCACCCGGAGTACGTGACCACGGAGGTCGCCTGCTCCTGTGGTAACACCTTCACCACCCGCAGCACCGCCAAGGGCGGTTCAATCCACGTCGAGACGTGCAGCGCCTGCCATCCGTTCTACACCGGTAAGCAGCGTGTTCTGGACACCGCCGGCCGGGTGGCCAAGTTCCAGCAGAAGTACGCCAAGGTTCAGGCCAAGAAGGGCAAGTAACGCCCAACTCGGCGCCCGTGTCCGGTCTTCGTCCGGACACGGGCGCCGTCCGCATTCCGCCCCGACTCGGGGCATCGCTGTCCAGCGCCGTTGTCAAAGGAGTAGCTGTCCATGAGTAGCGAGCGTCTGGTCACCCTCCTCGACGAGTACGCGGAGTTGGAGAACCGGCTGGCCGACCCGGCGATTCACGCCGACCAGAACACGGCTCGTCGAGTCGGCCGGCGGTACGCGGAGCTGGTGCCGCTGCACAAGGCCGCCACCGAGTTGACGCAGGCCCGGGCCGACCTGGCGGCGGCGAAGGAGCTGGCGGCCGAGGATCCAGCCTTCGCTGCCGAGGCCGAGGCGATCGCGGCGACCCTGCCGGCGTTGGAGGAGTGCCTCGCCGAGCTGTTGATCCCGCGGGACCCGCACGACGCCAAGGACGTCATCGTCGAGATCAAGGCGGGGGAGGGCGGCGAGGAGTCGGCACTCTTCGCCGGCGACCTGCTGCGGATGTACACCCGGTACGCCGAGCGCTGTGGCTGGCTGGTCGAGGTGATCGACGCGCAGGACTCCGACCTGGGCGGCGTGAAGGACGTCTCGCTGGCCATCAAGAGCAAGGGAGTTCCGGAAGGCGGCAACGGGGTGTGGTCCCGACTCAAGTGGGAGGGCGGCGTGCACCGCGTGCAGCGGGTGCCGGTCACTGAGTCGCAGGGCCGCATCCACACCAGCGCGGCCGGCGTACTGATGCTGCCGGAGGCCGAGGAGATCGACGTAACGATCGACCCGAACGAGCTTCGGATCGATGTGTTCCGCTCTTCTGGTCCTGGTGGTCAGTCGGTGAACACGACCGATTCGGCGGTCCGGATCACGCACCTGCCGACCGGCATCGTCGTCTCCTGCCAGAACGAGAAGTCCCAGCTGCAGAACCGCGAGCAGGCGATGCGGATCCTGCGGGCCCGACTCCTGGCGGTGGCGCAGGAGCAGGCCGATGCCGCCGCCTCCGACGCGCGTAAGGCGCAGGTACGGACGGTGGATCGCTCGGAGCGGATCCGCACCTACAACTTCCCGCAGAACCGGATCACCGACCACCGGATCGGCTACACGGCGTACAACCTGGACCTGGCGCTCGCGGGAGAGCTTGACGGAGTGCTGGCAGCGCTCGCTGAGGCAGACCGGGCAGCCCGGCTGGCGGGTGACACGGACCTGGGCCGCCGCTGACACCGCCGGCCCGCCCCGGGCAGGCACCCTCCGCGGACCGTACGCGAGCCTGCCCCGCGGGCCATCAGGAGGCGCGGGGGCGGGTCTTGGCGCGTAGCATCTCCCGGTCGGCGGTCTCGAAGGCGAGGCTCAGGGCGTCCGGTACGTCAGGGCCGGTGGCGGCCACCTCGGCGAAGCCGATGCTGACCCCGACCGGGGTGCCGGGCACGAGGGACTCCCAGTCCTCGGTCCGCACGGCGGACTTGATCCGGCGCGCCACCTCCTCCGCCTCGGCCATGTCCGTACCGGGTAGCACCACGACGAACTCGTCGCCACCGTAGCGGGCCACGAAGTCGTCGCGCCGCATCACCCGGTTTACCACTCCCGCGACGCGCTGCAGGACCAGGTCGCCGGAGTGGTGCCCGTGGTACGTGTTCACCGCCTTGAATCCATCCAGGTCGCAGACGCCGATCACCACCCGTTTCCCCTGGGCCATCACGGCGGCGATGTACCGCTCGAGCCGGCGTCGATTGGGTAGCCCGGTCAGCGGGTCGGTGAGTGCCTCTCCCTCGAAGCGGGCGGCCTCGCGGCGCATCTCCTCGTGGTCGATGCGGGCGGCGATCCCGTCGATGTAGACGTCCCGAAGCCGATCGTTGCGGTGCGCGGCGAGCCGGAACGCCCGCCGGTCGGCGCGGTGCGCGGCGACGTGTTCCCCGGCCCGGCCCAGCGCGATGCTGCGTAGCCGTTCGGGCTCGGCCGCGCCCAGGGTCTCGGTGGAGACCTGCACGGTGTCCAGCCGGGTGACCGCCTCGATCGGGCGGTCGGCCGCGATGGCCAGGCAGACCTCGCCGAGTTGGAGCATGTCGCGCGCCCGGGCACTGTCGCCGCCGTGGCACAGCAGACGGGCCGGGGCGCCGTCTGTTCCCACCTCCAGCCGGTCACCCAGGGCGGCCTGCCGTGCTGCGGCGTAGCCGTACGCGGCGAGGCTGCTGGGGCGGAGCCGCCCGGCCTGTCCGGTGTGCAGGAACTGCTCCAGATCGCTGGCGACGTCGCGGAGCACCCGCAGGCAGCCGTCGCTGTCACCGGTGTGGTCCAGCGCGACGGCGTTGCGTAGTCGGATCCCGGGGGCGGCGAAGGTCTCCGCCGGGATGCCGGCGGCGAGCCCGAGCTGTCGGGCCCGCTCGATCGCGCCCAGCGCGTACCCGTGGAAGCTGAGGTAGGAGTAGGCCATCGCGAGGTCGTGCCAGCCCCACGCGGTGTCCCGGTCGGGGTCCTCGACGGCGCCCAGCGCGCGAGCGGCCCGCACCAGATGCATGACACAGCGGTCCAGGGCGCCCTGGTGGTGGGCGGCGAGCGCGGCGAGTGCGTGGAGGTGCCCGTGGGGGTACGGCTCGGTGAGGTCCCGGACGGCGCTGGTGGCCTCCTCGATGGCCCGGGTGTACTCCGCGGTGCGACCCAGGTTGACCACCGCGGAGAGGCGTTGCACCAGGGCGTCGGCCCGGGCGTACCGGTCGGTGGTGGTGGCGAGCACGCCCGAGAGGATGCGGTACGCCTCGGCGGAGCGGCTCGACTCCTGTAGCCCGCGTGCCCGTTTCAGGGTGTCAACCTGGTCGCCGACCTGGTCCAGCCAACCCACCCGCGACCCTCCTGTCTGTGTGCGCCTGACCGCACCGGCTCGTGGTCGGATGCGCGACGCCTCATGATTATGGCGTGAGCACTTTGTCGCAACAGCCGTCCGAAGGGACGAATCGGGAGCGACCCACCCTGGCGGTCGTCCGGGCCGCCCGGGTGCTGGCCGACGCCGGGGTCGAGGGGCCCCGTGGGGAGGCGGAGGTGCTGGCCGCGTACGTGCTGGGAGTGCCGCGTGGTCGGCTGGCGCTGGCCGACGGGCTCAGCCCGGACCAGCGTCGCCGGTTCGATGCGTTGGTGGCCCGGCGAGCTGACCGGGAACCGTTGCAGCACCTCACCGGCAGCGCACCTTTTCGGCATCTCGAACTGGCGGTCGGCCCGGGTGTCTTCGTGCCTCGTCCGGAGACGGAGTTACTCGCCGGGTGGGGCGTCGAGCAGGCACGCCGGGAGGCAGCACCGTTGGTCGTGGACCTGTGCAGCGGTTCCGGGGCGATCGCTCTGGCGGTGGCGCAGGAGGTCCCGGCGGCCCGGGTGGTTGCGGTGGAAGGCTCCCCGGCGGCGCTGTCGTGGCTGCGGCGAAACGCGACCAGCCGGGCCGCCGTCGGTGATCGGCCGGTTGAGGTGGTGGCCGCTGATGTCACGGCGTCGGACCTGCTCGACGATCTCTTGGGGCGGGTGGACGTGCTGCTGTGCAACCCGCCGTACGTACCGGCGGGCGTGGTGGTGCCGCCGGAGGTCAGCCGGCATGATCCGGCCCGTGCGGTCTTCGCCGGCATGGACGGGTTGGCCGTCATCCGGCCGGTGGTGCCCCGGGCGGCGGTGCTGTTACGGCCCGGGGGCCGGCTCGGGATCGAGCACGACGACACGCAGGGCGCGGCGGTGCCCGGGCTGCTGGCCGGGGATGGCCGGTACGACTCGATCGCCGACCACGCCGACCTCGCCGGCCGGCCCCGATTCGCTACCGCGACCCGGCGGCGGCGCACCGTGGACCCGCGAGACTCCGGTGGCGCTGGCGGGTAGGCCGGTGAACTCGCCCACCTCCAGGGCGGGGGCGGAGCGCGCGTGTTCCGTCACCCGGGCACGGCCGGCACACCGCCCGGACTCGGGCGTGGCAGACTGCTGCTCGTGATGCTCTACGACTGCCGGTCGCCCGCCGACCGGGACCGCGGCATCGCGGCAGCCATCAAGGCGATCCGCGACGGCGAGTTGGTCGTCCTGCCGACCGACACGGTCTATGGGATCGGGGCGGACGCGTTCACTCCGCACGCGGTCAAGGCCCTGCTCGACGCCAAGGGCGGCCAGCCGGTGCCGCCACCGGTGCTGATCGGCTCCCGGCACACCCTGGATGGTCTGGTCTTCTCGTTGCCCAGCGCGGCCCGTGACCTGGTGGAGGCCTTTTGGCCGGGCGCGTTGACCATCGTGGTCGAGCACTCGCCCAGCCTGCGCTGGGATCTGGGGGAGACGTCGGGCCGGGTCGCGGTGCGGATGCCGTTGCATCCGGTCGCGCTGGAGGTCCTTCGGGAGACCGGGCCGATGGCGGTGGCCTCGGCGAATACGGCTGGCCTGCCCGCAGCCACCACCGCCGAGGCGGCCCGCGGTCAGCTCGCCTACTCGGTGCGCACGTACCTGGAGGCGGGGCCGGCGGTGGATCCGGTGCCGAGCACGATCGTGGACCTGACCGGGGCGGTGCCCCAGCTAATCCGGGCCGGTGCGATCGACCTGGACCGGCTGCGCGATGTGGTGCCGGACATCATCTCGAGTCGGGTGGCCTGAGTGCCGCCGTTTACCGTTCTCCACGTCTGTATGGGCAATATCTGTCGCTCTCCGATGGCTGAGCGACTGCTGGTCTTGGCTGCCCGGGAGCGGCTGGCGCGGCGCGGTGACGCCGCACCGGGGCTCGTCGATGATCTGCTGCACAGTCACAGCGCCGGCACCGGCGGCTGGCACGCCGGTGAGGAGATGAACCCGCCGGCGGCCCGACAGGTGACCGGGCGGGGCGGTGACACGGAGGGCTTCGCGGCCCGCAAGCTGCGTTCGGAGTATATCGACGCCGCTGACCTGGTGCTTACCGCGACCGCCGATCAGCAGGAGTTCGTGTCGGTGTTACGTCCGGACGCGGGCTCCCGCACCTTTGTGCTGGGTGAGTTCGGCCGCTTGCTGCCCGCGGTGGACCTGGCTGGTCTGCCGGCGGCCGGGGTGACCCCCGCCGCCGTGTACGCGCGCGGCGTGGCGCTGGTCGAGGCGGTCGACGCCGTTCGGGCGGGGGCTGGGCCGCTGGCCGCGGATGACCTCGACGACCCGTGGGGGCGGGGCGACCAGTGCTTCGGCCGGGTCGCGGACGAGGTCGAGGAGACGGTGCGTCCGCTGGCGGCGGCGCTGTTGCCGTAACCCACCCGGGTTAACCACCAGCGGAACAAGGCGGACAAGAGGTGCATTCAGGTCATTCTTAACGGGTCCTGCCGGCTCCTGCGGGGAGAGCTGATGACCCGGGCACACCTGAACAAGCTCATGACCGTCCTGCTCGCCGGCCTCCTGGCTGGCCTCGGGCTCGCGGTGGCGGCTCTGCCCGCCGCCCTGGTGTACGGAGTCGGCCTCTCGGCGCTCGCCGCGCCCTACACGGAGCTGCCGAACACCCTGCGGACGCCGCCGACCCCCCAGCGGTCCAACCTGTATGCCAACGACGGCAGTACGTTGATCACCTCCTTCTACCAGGAGGACCGGGTGGACGTGCCGCTGCACGAGGTGGCGCCGGTGATGCGTCAGGCGATACTCGCCGCCGAGGACGCCCGCTTCTACCAGCACCGTGGGGTGGACCTACGCGGCGTGGTCCGGGCGTTCACCGCCAATCAGCGCGACGGTGCGGTCCGGCAGGGGGCGTCCACCTTGACCATGCAGTACGTCCGCAACGTGCTGGCCAGCGACCCGCGCCTGACCGAAGCGCAGCGCAAGGCCGCCACCGAGGTCACCTCCGCGCGCAAGGTGCAGGAGGTGCGGTATGCGTTGGCCCTGGAGCGGGAGCTGAGCAAGGACGAGATCCTCGCCCGCTACCTCAACATCGCGTACTTCGGTGCCGGGGCGTACGGGGTGGCGGCCGCGAGTAAGCGCTACTTCACCAAGTCGCCGGCGAACCTGACCCTGGCCGAGGCGGCGTTGCTCGCCGGGCTGGTCCAGTCTCCGCACACCGACGATCCGCTCAACGGGGACGCCGACGCCGCGTTGCAACGCCGGGCGTACGTACTGGACCAGATGGTCGAGAGTGGTCAGCTTGCCGCGGACGACGCGACCCGGGCGGCGGCTGAACCGCTCCGGCTGCGCCCCACCGAGACGCCGAACGACTGCGCGGCGGTGCCGGCGGAGCAGAACGACTGGGCCTTCTTCTGCGACTGGTTCACCCGTTGGTGGAACTCTCAGGAGGCGTTCGGATCGACGGTGGACGAGCGGCAGCTCGCCCTGCGCCGAGGCGGCTACGAGATTGTGGCGTCGCTGGACCCGGCGGTGCAGCAGGCCGCGATCGGGCAGGTGCGGCAGATCTACTCGGAAAACCACCGGTACGCGCTGCCGACCGCCGTGGTCCAGCCCGGTACGGGGCGGGTGCTCGCCATGGCGGTCAACCGTAACTACGGTGTGCAGGCGAACCCGGACGGGTGGAAGAACCGCCCGAACACGGTCAACCAGTTGGTCGCTGGCGGCGGCGCGATCCAGGGCTACCAGGCCGGGAGCACGTTCAAGCTGTTCACCGTTCTGGCCGCGGTGGAGGCCGGGCTGCCACTGAACACCGTCTTCGACGCGCCCGATCGGATCGTCACCCGCTTCCCGGTCAGCGGTGAGGCGAGCTGTGACGGGAACTGGTGCCCCCGCAACGCCAGCTCGTCGGTGGATGGCGAGCACACCATGTGGAGCGCGTTCGGCAAGTCGGTCAACACCTACTTCGCCTGGTTGACCGAGCGGGTCGGCGCGGATCGGGTGGTGGAGATGGCCGAGCGGCTGGGCATTGTGTTCCGGGCGCCCGGGGACGAGCAGCTTGCCCGGCACGGCGCCCGAGAGTGGGGTCCGTTCACGCTGGGTGTCTCGGCGACAACTCCGTTGGACCTGGCGAACGCGTACGCCACCATCGCGGCCGAGGGGCGGTGGTGTGCGCCGCTACCGGTGGTGCGGATTACCGACGCGGCCGGTCGGACGGTCACGGCCGGGGCGCCGGACTGCCGGCAGGTGGTGGCCCGGGACGTGGCCCGGGCAGCGGTGGACGCCGCGCGCTGTCCGGTCGGGGATCAGTCGATGTACCGAGGCTGTGAGGGGGGTACCGCACAGGAGCTGCGCTCCCGGTTGGGACGCCCGGTCGCCGGCAAGACCGGCAGTTCGGAGGGGTACGGCACGGAGTCCATCGTCGCCGTCACACCACAGCTCGCGGTGGCAGCGATCGCTACCAATCCGGACAATCCACGCGATGCTGTGGGGCACGCGGTCCAGGCGCGGATGGCCGACGGGGTGGTGGAGCTGATGTCCGTCGCTCTACGGGGCCAGCCCCCTCGGGACTTCGTCCCGCCGAGCGAGGTAACCGCCTTCGACGTCACCCGTACCCGGATCGGGGACTAGGGGCCCCGAGCTCCCCGGGGCGGGAGATCCCGTCGGCGTACCGGTGGGGCGGCAGGCGCTCGCCGTGTGCCCCGTCGCACCGGTCACCTGGCGTCGCGCGGCTGCCGGCTCGGGGGCCAATAGACTGTGGTGCTGTGAACACCGAGACGACGCCGACCTCCCCGGGGCGGGACGACGACCAGCTGCGGGTGACCGATCCGGGCGCGGGGGAGCCGGGCGCGATTCGCGCGCGGCTGCCGTACCTGCGGCTGCCCCTGGCCGCGTGCGCCCTCTTCGCGGTCGCCGCGGTACCGGTCGCGGCGGTCGTCCGCGGCACCACCTCCGCCATCGCGGTGGCGGCGGGGATCGCGCTCGTGGTCGCGAGCTACCTGGTCTCCGGTCTCTCGGTGGCCTGGGCGGACGCGGTCAGCCCGCGGTTGATCATGTCGGTTGGGCTGGTCACCTACGCCACGAAGATTGTCGTGTTGGGTGTGGTGATGGCGGCGGTCGCCGCGACTGGTTGGGCCGGACTGCCGGACATGGGGGTGGCGATCATCGCTGCCGTGGTGGTCTGGACGGCCGCCCATCTGACCTGGGCACTCCGCGTTCCGTTACCCACAGTCGACTCGTCGTCACAGAACTGAGACGGCCGGCGGCCGGACGCCCCTGGTGGACGACGGGCGTTTACCCGACGTTTTGATGTCCTGTGCGGCGTGTCGGACAGGAGTAGGCTGGCCCAGATTGACGCGCCAGCCGCCGCCCGCACGCCGCCCTGCAGTGTGGGGGGTGCCGCGCACTCCTGCGTGCTACGGCTGATAATGTACGCGTCGTAATGGCCGACAACCCAAACCGCGAGCCGTCCGACGCGCACTCGTCGGAGGGTGTGGCGGGTGCCGTGCTTGGCTACCTCCTCGCCGGCATCCTGGTCTGGGGATTTCTTGGCTGGTTGGCAGAGCGCTTCCTCGGCGTGCCGGCCGGCGTGGGGATCGCCGTCGGCATGATGCTCGGCGCAGCCGCAGCGATCTACCTGATCATGAAGAGGCTCGGTGCCTGAGTGTCGGCACGCGCCGGTCTGTCGAGTGTGGAGGATGACACGGTGAGCGGACAGCTGGTCGTCGCCCAGGACCTTCCCTGGCCCCCCAGCGTCAATGACTTCTACCCGCCAGCGGTGGCTGGACCGTGGGTCACGAAGTTCACCCTCATGGTCTGGCTGGCCGTCGGGCTGGTGATCGTCTTCTACATGGCCACCTACCGGAATCCGAAGCTGGTCCCCAGCAAGGGGCAGTGGCTGGCCGAGTCGGTCTACGGGTTGGTTCGGGACAACATCGTCCGGGA
Organism: Salinispora tropica CNB-440; assembly: GCF_000016425.1. Classification (GTDB taxonomy): domain Bacteria; phylum Actinomycetota; class Actinomycetes; order Mycobacteriales; family Micromonosporaceae; genus Micromonospora; species Micromonospora tropica. Next base: position 4,164,686 of record NC_009380.1, on the reverse strand, counting down.
GCAGATGGGCAATGCCGGAATCCGGTTCGCCCCCTACTTCACGGTGCTCTTCAGCTTTATTCTGGTTACCAACATCTTCAGCATCGTTCCCGGGCTGCAGATCTCGCCGAACGCGCACATCGCCTTCCCGATCGTGCTCTCGGTGATCTCCTACGTGCTCTACCTCGCGGTCGGGATCCGCAAGCACGGTCTCCTCAAGTACCTCAAGATGAGCCTGATCCTGCCGGGCGTGCCGTGGCCGATGCACTTCCTGCTGATCCCGATCGAGTTCCTGCAGAACTTCGTCGTGCGGCCGGTTACCCTGGCCCTCCGGCTCTTCGCCAACATGTTCGCCGGGCACCTGCTCCTGCTGGTCTTCACCGTCGGTGGCTTCGTGATGCTCTCCGCGGACAACCTCTTCGTTCAGGTGACCTCGGTCTTCTCCTTCGCGATGGCGATCGTGATGGCCTTCTTCGAGGCGCTGGTGGCCGTGCTGCAGGCGTACGTCTTCGTCACGCTGTCCGCCAACTACGTCGGCACCTCGCTCGCCGAGGAGCACTGAGATCCCGCTCGGCGGGCTGCCCGGCCCGACCAAGCTCTCTGGTACAAACCCCGAACGCGTGAGCCCTCACGTGTGAGCTAGGAGGAATACCCGCAATGGACGTTCTCGCCCTCGAAGGCAGCATCAACACCGTCGGCTATGGCCTCGCCGCCATCGGCCCCGGTATCGGTGTCGCGCTGGTCTTCGCGGCCTACATCCAGGCCAGCGCCCGCCAGCCGGAGTCCGCCGGCTTCAACCGCACCTGGCTGGTCCTGGGCTTCGCTCTGGTCGAGGCGCTCGCCCTCTTCGGCCTGGTGCTCGCCTTCGCCATCGGCGGCTGACGAGTACCCTTCCCCGACCCGGAGGTCTGACATGTTTCTCGCCGCCGAAGGCTCGCACAATCCGATCCTGCCGATCTGGCAAGAGCTCGTCGTCGGGACCATCGCCTTCGCCCTACTCGTCTTCGTGCTGCTGAAGTTCGTCATGCCACGCATGGAGACGATGTACCAGGCGCGGGTGGACGCGATCGAGGGCGGCCTCAAGCGCGCCGAGGCTGCTCAGGCCGAGGCCAACCAGCTGCTCGAGCAGTACCGGGCCCAGCTGGCCGAGGTGCGCACCGAGGCGGCCCGGATCCGGGACGACGCCCGCGCCGACGCGGAGGGCATCCGGCAGGACATCCTCGCCAAGGCGCGGGAGGAGTCCGACCGGATCATCGCCGCGGGCAAGGAGCAGCTCGTCGCCGAGCGGACCACGATCGTGCGCGAGCTGCGTACCGAGGTCGGCACGCTCGCGGTGGACCTGGCCGGCAAGATCGTTGGTGAGTCCCTCGCCGACGAGGCGCGCCGTGCGGGCACCGTCGACCGGTTCCTGAACGGTCTCGAGAGCGCGGGGGCCCGCTGATGCAGGCCGCCACCAGCCGGGAGTCGTACAAGATCGCGGCCGACCGCCTCGACGAGTACGTCCGGGGCGCGGAGTCTTCGGCGGTGGCCACCACCGCCGAAGATCTTCTCTCCGTCGCCGACCTGCTCCGGCGTGAGCCACGGCTACGTCGGGCCCTCGTTGACCCGGCTCGCTCCGGTGCGGACCGGGCGGACCTGCTCGCCGGAATCCTCGGCGGGAAGGTCGGCGGGGACGCGCTCGACCTGCTGACCACCCTGGTCTCACATCGTTGGTCGGCCCCGTCGGAACTCCTCGACGGCGCCGAGCGGCTCGGTGTGGCCGCGCTGCTGGCCGCTGCGGACAAGGCGGGCGACCTCGGCGAGGTCGAGGACGAACTGTTCCGTTTCGGTCAGGTCGTGGCCGGCCAGTCGACGCTCTCCAACGTGCTGTCGGACCCGGCGGCCCCGGCCGCGCAGCGGGCCACCCTCGCCGGTGAGCTGCTCGCCGGCAAGGCCCGCCCGGTCACCGTCCGGCTGGTCGAGGTGGCGCTGGGTGGGTTCGGCGGACGCTCCTTCGTCGGGGCACTCACCCGGTTGGTCGAGCTCGCCGCCGACCAGCGGGACCGACAGGTGGCGTACGTGACCGTCGCGGCCCCGTTGGGTGCGGAGGAGGAGCGACGCCTGGTCGCCAGCCTCTCTGCCATCTACGGTCGCGAGGTGACCGTCAAGCAGTCGGTCAACCCCGAGGTCCTCGGTGGTGTCAGCGTCCAGGTTGGTTCCGACCTGTACGACGGTACCGTCCTGCGTCGTCTCAACGAATCCCGTAACGCGCTCGCTAAGCGCTGAGCCGGAACTGCCGCGCCAGCGCCCTGACCAGACGTCATTCGGACCGGTCGGTACTAGGTATCCCGGGCCCCTGATACTTAAGGAAGCAGAGGATGGCCGAGCTGACCATCTCGACGGAGGAGATCCGCGGCGCGCTGGAGCGCTACGTCTCCTCCTACAGCGCCGACGTGTCCCGCGAGGAGGTCGGCACCGTCGCTGACGCCGGCGACGGCATCGCCCACGTCGAGGGCCTGCCCTCGACCATGACCAACGAGCTGCTCGAGTTCGAAGACGGCACGATCGGTGTGGCGCTGAACCTCGACGTCCGGGAGATCGGTGTCGTCGTCCTCGGCGACTTCGCCGGCATCGAGGAGGGGCAGCGCGTCAAGCGCACCGGCCGGGTGCTCTCGGCTCCGGTCGGCGACGCCTTCCTCGGCCGCGTGGTCAACGCGCTCGGCGAGCCGATCGACGGCCTCGGCGACATCCCGAACGAGGGCTTCCGGGAGCTGGAGCTCCAGGCCCCGAACGTGATGTCCCGGAAGTCGGTCGACGAGCCGCTGCAGACCGGCATCAAGGCCATCGACGCGATGACGCCGATCGGTCGGGGCCAGCGTCAGCTGATCATTGGTGACCGGAAGACCGGCAAGACCACCGTCGCCCTGGACACCATCCTCAACCAGCGGGACAACTGGCGCTCCGGTGACCCGAAGAAGCAGGTCCGCTGCATCTACGTCGCCGTCGGCCAGAAGGCCTCCACGATCGCCTCGATCAAGGGCGTGCTGGAGGAGGCGGGCGCGATGGAGTACACCACCATCGTGGCCTCCCCGGCGTCCGACCCGGCCGGCTTCAAGTACCTCGCCCCGTACACCGGCTCGTCGATCGGGCAGCACTGGATGTACGGCGGCAAGCACGTCCTCATCGTCTTCGACGACCTGAGCAAGCAGGCCGAGGCGTACCGGGCCGTGTCGCTGCTGCTGCGCCGCCCGCCGGGCCGTGAGGCGTACCCGGGTGACGTCTTCTACCTGCACTCCCGGCTGCTGGAGCGCTGCGCGAAGCTCTCCGACGAGATGGGTGGCGGCTCGATGACCGGTCTGCCGATCATCGAGACCAAGGCGAACGACATCTCGGCGTTCATCCCCACCAACGTCATCTCCATCACCGACGGCCAGATCTTCCTGGAGACCGACCTGTTCAACCAGGGCGTCCGGCCGGCGATCAACGTCGGCACCTCGGTCTCCCGGGTCGGCGGCTCCGCGCAGGTGAAGCCGATGAAGAAGGTTTCCGGCTCACTGCGGTTGAACCTGGCCCAGTACCGGGAGCTGGAGGCGTTCGCCGCCTTCGCCTCGGATCTGGACAAGGCCTCCCGGGCCCAGCTGGAGCGGGGGTCCCGCCTGGTCGAGCTGCTCAAGCAGCCGAACTACACGCCCTTCCCGGTGCAGGATCAGGTCGTCTTGGTCTGGGCTGGTGTCGAGGGCAAGCTGGATGACATCCCGGTCGGCGAGATCGGCCGCTTCGAGTCCGAGTTCCTCCAGTACCTGCGGCACAAGCACGAGGGAGTCCTCGCGCAGATCGCCGGCGGCACCTGGGGCGACGAGGTCATCGCCTCCCTGGACGCGGCGATCAGCGACTTCAAGAAGCTCTTCCTGGGCAAGGAGGACGAGCTGCGGATCAACGAGCCGGCCGCCGAGCCGCTGGCCGGTGAGGAGGACCGGGAGACGGTGACCCGGTTCCACGACGACGCGACCGACCGTCCGGCCGGAAGCTGACCGATGGCCGCCCAGGTACGCGTACTCCGCCAACGCATCCGCGCGGCGAAGTCGATGAAGAAGATCACCAAGGCGATGGAGCTCGTCGCGACGAGCCGGATCGCCAAGGCCCAGGAGCAGGTGGCGGCCTCCCTGCCGTACTCGCGGGCCATCACCGAGGTGCTCACGGCGCTGGCGTCCAACACGCGGATCGACCACCCGCTACTCACTCCCCGGGAGCGAGTGCGGCGGGCCGGTGTGCTGCTGGTCACCAGTGACCGGGGTCTGGCCGGCGGCTACAGCTCCAACGCCATCAAGACGGCGGAGTCGCTGCTCGCCCGGCTGCGCGCCGACGGCAAGGAGCCTTCGCTCTACGTCATCGGTCGCAAGGGCGTGCAGTACTACCGGTTCCGCAACCGGCCGATGATGGCGTGCTGGACCGGCTTCTCGGAGCAGCCGACCTTCGCCGACGCCCGCGAGGTGGGTGAGACGCTGATCAAGGCGTTCACGGCCGGCGTGGACGACGGCGACGGAGATCCGGGGCCGGACGGGGTCTTCGGTGTGGACGAGCTGCACATCGTCTCCACCGAGTTCAAGTCACTGATGACCCAGGTTCCGGTTCCGAAGATCCTCGGGCCGATGCAGATCGAGGACCGGCCGCGCTCCGAGGGCATCCTGCCGGCCTACGAATTCGAGCCGGAGGCGGAGGCGCTCCTCGACGCGCTGCTGCCGAAGTACATCAATACGCGGATCTACGCGGCGTTGGTCGAGTCGGCGGCGAGTGAGTCGGCGTCGCGGCGGCGGGCGATGAAGAGCGCCACCGACAACGCCGAAGAGATGATCGAGAAGTACACGCGCGAGATGAACTCGGCCCGCCAGGCCGGAATCACCCAGGAGATCAGCGAGATCGTCGGCGGCGCGAACGCGCTGGCCGCGTCGGGAAGTGAAGTGTGATGACTGTTTCCGCTACTGCTGAGGGGCCAGCCGGAACCAAGGCGGCCACCGGTCGCGTGGTCCGGGTCATCGGCCCGGTCGTCGACGCCGAATTCCCGCGCGACGCTATGCCAGACCTGTTCAACGCGATGCACGTTGACGTGACCCTATCCGGCGGTGAGAAGACGCTGACCCTGGAAGTCGCCCAGCACCTGGGGGACAACCTGGTCCGCGCCATCTCCATGCAGCCGACCGACGGCCTCGTCCGCGGGGTGGAGGTGCGGGACACCGGATCGCCGATCACGGTGCCTGTGGGTGACACGGTCAAGGGGCACGTGTTCAACGCGATCGGGGAGTGCCTCAACCTGGAGCCGGGTGAGACGCTCAGCCCGGACGACCACTGGCAGATCCACCGCAAGGCCCCGGCCTTCGCGGACCTGGAACCGAAGACCGAGATGCTGGAGACCGGCATCAAGGTCATCGACCTGCTCGCCCCGTACGTCAAGGGCGGCAAGATCGGTCTGTTCGGCGGCGCCGGCGTGGGCAAGACGGTGCTGATCCAGGAGATGATCACCCGGGTTGCCCGGAACTTCGGTGGTACCTCGGTCTTCGCCGGGGTCGGTGAGCGTACCCGTGAGGGTAACGACCTGATCGCCGAGATGACCGAGTCCGGCGTGATCGACAAGACCGCGCTGGTCTACGGCCAGATGGACGAGCCGCCGGGCACCCGCCTTCGCGTCGCCCTCTCCGCACTGACCATGGCGGAGTACTTCCGGGACGTGCAGAAGCAGGAGGTGTTGCTCTTCATCGACAACATCTTCCGGTTCACCCAGGCTGGCTCCGAGGTCTCCACGCTGCTCGGCCGGATGCCGAGTGCCGTGGGCTACCAGCCGACGCTCGCCGACGAGATGGGTGAGCTCCAGGAGCGGATCACCTCGGTCCGGGGTCAGGCGATCACCTCGCTGCAGGCGATCTACGTGCCCGCCGACGACTACACCGACCCGGCGCCGGCCACCACCTTCGCCCACCTGGACGCGACCACCAACCTGGAGCGTTCGATCTCCGACAAGGGCATCTACCCGGCGGTGGACCCGCTGGCGTCCTCGTCCCGGATCCTCGCCCCGGAGTTCGTCGGCCAGGAGCACTTCACGGTGGCCACCGAGGTGAAGCGGATCCTGCAGCGTTACAAGGACCTGCAGGACATCATCGCGATCCTGGGTATTGAGGAGCTTTCCGAGGAGGACAAGCTCACGGTCGGCCGGGCGCGTCGGATCGAGCGGTTCCTGTCGCAGAACACCTACGCCGCTGAGCAGTTCACCGGTATGAAGGGCTCGACGGTCCCGATCAAGGAGACCATCGACGCGTTCAAGAAGATCAGTGAGGGTGAGTATGACCACTTCCCCGAGCAGGCCTTCTTCATGTGCGGTGGCCTGGAGGACCTGGAGCGTAAGGCCAAGGAGCTGATGGCGGAGGGCTGAGTGCCCCGCTGTGGCTACCGCCGCAGGCCCGTGAGCAGCGCGAAGGGCCGCCCTGGTTGACGCCGGGGCGGTCTTTCCGTTCATCTGATGACGCAGTGGGTGCGAACTCGTTTTCGCCGGTCGGCGATCTTGACGGTTGGCAGGGTACCGTCTACGCGCGTCGCGCGGACTCTGCGTGCATTCATGTCATCATTCGCTGACGTACGCCCGTCCCTGATAGACGTGACGAACGGAGATGATCGTGGGTAAGGCCGGCAAAGGCGGCAAGAAGAAGCCGTCGGTGTGGGCGGGCGTGCCGCGGTGGGCCCAGGTGTGCACCGTCTTCGGCGCCGTCTTGATGTTTGTCAGCGGCGCTGCCCTGGTCGGGGTTGAGGCGCTGTTTGCCCGGTACGAGGGCGCGGTGGGCAAGGCGGACCTGTTCGGTGATCAGGCGGCGGGAGCCAGCGAGCGCACGAGCGACATCAAGGGCCCGCTCAACATCCTGCTCGTCGGCATTGACCCCCGTAAGGAGGAACAGCCGCCGCTGGCCGACTCGATCATGGTGCTGCACGTGCCGGAAGGGCTCGACCGGGCGTTCCTCTTCTCGATGCCCCGGGATCTCTACGTCGACATTCCCGCCTTCGACAAGGCCGGGTACCCGGGTGGCCGGGGCAAGCTCAACGCCGCGATGGCCCACGGCAGCCGCGTGCAGGGGGAGAACCCCAGCGTGGCGCAGGGCTTCGAACTGCTCGGCAAGACGGTCCAGTCGGTCACGGGGATCCCACGCTTCGACGCCGGGGCGATCATCAACTTCGGTGGTTTCGTCAAGATCGTTGATGCGATGGGTGGCGTCACGATGGACATCGAGCGCGAGGTGCGATCGCGGCATCGTCAACCCGACGGCACGCACCGTGAGCTGCGGGCCGGCGGCGGGGGGTACGTCGGCGAGCAGGCGGTATACCCAAAGGGGGAGCAGCTCCTCGAGGGATGGCAGGCGCTGGACTATGTCCGTCAGCGTTATGAAGAGAACGGTGTGCCAGACGGCGACTACGGCCGCCAGCGTCACCAGCAGCAGTTCGTCAAGGCAATGGCGACTCAGGCCATCAGCGCCGATGTGGTGAGCAACCCGCTCAAGCTGGACCGGGTGCTCCGGGCCGCCGGTGAGTCGCTGGTCTTCAACGGCCGGGGGCACAGCGTGGTTGACTTTGGCCTCGCGTTGAAGGATCTCCGGCCGGCGAGCATTCAGATGATCAAATTGCCGGGTGGTGAAGTCAAGGATGGCGGGACGTACCTGGGCGAGCGCTTCAAGTCGGCTGTTTGGGACTTCTTCCAGGCGTTGCGGGACGAGCAGCTCGACGCGTTCCTGCTGGAGCATCCGGACTTCCAGAACAAGATCTGACCTGTCGGGGGCCGAAATCCCAACCCGAGTGGCGTACGTCTCGCCACCCGCGTTACCGGCGGGTCGAGGGCGAGACTAGAATTTCGGCAATCCGCCGCCGCAGCAAGGAGACAGCGTGGCACAGCAGCTTCACGTCGAGCTCGTAGCCGTCGAGGAGACGGTCTGGTCCGGCGAGGCCGAGATGGTCATGGCCCGGACGACCGAGGGTGAGCTCGGCGTGATGCCGGGGCATGCTCCCCTGCTCGGCCAGCTCGCGGAGCCCGGCCAGGTTCGGATCAAGGTTGCCGGAGGCGAGCAGCTCTCCTACGAGGTGGCTGGCGGTTTCCTCTCCGTGAGCAACCAGGGCGTCACCGTCCTGGCTGAGAGCGCCAGCCCGGTCCCGGCCGCGCAGGGTCGCTGAGCGCCACCCGGCGATGGAACTCGTCGAAGGGGTTGGGATCGGCATCGCCGTCGTCGTCGGCGCGCTCCTGATTCTCTTCGTCCGGCGGGCGTTGGTCACCCGCAGCGGAGGAATCATCCGGCTCAGTGTTCGTACCTCCACGATGCTCGACGGCCGGGGCTGGGCCCCCGGCTTCGGCCGCTTCGTCGGGGACGAGCTTCGGTGGTACCGGATGTTCAGTTTCGCCCTCCGCCCCCGGTGCACGCTTTCCCGCAAGGACCTCGCGGTGGAACGTCGTCGGCTGCCCGAAGGGCAGGAGCAGTTCTCCATGCCCGCCGACTGGATCATCCTCCGCTGTACCAGCCATCACAGCCCGGTCGAGATCGCTATGGCACGCTCGACCGTCACCGGGTTTCTCTCCTGGCTTGAGGCCGCTCCTCCGGGGGCGGCCTCGCCGAATCTAACCGCCCAGGACTGGCCAGCGGCCTGAGGCCCCGTCCCGGAGCGGGTGCGGAGCCCGTCAGCCCCACGATACGGGGAAGGCTCGACCGAACAGTCCTACCGTTCCCGCTCGCCCGAGCTGCTGCCGCTGTCCGCGGATGGTAGCCGGCAGGTCGGGTATGCAGACCTCGGCGTGGTAGGACGCGCCGGTTCCCACACCGGCGCGTCGGACGGTTGATCGGTCAGTGCTTGCCGCCGGGTACCCATAGCACATCTCCGGCCGGATTTGCCGTTCTTGACAGGATAAAGAGCAGATCGGAGAGCCGGTTGAGATACTTTGCCGGGAGCGTGCTGGTTCGGTCGGGATCGTGGGTGATCAGGGCCCAAGCCGCACGCTCGGCGCGCCGGGCTACCGTCCGCGCAACATGCAGGAGCGCCGCGCCGGCGGTGCCGCCGGGGAGGGTGAAGGAGTCGAGCTTGCTCAGGCGTGCGTTGTACTCGTCGCACCAGCCCTCAAGGCGCTCAACGTATGCCTCGGTGACCCGCAGCGGTGGGTACTTCGGATTCGGCTCGACCGGCGTGGCCAGGTCAGCTCCCACGTCGAACAGGTCGTTTTGGATCGATCCGAGTACCGTGCGCAGCTCTTCGTCGAGTTGCCCGAGGGCGAGCGCCACGCCGATCGCCGCGTTGCACTCGTCGACGTCCGCGTACGCGGCGATCCGGGGATCAGTCTTCGGGACCTGCTCGTTGTTGCTCAGCCTGGTCGTGCCGGCGTCGCCGGCCTTGGTGTAGATGCGCGTGAGGTGGACGGCCATGACGCACAGCCTACGGACCCCGGATCTGATGATCCCGGACCGGCCGGACCCCGCCTGGTTGACCGGCCCGGGCGACGCCGCGGTTGACGATGTCATTCGGGTGCGTGGTGGCACCCAGATGACCGGCACCGTGCACGTGGTGGGCGCCAAGAACTCGGCCTTGAAACTCATGGCCGCGGCGCTGCTGGCACCGGGTCGTAGCGTCATCACCAACGTCCCAAGGATCACTGACATCGCGATCATGGGCGAGGTGTTGCGTCGGCTCGGCTGCGGAGTCCGGTTCGACGCGGACCATCCGGTGGATCCGATGGTGGCGTACGGCGGGGTTCCCCGCTCCCGGTCGGTGACCATCGATGTACCGGAGACCCCCGGCATCGACGCGGACTGCGATCTGGTTCGCCGGCTGCGCGCGTCCATCTGCGTACTCGGCCCCCTGCTGGCGCGTCGTGGATCTGTCCGGGTGGCCCATCCGGGGGGCGACGCGATCGGCTCGCGCGGGTTGGACATGCACATCTCCGGGCTCACCCGGATGGGCGCCGAGATCTCCGGGGAGCGCGGCTGCGTGGTCGCCACGGCCCCACACGGGCTGCGCGGCACCGAGATCGTGCTGGACTTCCCGAGCGTCGGCGCCACCGAGAACCTGGTGATGGCGGCGGTGCTCGCCCAGGGCACCACGGTCATCGACAACGCCGCCCGTGAGCCAGAGATCGTGGACATCTGCACGATGCTCAGCCAGATGGGTGCGCTCATCGATGGTGCCGGCACCTCGACCCTGACCGTCGTCGGCGTGCCCGGGTTACATCCGGTGCGGCATGCCACCGTGGGGGACCGGATCGTCGCGGGTACGTGGGCGTTCGGCGCGGCGATGACTCGGGGTGACGTGACGGTGACCGGCGCATCCCCGGCCTTCCTCGACATCGCCCTGGACAAGCTGGTCGCCGCCGGTGCGCTGGTGGAGACGCGGCGGGACGCCTTCCGGATCCGGATGGAGGACCGACCCCGTGCCGTGGATGTGGTCACCTTGCCCTACCCCGGGTTCGCCACCGACCTGCTACCGATGGCGATCGGGCTGGCGGCGGTCAGCGACGGCGCCTCCCTGATAACCGAGAACATTTTCGACGGTCGGTTCATGTTCGCCAACGAGATGATGCGGCTCGGCGCGGACATTCAGACCGACGGTCATCACGCTGTGGTCCGGGGGCGACAGCGGCTCTCCGGGGCGCTGGTGCGGGCAACCGACATCCGTGCCGGAGCGGGTCTCTTGATCGCGGGACTCTGTACCGACGGGGTCACCGAGGTATCCCAGGTGCACCACGTGGATCGGGGCTATCCGGACTTCGTGGCGGACCTGCGGGCCCTCGGCGTCGAGGTGCAGCGGGGTGGCGCTGCCGACGAGGGCATCTCCCTCGGACGGTGAGCATGCCTTGGCGGACCCTGTGGGGGCCTCAGGCGACGCCGCCGTGTCCTTAAGCGGCGTTCAGGCCTGCCGACTAGGGTGCAGGCAGACACCAATTGCAGTGAGGGAGTAAGCAGATGGCGGGTCGACTCGCGGTCGTCGGTGCTGGACTGATGGGCTCGGGAATCGCCCAGGTCGCGGCACAGGCGGGCTGGCAGGTGACGCTGCGGGACCTGGACGACGCGGCCACGAAGCGGGGCCTGGAGGGCATTCAGCGGTCGCTGGAGAAGTTCGCCGAGAAGGGGAAGATCTCGTCAGCCGATGCCGAGGCGGCGCTCGGCCGGATCACCCCCACCACCGACCTGGGGGCTGCCGCCGACGCGGACATCGTTGTCGAGGCGGTCTTTGAGAAGCTCGAGCTCAAGCACGAGATCTTCCGCGCGTTGGACAAGATCTGCAAGGCGGATGCGGTGCTCGCCACCAACACCTCGGCGATCCCGGTCACCCAGATCGCCGCCGCCACCGAGCGCCCGGAGTCGGTTGTCGGCACCCACTTCTTCTCCCCGGTACCGATGATGAAGCTGTGCGAGTTGGTCCGCGGCTACAAGACCAGCGACGCCACCATCGGTACGGCGAGGGCCTTCGCCGAGGAGATCGGCAAGACGGTCGTGGTCGTCAACCGGGACACCGCCGGCTTCGTCACCACCCGGCTGATCTGCGCGTTGGTGATGGAGGCGGTCAGCCTGGTCGAATCCGGCGTGATCTCCGCCGAGGACCTGGACAATGCCTGCAAGCTGGGCTTCGGCCACGCCATGGGCCCGCTGGCGACGGTGGACCTGACCGGGGTGGATGTTCTGCTCAACGCCACCCGCAACATCTACACCGACACCGCGGACGAGAAGTTCTTCCCCCCGGAGCTGCTCCAGCGGATGGCCGCCGCCGGTGACCTGGGCCGCAAGACCGGCCAGGGCTTCTACTCGCACGGATAGCCCGGCCGACGGGCGGGGAGGGCTCCTTCGAGACAGCGGGTCCGAAGGGCCCTCCACCACCACAGCGTTGATCTGGGCCCGTTTCGCCCCTCAGCCGTCGCGGCGGGTGGTCCAGCGGAAGGTGCCGAGGCAGAGCAGGAGCCCGATCACGCACCAGGCGGCCAGCACCAGAGCGACTCGACCCAGCTCGTACGAGCCCCCCGGCTCCTGTCCGGCGAAGGTGTCCGGCAGGAAGACCGAGCGGAGCCCCTGGCACATCCACTTGAGCGGGAAGAGCGCGGCCGCCTGCTGCATCCAGCTCGGCAACTCGGTGAAGACGAAGAACACCCCGGAGGTGAACTGGAGGACGAGGGCAACCGGGGTGACCACCGCCGAGCCGCTGCGGGACGTCCGTGCCAACGAGGAGATCGCGATGCCGCACAACGTGCAGGCGGTGATGCCGAGGACCGACACCCAGCCGAAGGTCAGCCACGTCGTGGCAGTGCCTGGCAGGTGTAGGTCGAACACGGCCACCGAGACGGCGAGTAGCACTGCCGTCTCCACGATGCCGATCACCACTACCATGATCACCTTGCCGGCGAAGTACACCCACTTCGGCATCGGCGTGCCGCGGTAGCGCTTGAGCACTCCGCGGTCTCGTTCGATCGGAATCCAGATGCCGAGGTTCTGGAAACTCACCGTCATCAGACCGGTCGCGATCATGCCGGTGATGAAGTACTGCGGATAGCTCACGCCGGGCGCGATCTCGCCGTCGAAGACCGCGGCGAAGATCAGGATCATGACGACCGGGAATCCCATCGTGAACACGACGGACTCCCGGCTGCGCAGGAACTGGGTGAGCTCCAGCCGGCCCTGCCGCAGCGCGAGGGCGAGTGGGCCGGGCTGGTGGCTCGCTGCCCGGGTGGCCGTGGCGGGCTTCAACGTCGTGGTCATCGGTGTCCGATCATCCGCAGGTAGACGTCCTCGAGGGTCGGCCGGGTGACCGTGAGCCCGGGCACCTCGCCGCCGAAACGCGCGGCCAACTCCGTCACCAGCTCCGTGGGTGTCGCGCTCTCCGTGCTCTCCGACCGCCCCTCGGGCGTACGCCAGGAGACCGTCGCGTGGGCCTGTTGCCGGTTGCCCAGGTGCTCGGGCGCGGCTACCTCGATCAGCCGGCCGCCGGCGATCACCCCCACCCGGTCCGCGAGTGCCTCCGCCTCGTCGAGGTAGTGCGTGGTCAGCACGATCGTGGTTCCGGCGGCCGCCAGATCCCGAATCAACTGCCAGAACTCGCGCCGCGCCTCCGGGTCGAAGCCGGTGGTCGGTTCGTCGAGGAAGAGCAGCTCGGGCCGGCCGATGATGCCGAGTGCCACATCCAGGCGGCGCTTCTGTCCGCCGGAGAGGGTGTGGGTGCGCGCCCGGGCCTTGCCAGCCAGCCCGACGCGGGCGATCACCTTCTCCGGATCGTCGGCGTCGGCGTAGAAACCGGCGAAGTGATGGACCAGTTCGGAGACGTTGAGCTCGTCGAACTCGCCGACGCCCTGGAGGACGATGCCGATCCGGTTGCGCCAGTTCGCGGCGGGGGCCGTCGGGTCGCTGCCGAGCACCGAGACCTCACCGGCGTCGCGTCGCCGGTAACCCTCCAGGATTTCTACGGTGGTGGTCTTGCCGGCGCCGTTCGGGCCGAGGAGGGCGAACACCTCGCCCCGCCGGACCTCCAGGTCCACCCCGGCCACGGCCACGTTCTTCCCGTACGCCTTGCGTAGCCCCCGCGCGGCGATCGCGAGCTCGTTGTCCATGAGACAAGTGTGCTGCCCCCACACAACCGGTCGACCTTCAGGGTGGTGGTGGTCGCTGTGGAATTCTCCACAGCGCGTCTACCCATCAGTAACATAAACTCCCGCCATGGACGAGAAGGCCCCCCCAGGTCGGCTGCCCGAGCGGGACCGTCCGTGGGTGATGCGAACCTACGCCGGGCACAGCTCGGCCGCTGCGACAAACGCGCTCTTCCGCCGCAACCTGGCGAAGGGGCAGACCGGGCTCTCGGTCGCCTTCGACCTGCCCACCCAGACCGGGTACGACCCCGACCACGAGCTCGCCGCCGGGGAGGTCGGCCGAGTGGGTGTGCCGGTGGCGCACCTTGGTGATCTACGGGCTCTCTTCCAGGGTATTCCCCTGGCCGAGATGAACACCTCGATGACCATCAACGCGCCGGCGATGTGGTTGCTCGGCCTCTACAGCATCGTCGCCACCGAGCAGGGTGCGCAGCTCGACCGCTGCGCCGGCACAACCCAGAACGACATCATCAAGGAGTACCTGTCCCGCGGCACCTACATCTTCCCGCCGGCGGTGTCCCTGCGGCTGACCGCCGACATCATCGCGTACACCCTCGGGGAGATGCCCCGGTGGAATCCGGTCAACATCTGCTCCTACCACCTCCAGGAGGCCGGTGCCACCCCGGTTCAGGAGGTCGGCTTCGCGCTGGCCACCGCGGTCGCCGTCCTCGACGCCGTCCGTGACTCCGGCCAGGTGCCGGCCGAGCGGATGGGAGACGTGGTCCAGCGGATGAGCTTCTTCGTCAACGCCGGGGTGCGCTTCGTCGAGGAGATCGCCAAGATGCGTGCCTTCGGTGCGCTCTGGGACGAGATCACCCGCGACCGGTACGGCGTGGCGAACCCGAAGCAGCGCCGGTTTCGCTACGGCGTCCAGGTCAACTCCCTGGGGCTGACCGAGGCGCAGCCGGAGAACAACATCCAACGCATCGTCCTGGAGATGCTCGGCGTGACCCTCTCCCGGGACGCGCGGGCCCGGGCGGTGCAGCTCCCAGCCTGGAACGAGGCCCTCGGACTGCCCCGCCCGTGGGACCAGCAGTGGTCGCTGCGGATGCAACAGGTGCTCGCGTACGAGTCGGACCTGTTGGAGTACCCCGACCTGTTCGACGGCTCACACCTGATGACGGCGCTGGTCGACGACATCGTCTCCGGAGCCCGGGTCGAGCTGGAGAAGGTGCTGGAGATGGGGGGCGTGGTCGCCGCGGTCGAGACCGGCTACCTGAAGAGCGCCCTGGTCGCCTCGCTCGCCGACCGGCGCCGCCGGATCGAGGCCGGCACCGATGTGGTGGTGGGCGTCAACCGGTTCACCGAGACCGAGCCCTCCCCGCTGACCGCGGCCGGCGCCGAGGCGATCGAACAGGTCGATCCGGCGGTGGAGGCGGCCGCCGCGACCGCCGTAGGCCACTGGCGGGCCAGCCGGGACGCCGCGGCCGTGGACGCTGCGCTCGACCAACTCCGCGAGGACGCCGCCTCCACCAGGAACCTGATGTCGGCCACGCTCGACTGCGTACGCGCCGGGGTGACCACCGGTGAGTGGGCGGGCGCGCTGCGAGAGGTTTTCGGGGAGTACCGGGCCCCGACCGGCCTGTCTGGCGCGGTCGGTTCCGGTGCCGACGGCCCGCTGTCGGCGGTCCGGGCCCGGGTCGCCGCCACCGCTCGGCAACTGGGCGGTGGGCGGCTGCGACTGCTGGTCGGCAAGCCCGGTCTGGACGGGCACTCCAACGGCGCCGAGCAGATCGCGGTGCGAGCCCGTGACGCCGGCTTCGAGGTGGTCTATCAAGGCATCCGACTGACCGCTGGGCAGATCGTGGCCGCCGCCGTGGAGGAGGACGTTGACCTGGTCGGCCTCTCCGTTCTCTCCGGCTCGCACCTTGCGGCTGTGCCGGCTGTCCTGGCGGGGCTGCATGCCGCCGGACGGGGTGATCTGCCCGTCGTGGTCGGCGGCATCATCCCGGAGACGGACACGCAGACCCTGCGGGATGCTGGAGTAGCCCGGGTCTTCACGCCGAAGGACTTCGCGCTCACCGGGGTCATCGACGAGTTGGTGACCGTGGTTCGCCACGCCAACGGCCTGCCGGACGAGGAGGATCCTGCGCCGGTTCCCGGGCGCGACACCGTGCGCCGGCGCTGACACGCACGGGCCGCCCGCGGTCTGCCGGAGCAGCATCTCCGTTACCCTCGTCGGGTGCGGTTGGTGATTGCGAAGTGCTCTGTGGACTACGTTGGACGGCTCTCGGCTCACCTGCCGCCAGCCACCCGTCTGGTGATGGTGAAGGCGGACGGGTCGGTGTCGATCCACGCCGACGACCGGGCCTACAAGCCGCTGAACTGGATGAGCCCGCCGTGTCGGTTGGAGGAGGCCCCGGGCGTCTGGCGGGTGGTCAACAAGGCCGGTGAGGAGCTGCGGATCACCCTGGAGGAGGTCTTCCAGGACACCGCGTACGAGCTGGGTGTCGACCCGGGCCTGCGTAAGGACGGCGTGGAGGCGCACCTTCAGGAACTGCTGGCGGCCAGCCCGGAGACGCTGGGTGAGGGTTTCACGCTGGTCCGCCGGGAGTACATGACAGCGATCGGCCCGGTGGACCTGTTGTGCCGGGACGCGGAGCAGGGCGCCGTCGCGGTCGAGGTGAAGCGCCGCGGCGAGATCGACGGTGTGGAGCAGCTGACCCGTTACCTGGAACTACTCAACCGGGACCCACTGCTCGCGCCGGTGCAGGGCGTTTTCGCCGCGCAGGAGATCAAGCCCCAGGCGCGGGTGCTCGCTACCGACCGGGGGATCCGCTGCGTGGTCGTCGACTACGACAGGCTGCGTGGCATCGAGCGGGACGAGCTGACCCTGTTCTGAGTCCGGCCGCAGCCCGGGGTAGGGGGCCTCGGGCTGCTCAGCGGCCGTAGAAGCGCTTGACGATCTTGACCAGGCGGGCGATGTCCGCGTCGGTGCGGTCGAAGGTCGTCGCGGGTAGCAGCGACCGGGCCCGGCGGCGGGTGATGGCCTTGGGTTGCGCGAACTCCCGTAGCCCGTCCGCGCCGTGGATACGCCCGAACCCGGAGTCACCCACGCCGCCGAAGGGCAGGGTGGACATCCCGGCGAAGGTCAGGGCCGAGTTCACCGAGGCCATTCCGGAGCGCAGGCGCTGCGCGACCGCCATGGCCCGGCGCCGGCCGAAGACCGAACCGCCGAGCCCGTAGCGCAGTGCGTTGGTGCGGGCGACCGCCTCGTCAACGTCACGGACCCGGTTGATGGTCAGGGTGGGGCCGAAGGTTTCCTCGCGTATGGCGGCCGAGTCCTCCGGCACGTCCACCAGCACGGTCGGCCGCACGTACGGCGGCTGCACCGCGTCTGCCCCGCCGAGCACCGCCCGGCCGCCGCGGGCCAGCGCGTCGTCGATGTGTCGGCGGATCACCTCCAGCTGGCTGGGCATGGTGATCGGACCGATGTCGGTGCCGTCGGCACCCACGGTGAGTCGTTCGGCCCGCTGCACCACTCGGTCGACGAAGCCGTCGAAGACCCCCTCGACGGCGTAGACCCGCTCGATGCCGATACAGGTCTGCCCGGCGTTGGTGAACCCGCCCCAGACGGCTGCCGCGGCCGCGGCGTCCAGATCGGCGTCGGTGTCGACGATCATCGCGTCCTTTCCGCCTGCCTCGATCAGGACGGGGGTCAGGGACTCGGCGCAGGCGGCCATCACCTTTCGACCAGTCGCTGTGGACCCGGTGAACGCCACCTTGTCGACCCCGGACCGGCACAGCGCCGCGCCGACCTCACCGAGGCCGTGCACCGCGGAGAACACCGGCTCCTCGTGGACGACCTCCGCGAAGCTGTCAACCAGCCACTGTCCGACGGCCGGGGTGTACTCGCTGGGCTTGAGGACCACGGCGTTACCCGCGGCCAGGGCGTAGGCGATGGAGCCGATCGGGGTGAACACGGGATAGTTCCACGGACCGATCACGCCGACCACACCGTACGGCTGGTATTCCAGGTGGGCGGAGAACTCCGCCAGCATCAGCCGGGTCCGTACCCGGCGGGGACCGAGCACACGTTTGGCGTTGCGCGCGGCCCAGTCGAGGTGCTCGACGGCGGTGACCACCTCGATGACCGCCTCGGCGACCGGCTTGCCGCCCTCGACATGCACCAGCTCGGCGAGCTCCTCGATGCGGGACGCCAGCCGGGTCCGCCAGCGCAACAGCCGTTCCCGTCGGGCGGCGACGCCCAGCCCGGCCCACCACCCGCCGGCGGCGCGGGCCCGGGCGACGGTCGCTTCGACATCGGTGGGGGACGCGACCGGCAGGCGCCCCGCCTCCGCGCCGGTCGCCGGGTTCGTCGACACGAGTCGACCATCCTCGATCACCGGGGTGCCAGGGACATATACAGCCGTCATGGCGGAAGTCTAGACCCGGCTTGCTACTCATCGGTAGGGCTGGCGACGTCCGCTTGCTGTCAGGCCGGCACCGTGACATACCCCACGGCATCTCGACAACCCTGCGGCACATGGCAGACTCGCGCGCATACCTTGGCGGCCGTTGACGCCGGCTGCATGGAGCTGATCAGGGAGGCTTGGCGTGACGCGCGAGTTCGCCAGTGTGGGTGTGGTGGGTCTGGGCACCATGGGTGCCGGCATCGTCGAAGTCTTCGCCCGAAATGGCATCGACGTCGTCGCGGTCGAGGTGACCGAGGCGGCGCTGGAGCGCGGCCGTGCCACCCTGACCGGCTCGACCGACCGGGCGGTCGCCAAGGGCAAGCTCGCGGCGGCCGACCGGGACGCGCTCCTGGCCCGCGTCAACTGGCAGGTCGGGCTGGAGGCCCTGCACTCGGTCGACCTGGTGATCGAGGCCGTTCCCGAGCACCTCGATCTGAAGCAGCGGATTTTCGCGGAGCTGGACCGGATCTGCAAGCCCGAGACGATCCTGGCCACCAACACCTCGTCGCTGTCAGTAACCGAAATCTCGGTGGCCACGACCCGCCCCAACCAGGTCATCGGCATCCACTTCTTCAACCCGGCGCCGGTCATGAAGCTGGTTGAGATCGTCCGGACGGTGGTCACCTCGGCCGAGGTGGTCGCCGACGTGGAGGGACTCTGCGCGCGGCTGGGCAAGGTCGATGTGACGATCAACGATCGAGCTGGCTTCATCGCCAACGCCCTCCTCTTCGGCTACCTCAACCATGCGGTCAGCATGGTTGAGGCGCGGTATGCCAGCCGGGAGGACATCGACGCGGCGATGAAGCTCGGCTGTGGTCTGCCGATGGGCCCCTTGGCGTTGATGGATCTGATCGGCCTGGACACCGCGTACGAGATTCTGGACACGATGTACCGGCGGGGCGGCCGGGACCGGCGACACGCCCCGGTGCCGCTGATCAAGCAGATGGTCACCGCCGGTCTGCTCGGTCGGAAGTCAGGGCGTGGCTTCTACACCTACGAGCGGCCCGGTTCGCCGGCGGTCGTACCGGACGAGCAGACGCCGGTGAGCGCGGAGTCGACGCTCGACGCCGGCGCGCGTGGCATCGCGAAGGTCGGTGTGGTCGGTTCCGGGACGATGGCGACCGGCATCATCGAAGTGTTCGCCAAGGCCGGCTACGAGGTGGTCTCGGTGACCCGGGGGGCGGAGAAGTCCGCCAAGCTCTTCGAGGCGGTCAAGACCTCGCTCAACAAGGGCGTGGTGCGGGGCAAGCTGAGTGAGGCCGACCGGGACGCCGCGCTGGGCCGGATCACCTGGTCCGCCACGTTGGAGCACCTCGCCGACGTCGACCTGGTGGTCGAGGCGGTCATCGAGGAGCTGAGTGTCAAGAAGGCGCTCTTCGCCAGCCTCGACGAGATCTGCAAGCCCGGTGTCGTTCTCGCCACCACCACCTCGTCGCTGCCGGTGATCGATATCGCGATGGCCACCCAGCGTCCGGCGGACGTGGTGGGCCTGCACTTCTTCAACCCAGCGCCGGTCATGCCGCTGGTGGAGATCGTGCAGACCATCCGTACGTCGGCGGAGACCACCGCCACCGTGAAGGCGGTCTGCGGGGAGCTGGGCAAGACCGGTGTGGTCTGCGGTGACCGCTCCGGGTTCATCGTCAACGCGCTGCTCTTCCCGTACCTCAACGACGCGGTGAAGATGCTGGAGGCGAGCTACTCGACCGCTGACGACATCGACCATGCGATGAAGCTCGGCTGTGGGTACCCGATGGGCCCGTTCGAGTTGCTCGACGTGGTCGGCCTCGACGTGTCCCTGGCGATCCAGCGAGAGCTGTACCTGGAGCTGCGTGAGCCGGGGTTCGCCCCCGCTCCGCTGCTGGAGCACCTGGTCACCGCCGGCTACCTGGGCCGGAAGGCTGGCCGGGGCTTCCGCGATCACACCCGCCGCTGAGCAGTGGGGCTGGTGCACCGCCGGCCGCACCGCCGGCCCCCGTCCACGCCGTACGGCGGCGTCCCACCGTACGCTGGAGGTGTGAGCCCTCGTCGTAACCGATCCCGCCGGGATGAGAGCGGGCAGCTGGACTCCGCACGGCTTCGACAGGGGGCCGAGTCGGTGCAGCAGTGGCGGGACGGCGACTGGCAGGTCCGGTTGATCAGCGGTGGCGCGTCGGTGAAGACCTACCGTTGCCCTGGCTGCGACCAGGAGATCCGGCCTGGTGTGGCGCATGTCGTGGTGTGGCCCGCTCAGGGGTGGGGAGACCTGACCGACCGCCGGCACTGGCACAGCGGCTGTTGGCGGGCCCGGGACCGGCGGGCACCGATCGTGCAACGGGGCCGCAGCGCGCCTCGCCACGGCTGAGGCGCGATCTGGATCACCGTCTTCCCGCCCCCCGGCCGGGTTGCCGGCCCGGTGACGGGGGAGACTGGTCGGGTGAGCACACCTATCCGCGCCTCGTCGATCCTGCCCGGCCGCCGGGAGGAGATTGAGCTGCACACCGCCGACGGGCTGCGTCTCGTCGGTGAGCTGGCCCGCCCGGCCGACCGCGCGCCGGTCGCTACGCTGGTCTGCCTGCATCCGCTGCCCACCCATGGCGGGATGATGGACAGCCACGTGTTCCGCAAGGCCGCCTGGCGCCTGCCGGCCCTGGCCGACCTGGCGGTGCTGCGCTTCAACACCCGGGGCACGACCAGCATGCGCGGTACCAGCGCGGGGACATTCGACAACGCGGTCGGCGAGCGGTACGACGTCGCCGCCGCCATC
Organism: Salinispora tropica CNB-440; assembly: GCF_000016425.1. Taxonomy (GTDB): domain Bacteria; phylum Actinomycetota; class Actinomycetes; order Mycobacteriales; family Micromonosporaceae; genus Micromonospora; species Micromonospora tropica. The sequence continues at coordinate 4,143,937 of NC_009380.1, read as the reverse complement.
GAGTACGCGGAGTTCCACGAGCTGCCGGAGATCTGGCTGCTGGGTTGGTCGTTCGGCACCGACCTGACTCTGCGGTATGGCTGTGACCCGGCGGTGGCGGGCGCCCTCCTGCTCTCCCCGCCGCTGCGGTTCTCCGGCCCCGGAGACCTGGCGAACTGGGCTGCCGCCGGCAAGCCGATGACGGCGCTGGTGCCGGAGTTCGACGACTACCTGCGGCCCGAGGAGGCGCGGGAACGCTTCGCGGCCGTACCGCAGGCTGAGGTGGTCGGAGTGCCCGGCGCCAAACACCTGTGGGTCGGTGACGCCGAGACCGTCCTCGACGAGATCGTCCGGCGGGTCAACCCCTCCGTCCCCGTGCCGCTGCCGACCACCTGGGACGGCCCGCTGGAGACCGGCGATGTCAGCGCGTACGCCGATCGCACGGTGGCGGCCTTCGCCGACCGGCCGGTGCCGGGGCCAGCGGCAGACTAGCGGGAATCCTGGCGTGGGATGACCACCTCGCGCAGGATCAGCTGGAACGCCGCGACGGTGGGGATCGCGATGAGGGCGCCGACCACGCCGATCAGGGCGACGCCGAGCAGCGCCGCCACCAGGGCGGCTACCTCGTTGACCTGCACCGACCGGCGCATCACCTTGGGGTAGATCAGGTAGTTCTCCACCTGCTGGTAGATGAGGAAGAACAACACGCAGGCGATCCCTACCGGTAGATCAGTGGCGAAGCCGACCAGGCTCACGATCACCGCCCCGAGCGTGGCACCGATCTGCGGGATCAGGTCGGTCACCGCGACCACGACGGCCAGGGCGAACGGGTACGGCAACTCGGCAATCAACGCGAAGACGAAGGTGGTCGTGCCGGCGAGGATGGCGATGATGAGCGCCCCGACGATGTACGCGCCGACCTTGACGATGATTTCGTCGCCGATGAGGCGTACCCGATCCCGACGGGACCGGGGAACGAGCGCGTACCCGAGCGACCGTAGTCGGTTGAAGTACGCCAGGAAGTAGGTGGTGAGTACGAGTACGGTCAGGGTCCGAAAGGCGGTGCCGAAGATGAGCTGGGCGCCGCCGAGTACTCCGCCGAGTGCCTGGCCGAGGGCGTCGGTGTCCGCGGCCTGCTGGGCCCGTTCCACCAGGTCGTACCGTTCGATCAGCTCGTTGACGGTCTCGTTGCGCTGTAGCGCTTCCAGATAGCTGGGGAACTGTTCGATGAACTGGTTGGACTGGGTGACGACCGGTGGCACCAGGGCGACCACGCCGCTACAGAACAGGAGGAGCAGGGTCAGCATGACGACCGCGACCGCCAGCCCGTGGGGCAGCCCGAGCCGGCGTAGCCGCGCCACCGCCGGATAGAGCCCGACGGCGAGGAAGACCGCGATCACTACGGGGACGAGTAGGCCGGCGGCGTTGCGGAGGCCGAGGAAGAGGGCGTAGGCCAGCAGCGCGCCGAGACCGCCGGTGAGGCCGACGAGGAAGCTGTTACGTCGCAGGGGCCGCCCCGGCACACCGAACCGCCCAGACCCCTGGCTGGCTCGGTGCTGCTGCGCCTCGGGTGGGATCGAGGGCTCGGCGGACGCGTTGTCGACCGCGGTGGCGTCGCCGGGAGTCGGAGCTGCCGCGGCGGGCGGTTCCGGCGCCGCCGGCTGGTCGCCGGCCGGCCGGCCCGGTCGACCGGTCGGTCCCGGCGAATCCGGCTCGCCCGGTGCCACCGGAGCTCAGGCCGTCCGCCCAGCGCCGCGGCCGGCCCGCCATGCCTCGCTCAGCCGTCGGCAGCAGCGATCCTGGCTCGGAATCGCCGTCCTGCCGGTCTGCTCAGTCCTTGTCAACGACGACCTTGCTCGGCTTGGAGCTGCGCTCGTCGGTGGTCGGCTTTGCCGGCCGGCTGGTGTTCTCGCCGGTGCTGGTGATCTTTGTTGGGGCGGCTGCCCGACCCCCTTCACCCGGTACGGCCGCGACGGTCGGCTCACCGTCTACCCCGGCGCTGGCCTCATCACCGTCCTTCGTGGTGACCGACTTCACACTGCCCTTCGCGGACTCGTCGACCGCCGGCTCGATCCGCCCACGGGCCGGCTGGCCGGCCTCCGCCGGCTCGACCTTGCCCACCCCGGCCCGGTCCCCATCTGGCGGCGCCGGTACGGCCGTGGGTGCCCGACTGCTGTCGGAATCGCTGCCCGCGGGGCCGACCGGGGCGGGCTTCGCCGCATCGGTCAACTCCAGCCGAAGCTCCGTCACCTGCCGCCGCAAGTCGTCGGACTCCTGGCGCGATCGCCAGGTCTCCTGCCGCAGATCAGCGAGCTGCTGCTGCGCTTGCGCGATCTCCAGCATCACCTGGGCGAGCTGCTGCCGGCCGGTTGCGGCCTCCTGTTGCGTCGCCGCCAGGTGCTGCTGGGTGGTGGCCAGGGCCTGTTGGGTGGTAGCGGCGTACTCCTCGAACTGGCGGCGGGAGGTGGCGACGTACTCGTCAGCGGAGCGGCGCTGCTCGGCCGCCGCCTCCTCAGCCTGGCTGAGCAGCTCCGACGCTTCCTGTTCCGCACGCTCGCGTAGGGCCCCGGCGTCCTGCTCGGCGGTCCGCCGGATGCTCTCGGCGGCACCCTCGATTTCGTTTCGGCGGGCCGTGTACGTGGACTCCAACTCGGTCTTGCGCGAGGTGAACTCGGTCTCCAGCTCCTGCTGTCGGGTGGTGAACCCGGTCTCCAGCTCCTGCTGTCGGGTGGCGAACCCGGTCTCCAGCTCCTGCTGAAGGGTGGCGAACCCGGTCTCCAGCTCCTGCTGTCGGGTCGTGAACCCGGTCTCCAGCTCCTGCTGTCGGGTCGTGAACCCGGTCTCCAGCTCCTGCTGTCGGGATGTGTACTGCTGCTCCAGCTCGGCGTGCCGTGACGCGTGCCGCTTCTCCAACTCGTCGCGGCGGCTGGCAAACTCCTGGTCGTCGACGGCGCGACGCTGGGCCAACTCCTGGTCTGCCGCCGCTCGGCGGTTGTTGACCTCCTTTTCCACCCCCGCCCGCCAGGCTCCCAGCTCCTGCTGTGTCTGAGCCCGGGTCTGCCGGGCATACGCCTCGGTCTCGGTGCGCGTCTGCTGCGCGTACGCCTCGGCCTCGGCGCGCTGGCGCTTCGCCGCGTCGGCGGCCTGTTTGGAAAGCCGCTCCGCCTCCTGACGGGCCTTGTTGTGGGTGGTCCGGCCGGCGATGCTGGCGTCGTCGATGATCTGCTTGGCCTCCTGCTGGGCCTTGGCGTGGGTAGCCCGGCTCGCCTCGGTCGCCTGCCCCACGAGGCGCCCGGCCTCCTCCTGCGCCTTGGCGTGCACCTCCTTGGCGCTCTCCCGCAGCTCGGTTGCCTCTTGCTGGGCTTTGGCCTGCGCCTCGCGGGCCGCTTCGCGCAGCTTCGTCGCCTCCTGCTGGGCCCGCGTGTGCACCTCTTTCGCGGTGTCCCGCAGCTGGGTAGCTTCCTGCTGGGCCTTCGCCAGCGCCTCCTGCGCGGTCTTGCGTAGTCGGGCGGCTTCCTCGGTGGCGGCCTTGACCGCGGTGTCTGCTTGTTCGGTCGCGGTCTTGCGTAGTCGGGCGGCTTCCTCGGTGGCGGCCCGGACCGCGGTGTCTGCTTGTTCGGTGGCGGCCCGGACGGCGGTGTCTGCTTCCTCGGTGGCGGCCTTGACGGTGGCGTCTGCTTGTTCGGTGGCGGCCTTGACGGTGGCGTCTGCTTGTTCGGTGGCGGCCTTGACGGTGGCGTCTGCCTGTTCCGTGGCGGCCCGGACCATGGCGTCTGCTTCCGCCTTCCGGGCTGCGGTGTGCCGCTCCTCCTCGGCGCGGCGGGCGGCCAGCGCCAGCTCGAAGTCCTTGAGTGCTGTGGCCGCCTCCGCCCGCGCCTCGTCGATGAGGTGCTCGGCGGCGGCTCGGCGGGACTCGATCTCCTTGTTCGCGGCGGCAAGGATCTCATCGGCCTGTTCCTCAGCGAGGGTGAGGACCTGCTCGACGCGGGGTCCAAGGTGCCGGAAGGAGGCGCGGTCCACCATGCCGACCTGCTTGCGCACCTGGGCGAGATCCCGCTGGAGCACTTCCACCTGGCCGGCCAGCTTGTGAATTTGGGTGTAGGCCTGCTCTCGCTCGGCGGTCAGGGTGGCGATCTCGTGCTCGGCGCGAGCGACGTACCGGTCGACCTGTCCCTTCACGTACCCCCGCAGGCCGGCCTCGAAGCTGGGCTCCGTGGTCACATCCCCGCCGAGAGCGAACAGTTCCTCGCCGTTCGACATGCCCCCATCCTCACACGCAATTGGCCCTCTTGGGGCGATACGGACTCGTCGGATGCAGCGGTTCAACCGGTGCGATCCGGACTCGGAACGGCGTACGGCGCGGGGCGACACCGGATATCCAGCATCGCCCCGCGCGGTGGAACAGGCCCCAGCTGAGCTGGTCAGCTGGAGGATTCGGCGCTCTTGCGGTGCTCCGTCTCCGCCGCGGCCTTTGTCTTCGTCTCCGTGGCGGCCGCTGCCACGGCTGCCGCAGCGGAGGCGTCCGGTCCCGTGCCCGGGACGATGCCGGCGAGCCCGGAGAGCATCTGGCCGAGCTGGGAGGTGACCGCGTCCTTCTGACGGGTCAGATCCTCGACCTCGCGGCGTGCCGTCTGAGTAGCCAGGTCGGCCTCGGTGCGGGCCTCGGTGAGCAGGCGCTCCGCCTCGGTCTTCGCTTCGTTCAGACTCTTTTCGGCGACCGACTTGGCCTCTTCGACCGTGTCGTGGGCGGTGCGTTCCGACTCGACCCGCCGCGCTTCGGCGCGCTGCTCGATCTCCTTGGCCCGCTCTTGGGCAGCCCGTGCCCGCTCCTCGGCCTCGTTGACCAACTTCTGGGTCTGGGCGACCTGGGTTGCGTGCCGCTCCGACTCCTCGCGCTCGGCCTTCTCCCGCCGCTCGGCCAGCTGCAGCTCAAGGGCCTGGAGGTCCTTGTCGCGCTTGTCGCGTGCATCGGTGAGGAGCTTCGTCGCCTCGGCGCGCTTCTCCTCGGCCTCGCGGGCGGCCTTCGCCCGCTGCTGGGTGATCTCCCGCTCCGCGGTCGCGCGGAGGGTGGACACCTCCCGCTCGACGGTGGACTTCAGCTCGGCGACCTCGTGCGCGGTCACGGTGCGCAGCTGCTTGGTCTCCCGATCGGCGTCGGAGCGCAGGGTGTCGGCCTCGCGGCGGGCCTGGACGCGGACCTCGGCGGCCTCCCGCTCCGCTGCGGTGCGGACGTTGCCCGCCTCCCGCTCCGCGGTGGCCTTCATCGCCGCCACCTCGGCCCGCGCCTTGTCAGTGATCTCCCGGGCCTCGAGGCGGGCGGCGGAGAGAATGCCCTCGGACTCACGCTTCGCGTCGCTGCGGTGGTCGTTGGCCTGTTCCTCGGCAAGCCGGAGGATCTGCTCGACGCGGGTACCGAGGCCGGAGAGGGTCGGCCGATTGTTCTCTTCGAGTTGCTTGCTGGCCTCGGAGAGCTTCTGGTCGAGGGCGGTCATCCGCTGCTCGGCCTGGCGGAGCCGACGCTGCGCGTCGTTCATCCGCTGCTCGGCCTCGGCACGGGCCTGCTCGGACTGGGTCAGCGCGGCCGTCAGCCGACCAAGGAAGTCGTCAACCTGCCCGGTGTTGTAACCACGTAGGCCGACGGTGAAGTCCGGCTGGCTGTTCGCATTATCGAAGAACGCAAGAGGGGAGGACTGCTGCTGGGGCATTGGGACATACTGGCAGACGACCTGGGGGCCTTCGCAAGAGTGCCCCGACCTTTGACGTCCTCATTACATGGTCAACCCAGTCGGGTCGCAGCGTCCGGACCAATCGGCGATCTTGGCAGCTCCCGGACGCTGTGACGGTCTGAAGTGGCGCTCCAGAATGGGGCCGCGAGCAAGGACCCACGGCCCCATTCCGTTCTGAGGTGGTATCGGGTGAGACGGTGTCGTGCGAATGGGCGTCCCAGCCCAGCGAATGGAAAGGCAATCCAGCCGCCACATTGGTGGCGCCCCTCGCCCGTGTGGTCAGTGACCGCGGAACCGGTTGATCCCCGCCTCGTGTCGCCCTCGGAACTCAGGATCGCGCACACCGAGGCCGTCCGTCGGAGCAAGGCAGCGGACCCCGACCTTGCCCTGGTGTGCGTTCCGGTGCACCTCATACGCGGCCTGGCCGGTCTGCTCCAGGCTGTAGGTCTTCGACACGGTTGGGTGGATCTTGCCGAGGGCGATCAGCCGGTTCGCCTCCCACGCCTCCCGGTAGTTCGCGAAGTGGCTGCCGACGATCCGCTTCAGGTGCATCCAGAGGTAGCGGTTGTCGTACTGGTGTTGGTAGCCACTGGTCGAAGCGCAGGTGACCACGGTGCCACCGCGTTTGGTGACGAAGACGCTGGCTCCAAAGGTCTCCCGCCCGGGGTGCTCGAAGACGATGTCGGGGTCCTCGCCGCCGGTCAGCTCGCGAATACGTTCACCGAAGCGGCGCCACTCGTCCGGGTCCTGGGTCTGCTCGTCCTTCCAGAACCGGAAGCCTTCGGCGGCTCGGTCGATCACCAGCTCCGCGCCCATCCGCCGGCACAGCTCCGCCTTTTCCGGCGAGGAGACCACGCAGACCGGAATCGCCCCGCCGGTGAGCGCCATCTGGGTGGCGTAGCTGCCCAGGCCGCCGGAGGCCCCCCAGATCAGCACGACATCCCCCTGCTTCATGTTGGCGCCGTGGTGGGAGACGAGCTGCCGGTACGCGGTGGAGTTGACCAGCCCCGGGCTCGCCGCCTCCTCCCAGCTGAGGTGGCGGGGCTTCGGCATGAGCTGGTTGGCCTTGACGATGGCCAGCTCGGCCAGACCGCCGAAGTTGGTCTCGAAGCCCCAGATCCGCTGCTGTGGGTCGAGCATGGTGTCGTCGTGTCCGGCGGCCTCCTCCAGCTCCACCGAGAGGCAGTGGGCGACGACCTCGTCGCCGGCCCGCCACCGGGTCACGCCAGGCCCGGTGCGCAGCACGACGCCGGCTGCATCCGAACCGACCACGTGGTACGGCAGGTCGTGTCGCTTGGTCAGCTCGGAGAGCCGGCCGTAGCGCTGGAGGAACTTGAAGGTCGGCAGCGGTTCGAAGATGCTCGTCCACACTGTGTTGTAGTTGATGGCGCTGGCCATTACCGCGACCAGCGCCTCGCCGGGGCCGGGTTGCGGGGTCGGCACATCCTGGACGTGCAGCGCCTTGCGGGGGTCCTTGTCCCGGGTGGCCATTCCGTCGAAGATCTGTGTCTCCTCGGCGCGTACGACGACGCCCCGGTAGGACTGCGGAACCGGGAGCCGGGCAACACCAGCGAGTTCACGTTCGGGCTGCGCCGAACCCTCTGCAGCCATGATCGTTTCGAGGATGTCCTGCACTTCGACCTCCCGTTCGTCCGCCCCCGCGCGTGGCCGGCAGGGGTATGCCATCGTCGGCGCCCGGTGTGTTAGTCACCGTCTCGGTATCGACGCATCCGGCATCGACCGCGCTGCTGTGGAGGCGGACGTTACTGAACGGTAGCTTTCCTCGGAAGTACTGTGTGAAAAAGTGCATCGATTGACGAGTGATGGTGTCCGGTGCGACGCGAAACCGCGCACAGTTGAGCTCGGCAGCTCGGCAGCTCGGCAGCTCGGGGGCCTTGGTGGTGGGGGCCCGCCCGGCGGGATCTGGGGCGGGGGGCCACCCTGCCTCAGCGGTCCGCGGCGGGCTCGACCAGCTCGACCAGGACGCCACCGGCGTCCTTCGGGTGGACGAAGTTGACCCGGGAGTTCGCGGTACCCCGCCTCGGCTGCGCATACAGCAGGCGGAGACCCCGCTCGCGCAGCTTCGCGCAGGCTACGTCGATGTCCGTGACCGTGTACGCGACCTGCTGCATCCCTGGGCCCTGCCGGTCGAGGAACCGCGCGATCGTGGACTCCGGCGAGAGCGGGGCGAGCAGCTGCACGCAACCGCCGGCGGCAGTCGGGCCGACCGCCAGCATCGCCTCGCGGACGCCCTGCTCCTCGTTTGTCTCGGTGTGTACGCACCGCATGCCGAAGGCGCGCTGGTAGAAGTCGATCGCCTCGTCCAGGTCGGGTACGGCGATACCGACGTGGTCGATGCGACGTAGTCCGATGTCTGTGCCGTGGTCCGCAGCGGACTCGACGGGGGGATTCTCGGCCATGGCGTCAGTCTGGCCGAACGCGTGCGCGGGGGGCGTGGCCAGTCGGCTATCTCACGCCGCGGGAGGGGTGCTGACCCGTGCCGCGGAGAGCTGCCGGCTGCGGTTGCTCGCGCCGACGGTCCGGGTCGGCGCCGGGGTGCCCCGGGCATGGCGGTCGCTGCCCCGCGGGACCGGGCGCGGACCGCTACGCTGTGCGGGCGGTCGCTGGCGGGGATCCCGTACTCCTTGTGCGGCGGCTGATGAGTGGCCGTACACCCGGTTGGCCCTACCGTGCGTCGTCGATGTGCGTGGGGTCACCGTCGTCGATCTGCTTCCAGAAGCTAAGGTTCGTCCTAACAATCGTTAAGGCGTACAGGTCGGCACCCTCGGAGGCAGGTATGGCTTCGGTGATCGTCAGCGGCGCTCGAACCCCGATGGGGCGACTGCTGGGAAATCTCAAGGACCTTTCCGCGACCCGGCTTGGTGGCGTGGCAATCAAGGCAGCGCTGGAGCGTGCCGAGGTCGCCCCCGACCAGGTCCAGTACGTGATCATGGGGCAGGTGCTCCAGGCGGGCGCCGGTCAGATTCCGGCCCGGCAGGCGGCTGCCGAGGCGGGCATCCCGCTCTCGGTCCCGGCGCTGACCGTCAACAAGGTCTGCCTCTCCGGTCTGGATGCCATCGCCCTGGCGGACCAGTTGATCCGGGCTGGGGAGTTCGACATCGTCGTGGCCGGCGGTATGGAGTCGATGACCAACGCCCCACATCTGCTGCTGGGGCAGCGGGGCGGCTACAAGTACGGCGACGTGGTGATCAAGGATCACATGGCCCTCGACGGGCTCACCGACGCCTGGGACTGCTGTTCGATGGGGGAGTCGACCGAGCGGCACGGCAGCACCAAGGGGATCAGCCGTGCCGAGCAGGACGCGTTCGCCGCGGGAAGCCACCAGCGTGCCGCCGCCGCCCAGAAGAACGGGCACTTCACCGAAGAGATCACCCCGGTCGTTCTCCCGCAGCGCAAGGGTGAGCCGTTGGTGATCAGCGAGGACGAGGGTATTCGTCCGGACACCACCGCTGAGTCGCTGGCGAAGCTGCGTCCGGCCTTCGCTCCGGAGGGCAGTATCACCGCCGGCAGCTCGTCGCCGATCTCCGATGGGGCTGCTGCCGTCGTGGTGATGAGTAAGGCCAAGGCCAAGGAGCTGGGACTGACCTGGCTGGCTGAGATCGGTGCGCACGGCAACGTCGCTGGCCCGGACAACTCACTGCACTCGCAGCCGTCCAATGCGATCGGCCACGCGCTCCGGAAGGCTGGCCTCACCATCGATGATCTTGACCTGATCGAGATCAACGAGGCGTTTGCGCAGGTGGGCATCCAGTCGACCCGTGATCTCGGGGTCAGCCCGGACAAGGTCAACGTCAACGGCGGCGCGATCGCCCTTGGGCATCCGATCGGCATGTCCGGTGCCCGGCTGGTCCTGACTCTGGCGCTGGAGCTCAAGCGGCGCGGTGGCGGCACCGGCGCGGCGGCGCTCTGTGGTGGTGGTGGTCAGGGCGACGCGCTGATCATCCACGTCCCAGCAGGGGCCGAGAGCCAGGGGTGAGCCAGACCGGCGAGCCCCGTGGTCGGGAACGAAAGGCACCATGACTGACGCCGTCAACAATGTCCCGGTCGTGCCGCCGGTGCGCCGCAGCCGGGACATACCCATGCTCGTCGATCGGGCCCGCGCGGGTGACCCTCGTGCGGTCGCCCGGCTTATCACGCTGGTCGAGTCCGGGGACGAGACGCTGCCGCTGATCGCGGCGGCTTTCGCCCCGTACGCGGGCCAGGCCCAGGTGGTCGGCCTGACGGGCTCGCCAGGAGTGGGTAAGTCGACCACCACCAACGAGTTGGTGCGAGCGCTGCGCTCTCGGGGACACCGAGTCGGCGTGCTGGCCATCGACCCGTCCAGCCCCTTCACCGGTGGGGCGATTCTCGGCGACCGGGTCCGCATGCAGGACCATGCCATCGATCCCGGTGTCTACATCCGTTCCATGTCCAGTCGGGGCCACCTCGGTGGGCTCTCGGCGGCAACTCCGCAGGCGGTCCGGGTGCTGGAGGGCGCCGGCTGCGACGTGGTCCTGGTGGAGACCGTCGGTGTGGGTCAGGCAGAGGTTGAGGTCGCCTCGCTCGCGGACACCACGCTCGTGCTGCTCGCGCCCGGGATGGGAGACGCGATCCAGGCGGTCAAGGCCGGCATCCTCGAGATTGCCGACGTGTTCGTGGTCAACAAGGCCGACCGGGATGGCGCCGACGCCACGGTCCGGGACATCCAGGGCATGATCGCACTGGGGGAGCGAGGGCCGGGGCAGTGGCGGCCAGCGGTGGTACGCGCTGTCGCCGTACGTGGCGAGGGGATCAACGACGTCGCCGCGGCGATCGACAAGCACCGGGGTTGGCTGGTCGAGCGGGGCGAACTGCGCCGTCGCCAGGAGGCCCGGGCCGCCGCAGAGGTGGAGGCGATCGCGCTGGGCGTGCTCCGGGACCGAATCGGCTCGCTGCGTGACGGCACGGAGCTGTCGACGCTCGCTGCCCGGGTGGCAGCGGGTTCACTCGACCCGTACGCGGCGGCTGATCAGCTCCTTGCCCAGATCGCCGGCGACAGCGCCGGTAACCCTACCGGCCGGTACGAACGTCCTTAGCGACCGTTCAGGACGGGTTCTACACTCGGAGGTGGAGTCGAAGACCCGAGGAGGAGCCCGCGGATGAACGCCGACGAGATCGCCGCTGGACGGAGACGCTGGCAGGACCGCTACGATGCCGCGCGCAAACGGGACGCCGACTTCACCACGCTCTCCGGGATGACTGTCGCCCCCGTGTACGGGCCGCCGGAGGGGGTGGATCATCCCGGCTTTGAGCGGATCGGCTGGCCGGGCGAGTTCCCGTACACCCGTGGTCTACACCCGACCGGCTACCGGGGGCGGGCCTGGACCATCCGGCAGTTCGCCGGTTTCGGTAACGCCCGGCAGACCAACGAGCGCTACAAGATGATCCTGGGCGCGGGGGGCGGCGGGCTCTCCGTCGCCTTCGACATGCCCACGCTGATGGGTCGTGACTCGGATGACCCGCAGTCACTCGGCGAGGTCGGGCACTGCGGGGTCGCGGTGGACAGCGCCGCGGACATGGAGGTGCTCTTCGACGGCATCGACCTGGCCGGTGTCACGACGAGTATGACCATCTCCGGGCCGGCCGTCCCGGTGTTCTGCATGTATCTGATCGCTGCCGAGCGGCAGGGCGCGGACCTCTCCCGCCTGGACGGCACCCTGCAGACAGACATCTTCAAGGAGTACATCGCGCAGAAGGAGTGGCTCTTCGACCCAGAGCCGCACCTGCGCCTCATCGGCGACCTGATGGAGTACTGCGCTCGCGAGATTCCCCGCTACAAGCCGCTCTCCGTCTCCGGCTACCACATCCGGGAGGCGGGCTCGACGGCCGCGCAGGAGCTGGCGTACACCCTCGCCGACGGCTTCGGCTACGTCGAGCTGGGCCTCTCCCGCGGCCTCGACGTGAACGTCTTCGCCCCGGGCCTGAGCTTCTTCTTCGATTCCCATGTGGACTTCTTCGAGGAGGTCGCGAAGTTCCGTGCCGCGCGCCGGATCTGGGCCCGCTGGCTGCGCGACGTCTACGGTGCCACGAGCGAGAAGGCGCAGTGGCTGCGCTTCCACACCCAGACCGCCGGGGTCTCGCTGACCGCGCAGCAGCCGGTCAACAACGTGGTCCGGACGGCCGTGGAGGCCCTCGCGGCCGTGCTCGGCGGCACCAACTCGCTGCACACCAACGCCCTCGACGAGACCCTCGCGCTGCCCACCGACGAGTCGGCCGAGATCGCCCTGCGGACCCAGCAGGTGTTGATGGAGGAGACCGGGGTGACCAGCGTGGCCGACCCGTTGGGCGGCTCCTGGTACGTCGAGGCGCTCACCGACAAGATCGAGGCCGAGGCGGAGGAGATCTTCGCCCGGATCCGGCAGCTCGGTGGCGAGGGGCCGCACGAGATCGGTCCGATGACCTCGGGAATTCTGCGGGGGATTGAGGACGGTTGGTTCACCGGACACATCGCCGAGGCGGCGTTCGCCTACCAGCGGGCGCTGGAGAAGGGCGAGAAGAAGATCGTCGGAGTCAACTGTCACACCGGCACGGTCGCCAAGGACCTGGAGATCCTGCGGATCTCGCACGAGGTCGAGTTGGAGCAGCGGCGTACCCTCGGCGAGCGAAAGGCAGCCCGGGATGACGCCGAGGTCAGCGCGGCGTTGGAGCGGATGGTCGCGGTCAGCCGGACCAGCGGGAACATGATCCCGGCCATGCTCGACGCGGTCCGCGCCGAGGCGACCCTGGGCGAGATCTGCGATGCGCTGCGCCTCGAGTGGGGTGTCTACCGCGAACCGGCTCGCTTCTGACCGTCGGTATCCCGCAGGCGCGGCGGGCAGGTGTGGTGACCTGCGTGAGAACCGTGACCTTCGGCGTCGCCGAAGGGCGGAGATTGGCGTCACCCGTGCGAGACTAGGTAACCATGAGCGACCCACGGATCACCCCGTCGATCTTTACCCGCGGCGCGGTAGACCTCAGCGCGCTGCGCACCCCCGCACCCTCCCCGGCCCCCGCGCCTGCCCAGTCCGGCCCGTCCGATGACGGCGTCGGGAGCACTGCCGCCGTCATCGATGTTTCCGAGGCAACCTTCCAGGCAGAGGTCCTTGAACGGTCGCTCAGTACACCGGTGGTCGTCGATTTCTGGGCCGAGTGGTGCGAGCCCTGTAAGCAGCTCTCGCCGGTACTCGAGCGGCTCGCCGTCGAGGGCGCCGGCGCCTGGGTGCTGGCCAAGGTCGACGTGGACGCCAACCCCCGGCTGGCGCAGATGTTCCGGGTACAGGGCATCCCGATGGTCTACGCGGTGGTCGGCGGCCAGCCGGTTGACGCGTTCTCCGGAGTGGTGCCCGAGGCGCAGCTACGGCAGTGGATCCAGGCGGTTCTCAAGGCTGGTGGCGCGACTGTGGCCGAGACGGCCGATCCACGGTTGGACGAGGCCGACGAGTCGCTGCTCAACGGCGACCTGGACACCGCGGAGCAGGCGTACCGCAAGATTCTGGCCGAGACGCCCTCGGACGCCGCGGCGGAGGCAGGCCTGGCCCAGGTCGGGCTTGCCCGTCGGGTCGCCGGTGCTGACCCGCAGGCGGTGCTCACCGCGGCGGCCGCGGCAACCGACGACGTCGACGCCCAGCTGCTCGCCGCCGATGTCGAGGTGCTCGGCGGGATGGCGGAACAGGCCTACCAACGTCTGGTCGGGCTGGTTCGCCGTACCGCCGGCGAGGACCGCGAGAAGGTACGTCAGCACCTCGTCGGCCTCTTCACCATCGCCGGTCCCGACGATTCCGCGGTGGCGCTGGCCCGTCGGGCACTGGCCAGCGCCCTGTTCTGAACCAGCCACGGCGGCGCGGGCCGGTGTGACGACCGGCCCGCACAAGCTTGAGGACGGGAGCCCATGACGCGCCGGATCGCCGTCCTCGACGCGCCCACCAACCTCGGGCTGCGTCCGCCCACCCCCACCTCGGTGCCGGGCTGCGGTAAGGCTCCTGGCGCCCTGCGTGACCAGGGCCTGCTCGGCCGGCTCCGGGCCCGGGATGCCGGCTGCCTGACCCCGTCCCGGTACGACCCGGGCGACTGGCGGCCCGGCGATGGCGTCTGTCACGCGTATGAGATCGCTACCTACTCGGTGGCGCTCGCTGACCGGATCGGAGCGATCATTGACCGGGGTGAGTTCCCGCTGGTACTCGGTGGGGACTGCTCGGTCGTGCTCGGGTCGGCGCTGGCCATGCACCGGCTTGGAGCGGCGGTGGGTGGTCGGGTCGGGCTCGTCTTCGTGGACGGGCATTCGGACTTCCGGCACCCCGGTAACGCCTCATACGTGGGCGCGGCGGCCGGTGAGGGGCTGGCCCTGGTCACCGGCCGCGGTCAGCTCGACCTGACCGCCATTGAAGGCCGGCGGCCGTACTTCCGGGATATCGACGTGGTGGTGCTGGGTATCCGGGCGCAGGACGACTATCGGCTCGACCTCCAGGCTGCCGGGATCACCACCCGGCCGGTGCCGGCGCTGCGCGCGGAGGGCGCGGCCCGCACCGCGCAGTGGGCGCACGACCAGCTCACCCACTGCGCCGGCTACTGGCTGCATGTTGATGTGGACGTGCTGGACCCGGCCGTTATGCCCGCCGTCGACGCTCCCGACCCGGGCGGAATCGCCTTCGCCGAACTGGAGAATCTGCTCGCCGGCCTGGTCGCCACCCCACACTGCCTCGGCGTCGAGCTGACCGTTTTCGACCCGGACTACGATCCGGACGGATCTTATGCCGCCGAGATCGTCAACGCCCTGGTCGGGGGCCTCCGGCCGGTCACTGCGCCGGGGTCGGGCCCATCCCGACTGCTCACCGCTGTCCCACCGCGCCGAGGGGCGGAGCGCCGGCGGAGCCCGGAGCAGCCGCCGGTCCTCCTCGTTGACCAGGGCGGGCCGGCCGACGTGGAGCAGCCCCCGAAGTCGTTGGCTGGCCCGGGGGTGCCCGCTGGTCTGGCGGCGCCCGCAGAGCCGGAGGCGAGCAACCACCTGGCGCCGGTTCGTCGCCTCGGGAACCCCCAGATTCCTGGCCTTTCTGCACCGTAGTGCGGCTGTGTGAACCCGTTCGTCCTCAGCTGGACGGTGAGAAGCCGAAGACGGGCCCCGATTGGGTGATGAACATCCGGAGGCGGGGTAACCCCGTGCTGGGTCGACCCCTATCGCAGTAGGTGAAGACGGCAGTCCCGAACCGGACGTCCGCATGATGGTCCGCCGACCAAGGCGCGGATAGGCAGGGCCTAGGCTGGGCGCAGAGTGACCCACAACGCGGTGGGTCGAGGGGAGTGGCACCGATGGACCGGCGTCCGGCTACCAAACCGGGACCCGACCTCCGGCAGGTTGATACCGGCCGGGACGACAACTTCGATTCGGCGACCGATTCCGATGGGTTCGGTGACGTCGAGACTGGTGTGACCGGCCTGACCGGTTCGAGCATCGACTCGATCTACGACTTGGGTCTGCCCGCCAATGCGTTGGGGGAGGACGCCGAGGATTCGGACCTCGACGAAGCGGTACCCAACGCGGAGCGCCTGGTGGCGCAGGCGATCGCGCTCGCCGCCGACGACCACGACTCGGCGTCGCTGGTCCGCCGTTACTGGCGATTCGCACCAGACGAGGAGCTGATCGGCTTTACCGCCGAGGAGATGCTCGACTCCGTACGAACCCACCGGGAGCTGGCCGAGCAGCGGGTGCCGGGCGAGCTCAAACTTCGCATCCACGAGCCGGACGCCGACCAGCACCACTCGGTGGTCGAGATCGTCACCGACGACATGCCCTTCCTGGTGGACTCGGTGACCGCCCTGCTCAATTCGCATCACCTGGATGTCCACCTACTGGTCCATCCGTTGTTGGTGATACGGCGCGAGCCGCTGGGCCGGCTGATCGAGGTGGCCGCCGACGTGGAGCCCGACGAGGTGACCACCGGCGGCTTGATCGAGAGCTGGATGCGGATCGAGATCGACCCGGTCCGGGACGCGGCGGACCGGGACAACCTGCGTCGGGAGCTACAACGAGTCCTCACCGACGTACGGGAGGCGGTCGAGGACTGGCCCAGGATGCGTCAGCAGGCGCTGACGCTCGCCGACGAGCTGGCGGCCGCGCGGAACAGCGAGAACCGGCCGCCGGTGCCGGAGAAGGACATCACCGACTCGGTCGAGTTGCTGCGCTGGCTCGCCCACGACCACTTCACCTTTCTCGGCTACCGGGAGTATCGCCTGGTGGACGCCGAGGGTGAGACGGGCGGTAAGGCCCTGAGGGCGGTGCTCGGCACCGGCCTCGGGATCCTGCGCTCGGACTCCACGGAGTCCCGGGCGCTGTCGTCGATGACTCCCGAGGCGCACGAGCGGGTTACCGAGAAGCGCCTGCTGGTCATCACCAAGGCGAACTCACGGGCGACCGTGCACCGATCCGCGTACCTGGACTACATCGGCTTCAAGGTGTTCGACGAGGCCGGCGAGGTGGTCGGGGAACGTCGGTTCATCGGCCTGTTCTCCACCGCCGCGTACCGCACCAGCGTGCAGGAGCTGCCGGTGGTACGGCGCAAGGTGGCGGAGGTGGTCGATCGGTGCGGCCTGAGCCTGCGTAGCCACTCCGGCAAGGATCTGCTCCAGATCCTGGAGACCTATCCGCGCGACGAGCTGTTCCAGATCAAGACCGATGACCTGTACCACGCGGTGACCGGTGTGCTGCGGATGGCCGGCCGCCGTCAACTGCGGGTGTTCCTGCGCCGGGACGCGTACGGACGCTTCATCTCCTGTCTGATCTATCTGCCGCGGGACCGGTTCACCACCCAGAACCGGCTGCGGATGCAGGACATCCTGCTGCGGGAGCTGAACGGGGTCGGGGTCGACTACACCACCCGGGTTACCGAGTCGATGCTGGCCCGGGTGCACTTCATTGTCCGTACCGACCCGACCAAGCCGCCGGAGGATATCGACGCCGACCTGCTCGCCGAGGAGCTGGCCGACGCCACTCGCCTCTGGGACGACGACTACCGGCTGGTGCTGGAGCGCAAGCTCGGCGACGAGCAGGCCAAGCACCTCTTCTCCCGGTACGCCGACGCCTTCCCGGAGGGCTACAAGGATGGGCACACGCCGTACGAGGCGATGAAGGACCTGGCGAAGCTGGAGCTGCTGGAGGAGCCCGGCCAGCTGGAGATGCACCTGTTCCGTAAGCAGCTGGCGCCCCGCGCGACGAGTCGGGTGACCGGCGATGACGAGTCGATGGACGTCCGGTTCAAGGTGTACCGGTATGGCGAGCCGATGATGCTCTCGGCGGTGCTGCCGGTGTTGCACTCGCTCGGGGTGAAGGCGGTTGACGAGCACCCGTACGAGGTAGAGCGCATTGACGGTCGGATCTGGCTGTACGACTTCGGCCTGCGGTTGCCGGAGGGACACCAGGAGCTGGCCGAGGTTCGCCCGCACGTGGAGAACGCCTTCGCGGCGGCGTGGCGGGGCGAGGCCGAGGTCGACGGCTTCAACTCGCTGGTCCTGCGCGCCGGCCTCACCTGGCGGCAGGTGGTCGTGTTGCGGGCGTACGCCAAGTACCTGCGTCAGGCGGGCACGGTCTTCTCCCAGGACTACATGGAGTCGACGTTCATCGCGTATCCGCGGATCGCGGCCCTGCTGGTGCGGCTCTTCGAGGCCCGGTTCGCGCCGGGCTCAACGGGCGCCGAGGGGCGTCAGCAGCAGAGCAAGGAGCTGGTCGCTGAGCTGCGTGCCGCGCTCGACGACGTGGCCAGCCTCGACCAGGACCGGATTCTTCGGTCGTACCTGACGCTGATCCAGGCCACCTTGCGAACGAGCTTCTACCAGAAGCGCGCTGACGGGCGGCCGAAGCCGTATGTTGCCCTGAAGCTGGATCCGCAGGCGATTCCGGACCTGCCGGCGCCGCGGCCCCGGTTCGAGATTTTCGTGTACTCGCCTCGGTTCGAGGGTGTGCACCTGCGGTTCGGGCCGGTGGCCCGGGGCGGGTTGCGCTGGTCCGATCGGCGGGAGGATTTCCGTACCGAGGTACTCGGCCTGGTCAAGGCGCAGATGGTGAAAAACGCCGTGATCGTCCCGGTCGGCGCCAAGGGTGGCTTCGTGCTCAAGCAGAAGCCGGGCGACCGGGACGAGGCGGTGGCCTGTTACAAGGAATTCATCTCCGCGCTGCTGGACGCCACCGACAACATCGTCAGCGGCGAGATCGTGCCACCGCCGGATGTGGTTCGCCACGACGGGGATGACCCGTACATGGTTGTCGCGGCGGACAAGGGCACCGCCACCTTCTCCGACATCGCCAACGAGATCTCCACGGCCCACAACTTCTGGCTGGGCGACGCGTTCGCCTCCGGCGGATCGGCGGGCTACGACCACAAGAAGATGGGGATCACCGCCCGCGGCGCCTGGGAGTCGGTGAAGCGGCACTTCCGCGAGTTGGGGCACGACACCCAGACCCAGGAATTCACGGTGGTCGGCGTCGGCGACATGTCCGGTGACGTCTTCGGCAACGGGATGCTGCTGTCGCGGCACATCCGGCTGGTGGCCGCCTTCGACCACCGGCACATCTTCCTCGACCCGAATCCGGACGCCACCACCTCATGGTCGGAGCGGAAGCGGCTGTTTGACCTGCCCCGGTCGATGTGGGATGAGTACAACCCGGAGTTGATCTCCGAGGGCGGCGGCGTGTTTCTCCGTACCGCGAAGTCGGTGCCGATCTCGCCCCAGGTGCGGGCGGCGCTCGGTATCGAGGACGGCGTGTCGCAGCTGAGCCCGCAGGAGCTGATGAAGGCGATCCTCACCGCCTCGGTCGACCTGTTCTGGAACGGCGGCATCGGCACCTACATCAAGGCCTCGACTCAGACCAACGTCGAGGTGGGGGACAAGTCCAACGACGCGATCCGGGTTGACGGCAAGGACTTGCGCTGCCGGGTCGTCGGTGAGGGGGGCAACCTGGGCTGCACCCAGCTCGGCCGGATCGAGTACGCCGAGGCGGGTGGTCGGATCTACACCGACTTCATCGACAACGCTGCCGGGGTGGACTGCTCGGACCACGAGGTGAACATCAAGATCCTGCTGAACACGGCGGTTGCGGACGGGGAGCTGACCGTTGGCGAGCGGGACGAGTTGCTCGCCGAGATGACCGACGAGGTCGCCGAGTTGGTGCTGCGGGACAACTACGACCAGGCACGGGCGATCAGCAACGCGCAGGCGCAGGCACCGTCGTTGTTGCCGGTGCACCGGCGGATGATCGTTGACCTGGAGCGTTCCGGTGCCCTGGACCGGGCGTTGGAGGCGCTGCCACCGGACGAGGAACTGGCGGTCCGGATGGAGTCCGGGATGACGGCACCGGAGTTCGCGGTGCTTCTCTCGTACGTCAAGATCGTGCTCGAGAAGGAGATCCTGGCGGAAGGCTTGGCCGACGAGGAGTGGACAACCGAGCTGCTGGTCAACTACTTCCCCACGCCGATGCGGGAGCGGTTCGCCGACCGGATGTTCCGCCACCGGCTGCGTCGGGACATCGTTACCACCCAGTTGGTGAACGAGACGATCAACCGGGGCGGTATCTCGTTCGTCTACCGGGTGGTCGAGGAGACCGGGGCAAGCGCCGCCGACGTGCTCCGCGCGTACGTGGTGGTCCGCGAGGTGTTCGGGCTGCGCAGGATCTGGAACGCCGTCGAGGAACTGGACAATCGAGTCGCCCCTGACCTGCAGACCGACGTCTACCTGGACTTCCGGCGCCTGCTGGACCGGGCGGTGCGGTGGCTGGTGACGAACCGTCGCTCTCCGATCGACGTGCCGGCGGAGATCGCGCGGCTGCGCGACGGGGTCGCCCACCTCCTGCCGCAGATGGAGAACCTCTTCTACGGCAGCGAGCGGGAGGCGATCGCGGCGCACATCGAGTCGATGGTCGCCAAGGGATTGCCGCGGGATCTGGCGCAGCAGACGGTCCGGTTGATGTACAGCTTCGGCCTGCTCGATGTCGTCGAGACCGCGGCGAGCAGTGGGCGCGACGTGTCCGAGGTCGCGTCGGTCTACTTCGTCCTGTCGGACCGGTTCCGGGTGGATTCGCTACTGTCGAAGATCTCGTTGCTGCCACGAGAGGACCGGTGGCAGACACTGGCTCGGATGGCGCTGCGGTACGACCTGTACGCCGCGCTCGCCGCACTGACCACCGAGGTGTTGGGGGGCACCCCGGGCAACCTGCCACCAGTGGAGCGGGTGCAGCAGTGGGAGCAGTCGAACGCTACCTCGATCCACCGTGCACAGCGGGCGATGGGGGAGTTCGACGAGTCCCGGGCCGACCTGGCCGCCCTGTCGGTGTTGCTGCGTCAGATCCGAACCCTGGTACGGACCTCGGCGGCATCCTGAACCGCGAGGTGACCCGGTGGCCGGGCCCCGGCCGCCGGGTCACCTGATCCCTGGTCATCGAGCCTGGGTGGCGAACACGACGATGTTGTCCGGGTAGCTGCCGGCTGCCTCGTCGAAGACGCCCCCACAGGTCACCACCCGTAGTCCGATCTGGTCAGTGGGGCCGTAGACCAGTTCGGTCGGGAAGTCGGTCTTCGGATAGGACTTCACCGACTCGACGGTGAAGTCGACCTGCTTACCATCCTCCCGGACCACGTCAACCGTGTCGCCGGGTCGCAGCTCGCCGAGGGAGAAGAAGACAGCGGGGCCGATCGACGCTGAGTCGACGTGTCCGACAATCACGGCGTTACCGACTTCGCCGGGGCTTGCCCCCGGCTCGTACCAGCCGGCCAGCTGTGCCTGATCGAGCGGGGGCACCTCGACTGTTCCGTCCGTATTAGTCCCGATCTTCATGATCGATGCATTGACGCCGATTCTGGGGATGACGATGTGGCTGGGAGCGGAGCGGGCGAAGCCGGAGGGGGCAGGCTGCGCAACGTCCGGGCTGGTGGGGGCCGCTGCCCCGACCGGAGAATCGGCCAGTGCGGGAGGCTGCGGGGGACGGGCCGGGAGACTCTCCGTAAACGATGCCCCGATCAGGCCGAAACCGGCCAGGGCGAGCAGGACGACGACGACGGAGCCGGCGGCGCGCCACGGGAGTCCGTGACGGCCACCGGCCCGGTTCGTCGTCATCTCAGACCAGGGAACCATCGGTTCGACGACGCAGCAGCACCAGACCGCCCAGGGCGGCCGCGCCGAGCAGGCCAGCCCCACCAGCAGCCAGGCCCCGGTTGGCCTCGGCGCTCATGCCGCCGTCACCACCGTCGACCCCGCCCCGCGGCAGCACGACGAGTTCGCCCTCGCCGCACGAGCCCTTGAGCTTGTAGGTGCCCGGCTTGGCGTGCTTGTCCACCTTGGCCTCGCCGTAGTAGACGTAGTCCCGCTTGTGCTCCCAGCCGTCGTCGCCGTGCCGGTCGTCGCCGTGTCGGTCGTCGCCGTGCCAGCCGCCGCGGTCGTCGCCGTGTCGGTCGTCGCCGTGCCAGCCGCCGCGGTCGTCGCCGTGTCGGTCGTTGCCGTGCCAGCCGCCGCGGTCGTCGCCGTGTCGGTCGTCGCCGTGCCAGCCGCCGCGGTCGTCGCCGTGTCGGTCGTTGCCGTGCCAGCCGCCGCGGTCGTCGCCGTGCCGGTCGTCGCCGTGCCAGCCGCCGCGGTCGTCGCCGTGCCGGTCGTCGCTACGGTCGTCGGACTTGTCGTCGCCGTGCCAGTCGCTGCGGCCACCCTCCGCTTCCTGGCCGTGCTCGGAACCGTTTCGGTCCTCGTGGTCGGCAGCCCCCTGACCCCCGCGGTCAGGCCCGGAGGACGTCGGGCGGTCAAGTGTCTGGCCTTCCCCCGAGTTGCCGTGCCAGTCGCTGCGATCGTGGTCGCGGCTGTCGGAGTCGTGGCCGCTGTGGTCGCCGTGGCCTTCGGAGCCCCAGTCGCCCTTGTAGTCGTGGCCTTTGTAGTCGTGGCCGCTGTGGTCGCGGTCGCTGTGGCCTTCGGAGCCCCAGTCGCCTTTGTAGTCGTGGCCCTTGTAGTCGTGGCCGCTGTGGTCGCGGTCGCTGTGGCCTTCGGAGCCCCAGTCGCCTTTGTAGTCGTGGCCGCTGTGGTCGCGGTCGCTGTGGTAGCCGTAGTCGTGGCCGCTGTGGTCGCGGTCGCTGTGGTAGCCGTAGTCGTGGCCGCTGTGGTCGCGGTCGCTGTGGTAGCCGTAGTCGTGGCCGCTGTGGTCGCGGTCGCTGTGGTAGCCGTAGTCGTGGCCGCTGTGGTCGCGGTCGCTGTGGTAGCCGTAGTCGTGGCCGCTGTGGTCGCGGTCGCTGTGGTAGCCGTAGTCGTGGCCGCTGTGGTCGCGGTCGCTGTGGTAGCCGTAGTCGTGGCCGCTGTGGTCGCGGTCGCTGTGGTAGCCGTAGTCGTGGCCGCTGTGGTCGCGGTCGCTGTGGTAGCCGTAGTCGTGGCCGCTGTGGTCGCGGTCGCTGTGGTAGCCGTAGTCGTGGCCGCTGTGGTCGCGGTCGCTGTGGTAGCCGTAGTCGTGGCCGCTGTGGTCGCGGTCGCTGTGGTAGCCGTAGTCGTGGCCGCTGTGGTCGCGGTCGCTGTGGTAGCCGTAGTCGTGGCCGCTGTGGTCGCGGTCGCTGTGGTAGCCGTAGTCGTGGCCGCTGTGGTCGCGGTCGCCGTGGTAGCCGTAGTCGCGGTCGCCGTGGTAGCCGTAGTCGTCCTTATGGTCGCGACCGCCCCTGTCCCGGTCGTCCTTGCCGTCCCGCCGGTCGTGCGCTGGCTTGAGCTTGACCTTGCCGGTCACCTTCGACCAGATGTAGGCGTGCTCCTGCGGCTTCGGGCAGACCTGGAGCAGCTTGACCTCGTGGCCGGCCTCGACCGCGTGTGGCTTGGCTTTGACCTTCCCGCCGTCCTCACGGTGGTGATCGTCTGCGACCGCGATTCCCGGCGCGCACACGAGCAGGGAGGCGCCACCGAGGGCCGCACCTGCCACGACCTTCCCGAGCAGCTTCTTTGCCATAACGTGCGTCACTCCATCCCCTGTTGTCCTGAACTCGGTGACAACCGAGCTAGGGCAGACGTTAGTCCGTTTCACAACCTATGAAGGGGAATTTTCGTCTTTCCCGCTTTAGGGGCTATGTAAGGGTTAGCGGCTTCCAGTCTTGATGGCCGGTGTGTGGCTATTCGTGTAGTGCAGTGCCCTTGTTGCTGCTCGGGGTCCGGTGATCGAGGATTCACTCAGGTGTTGCTTTCGTTGAAGGATTGCGATGGAAGCGCTCCCATGGAAGAATCAAACGTACGTGGGGAGCCACACCACGCAGGTAGGGATATCGAGGGCAACCGGTTCGCCCGGGCGATCATCCCGCCGGTCTCACCGACCTGTGTCGGAGGTCCGCGAATACCACCACCCCGTCCAGGACGGCCCGGAAGCATCCGCTGACATCGGCGGGTTGCCCATGTCCGCATCGACCGGGTCACTCGGCCGGGGCCGTCCGCGGATCGGACTCTCGCCCAAGGAGATCTGTGGCATGAACGTGTGGAGAAGACTCTCCGTCCCGCGCCCGGCCCTCGCGCTGACCGGCGCGGGCGTCCTGGTCGTAGGCGGGTTGGTGACCCTGCCGGTCACCATGGCCCACGCTGCGACCCAGTGTGAGGTGTCGTACACCACCAATGACTGGCCCGGCGGTTTCACCGCTTCCCTCAGTATCAAGAACACCGGGGAGGCGCTGGATGGCTGGACGCTTCGCTTCACCTTCCCGAACAGTAGCCAGCAGGTGGTGCACGGCTGGTCGGCTCGGTACAGCCAGTCCGGGCAGAACGTTGCCGTGCAGAACGAGTCGTACAACGGTTTGGTGCCCAGTGGCGCCACCATCGAGATCGGCTTCAACGGTTTGTGGAGTGGCAGCAACCCCAAACCGACGTCGTTCACGCTCAACGAGGTGGCCTGCAACGGCGGTGGTGGCCCCACTACGGCACCGCCGACAACTACGCCGCCCACCACGGCACCGCCGACGACCCCACCTCCCACCACTCCACCTCCCACCACCGCGCCTCCCGGAGGCCGAGTGGACAACCCGTACCTGAACGCGGTGGGCTACGTGAATCCGGAGTGGAAGGCCAAGGCCGAGTCAGTGTCCGGTGGCAACCGGGTGTCGAACACGTCGACGGCCGTCTGGATCGACCGGATTGCGGCCATTGAGGGTACCGATGACAGCCAGTCCAATGGCCCGATGGGCATACGAGATCACCTGGATGAGGCGCTGAGTCAGGGGGCGGACTACATCCAGTTCGTGATCTACAACCTACCCGGTCGGGACTGCGCTGCGCTCGCCTCGAACGGTGAACTGGCACCGGACGAGTTGCCCCGCTACAAGGCCGAGTTCATCGACCCGATAGCGGCGATCCAGAGTGACGCGGCATACCAGGATCTCCGGATCATCAACATCATCGAGATCGACTCGTTGCCGAACCTGCACGCCAACACCGGCAGCAATCCGGGCGCTACCCCGACCTGTGAGCTTGTCAAGCAGAACGGCGCCTATGTCAACGGCATCGGCTACGCGCTGGCCACGTTGGGCGCGATCAGCAACGTCTACAACTACGTGGACGCTGCCCACCACGGCTGGATCGGCTGGGACACCAACTTCAGCCCGGTCGCCCTGCTCCTGAAGGATGCTGCCACAGCGTCCGGCAGCACGCTCGACGACGTGCATGGCTTCATCGTCAACACCGCCAACTACTCGGCATTGCGCGAGCCCTACTTCCAGATCACCGACACGGTCAACGGCCAGACGATCCGTCAGTCCACGTGGGTGGACTGGAACCAGTACGTCGACGAGTTGTCGTTTGCGCAGGACTTCCGCGACGAACTAGTTGCCAAGGGATTCGACTCGGGTGTGGGAATGTTGATCGATACTTCCCGCAACGGTTGGGGTGGCAGTGCTCGACCAACCGCCCCTGGGCCGACGACCGATGTGGACAGCTATGTCGACGGTGGTCGGGTCGACCGACGAATCCACGCCGGGAACTGGTGCAACCAGTCTGGTGCGGGCCTGGGTGAGCGGCCGCAGGCCGCGCCGGAGCCCGGTATCGACGCCTATGTCTGGGTAAAGCCGCCGGGCGAGTCGGACGGCTCCAGCGAGGAGATCCCGAACAACGACGGCAAGGGCTTTGACCGGATGTGCGACCCGACGTACGAGGGCAACGCCCGTAACGGCTTCAACCCCAGCGGTGCCCTGCCTGACGCGCCGATCTCCGGTGCCTGGTTCCCGGCGCAGTTCCAGCAGCTCATGCAGAACGCCTACCCGCCGCTGTCCTGATTGTGGAACCCAGCCGCCGGGGTAGGTGAGGCGCTCGGGTGGCAGGTTCCCCGAGTCCCGGACCCGATCCGCTCGATCGGGTCCGGGCCCCGGCAGCTCCGAGGTCAGGGGACCGTACGTTCGATCGCGGCCCGGCCCTTCTCGACCAGGTCCCGGCGGGCCCGCTCAACATTCTCCGGCGTCAGATCCTGACCGCGTGCCGCCACCAGATCCTCCGGCTCCCACGGCTGCTCGGCTCCGGTGCGGATGGTGTCCCCACCGGCCCCGGTGCCAGTATCGGTCACGCCGGTACCGGCGGCGTACGGGTCGCCAATGAGGTCCTCGGTCGACGTACCGCCGTCAGCCTGCTCCCCAGCGGTGGCGAAGGTGGGGGTGTGCCGGTCGCCACCCCCGCCGGTCATCAGCTGGGGGACGCCAGCGTCGTCCTCGACCGCTGCGGCTGCCTCAGCGCTCTCTTCCAACGGTCGGTACCGGTCACGATCAGTCATGGTGTCGCCTCCCGTCCGTACCTGCGCTACCTTCCCGCGTACCCCGTGCGTCGGGTGCCATGCCACCCGCATCGGGTCGTTGCTCGACAGCGGAGCCAGCGGGCGGGGTCATGTCGTCCTCCCACTGCTCGAGGTGGCTCTCAGCGGCGGGAGGCTCGGCAGTTACCGAAGCCCGATCGGCCTGCCGCCGCACCCACCCCGGGCCACCGTGGAACTCGGCCGTCGGGTCCGCCCGCCAGCCTTCTCGCGCAACGCCAACGGCGCCGTCGCCGGGCCGGGCGGTTGACTCGGCGCGTGCGTCCGGTTCCTCCTGCGCCCCGCCGGCCAGTGCGGACGCGGCGACTGCCCCGCCTACTGAGGGCGCACCGAGGGCGCTCGGGACCGGACCGGGTCGGTGGAATTCGGGCCGGCCGTCGCCCTCCGCAGCGGCGGCGGCGCGCTGGTCGCTTTCGTCGTCGGTCGTCGGTCGACCATCCTTCGGCCGCACTGGTACGGCTGCGGACGGTACGCCCTCCGGATGCTCAGTGTCGGCCTGCTGCTCGTCCTGGCGCATTCTCGTCTCCTCAACCTGGCTCCTCCGCTGCCGTGGGTATTCCCACCTGATGCAGCCCATCAATCCCGGTCCGGCATACTTTTCGGTGTCGTAGGAGAATCGCCTATACGGTGGTTTCCCGGCTTATGATGCCGTACCAGATTGATAGTGGACGGATGGTGCGAGGAGGTTGAAGCGTAGCGGGCAGCCTTCCGCGCGGTCTGTGTTGGCCGCGCGTTCCTGCTGGGGGCGGAGCGAGCGTGTGGCCGCCGCGCCGCTCGGGCTGACCGTGCCTGCCCGATGTGTCCATGGCTTAGACGGGCGGTAGTGCAACTGGGCTAGATTCCGTATCCTGCCCAAGGCGACCGTCGATGCCGTCCCGGCACTGTGGGGCGCGCTCCGGCGGGTGCTGCTCGGCATGTGCCGGCGTCCCCCGCAGCCCCCACCGGCGAGGTCCTGATTGAACACCCGCGACTGGCCGATCCGCGCCAAGCTGACCGCACTGGTCGTGGCGCCGGTGACCGCGCTTCTCACACTTTGGATCTTCGCCACCACCCTCACCTATGGGCCCGCACAGAGCCTGCTCGCCGCCCGCACCCTCCTCAACGAGTTCGGGCGGCCCGGCGAGGCGGTCGTCGCCGAGCTGCAACGCGAGCGTCGCCTCTCGGTCGTGTACCTGGCTGCCGAGTCTGCCCAGGTCGACCTCGATAGCCAGCGGCGGCAGACCGATGAGGCGATCGCCGAACTGCGTCGTCGGGCTGCCGGCGACGACCTTCGGGACGCCACCAGCGACCTGCTGGATGTTCGGTTGGACCGGCTCCTCGTCGCGCTGGATGCGTTGCCGGCCGGGCGTGGTCAGATTGACCGGGGAGGGGTGGACCGGTCCGGCGTCGTTGATCTTTACAGCGGAATGGTCTCGTCGGCCTTCCAGGCCTTCGCGGCGCTGTCAGCGCTGCCTGACCCCGAGCTACACCGGGAGGCGTTGGCGGTTACCGCGCTCGGCCACTCCCGCGAACTGCTCGGTCAGGCCGATGCCGTGCTGGCCGGGGTGTTCGTCTCGGGCAGCTTCGCCGAGGGCGAGCACCGGCGACTCGTGCAGACGATCGTCAACCAGCGGTTCCTTGCCGAGTCGGCGGTAGCGGACCTGCCGGCGGCGGAACGTAGCGTGTATCAGCAGTTGACCGAGCAGGCGGAGTTCCGCCGACTGGGTCAGATGCAGGATCTCCTGATCGAGAACACCACCGATCAGCCGCCGATAGCGGCTGCGAACTGGCAGGCCGACTACGACGCGGTCCAGCAGGCGATGCGTGACTACGAGTTGGACCAGGCCGACGGCTTGGCCGATCGGTCGATACCCATGGCCGTACGCGTCTTCCTGCTGCTCGCGTCCGCCGGGCTGCTAGGCCTCATCGCGGTCGTGGTCTCCCTGGTGGTGGCGATTCGGGTCGGCCGTTCCCTCGCGAGCCGGTTGGGCCGGCTGCACACCGTACTCGAACGGGCGGAACGTCAGCTGCCCGAACTGGTGGCGCGGATGCGCCACGGTGAGACGGTGGACGTGGAACGAGAGGCGCCGTCGGTCGACTTCGGTACGGACGAGATCGGCCAGGTGGGGCGCGCCTTCACCGCGGTGCGGCGGACCGCCATTCGGTCTGCTGAGGGCGAGGTAAACCTACGCCGTGGCCTGAACGAGGTCTTTCTCAACATCGCCCGACGCAGCCAGGGGCTCGTGCATCGCCAGCTCGCCCTGCTCGACCGGATGGAGCGGCGCACCGAGAACCCGGACGAGCTGGCTGATCTCTTCCAGGTCGACCACCTCGCCACCCGGCTGCGGCGACACGCGGAGGACCTGGTGATCCTGGCTGGTTCGGCTCCGAGCCGGGGCTGGCGCAATCCGGTAGCGATGGTTGACCTGATTCGGGGGGCGCTGTCCGAGGTTGAGGCGTACAAGCGGGTTGACATCGGCGGGGTGCAGTCGGCAGGCCTTGTCGGCCGGACCGTGGGTGACCTGATCCACCTGCTTGCCGAGCTGATCGAGAACGCCACCAGGTTCTCGCCGCCGGGGACCCGGGTCCAGGTCGTCGGGGCGCGCAGGGTCGACGGATACCTCTTCGAGATCACCGACCAGGGCCTCGGCATGAGCACCGAGGCGCTGACGGACGCCAACTCGTTGTTGGCCTCGTCGCCAGAGTTCGACCCAACCCGGACGGACCGGCTCGGGCTCTTCGTGGTGGCCCGGCTGGCCGCCCGGCACGGGGTGCGGGTCCGGCTGCGTCGGTCCGAGTCGGCTGGCCTGACCGCGGTAGTTCTCGTCCCGGACGAACTGGTCGCTGAGGAGCCGCTGCCCTCGGGCATGGCCCCCGGCGAGCGAGAGCGTTCTGGTTCTCGCGCAGTTCGGCGGGAGATGCCTGGTCGGTTGCCCACCGGGTCGGAGCCGTTGGCGCTCGCCAACAGCACGTCGGTCCCGACTGTCGGCGAGTCGGCCGGGACCGATGTCGGCCCAGCGCCCGTCGAGGTGGCCGGCGAGATCGACGGGCTGCCGCGGCGGGTCCGCCGTCGTCCGGCCGCGATACCGCGGAGCCGGGTGGGCACGGCGGTGCCGCCAGGTGGTGCCACCGGGGGGCCGGGGCAGGAACGACTGGGCAGGCCGGAACCGGCGGGTGCCGCGGGAGCCGGCACCGATGGGGTGTCTCGCTCCCCGAGCGGGCCAGGCGGGGCGACCGCTGAGGGCAGGCGGTTGAGGCCGGCTGTGGATGGGCCGACGGTGCGGCAGCCAGCCGTGGGCGGTCGGCAGTCACCGTCGGCGGATCCGACCCCCCGCTCACCGGAGGAAGCCCGCCGGATTATGGCGGCGCTACAAGCCGGCACGGCGAGGGGACGTCGGGTCGCTGCCGCCCGAGTATCAATGTCCGAGGCCGGGCCGGGCGCTCGGCCGATCGACGCGTCGGACGGACTCGAAATCCCGACCGCGACTGAGAGGGACGCGTGATGCTGCAATCTACCAGGCAGAATGTTGATCTCGACTGGTTGCTCGACGAGCTGGTGGAGCGGGTGCCGCCCGCGCGGCAGGCGGTGGTACTCTCCGCCGACGGTCTGCTGCTGGGGGCGTCCGCCGGGCAGGAACGGGACGACGCGGAGCACCTGTGTGCCCTCGCCTCTGGCCTCTCCAGCCTGGCTCGGGGCACGAGCCGGCATGTGACTGGTGGTCCCGTCCGGCAGACTGTCGTCGAGATGGAATCGGCCTTCCTGTTCGTGACCACGGCCGGGCGGGGCGCCTGCCTCGCGGTGGTTAGCGACGCGGACGCCGACATTGGGCTGGTGGCGTACGAGATGGCGATGCTGGTGACTCGGGTGGGGGAGACGATGAGCATCCCGGCCCGGCCAACGGCGGGCGCAAGCGATGTGGGCTGAGTCCGGGATGTCGGATGAGTGGCTGGACGACGACGCAGGTCCGGTGGTGCGCCCCTACACCGTGACCGGAGGGCGCGTGCGGGCTGCCAGTGGTTTCGACCTGGTCGCGTACGTCCTCGCCGACCGGGACGCTCAGCCCGCCGTGCATCTCGACCTGCACCCCGAGCACCGGCAGCTGGTTGCGCTGGCGGCCCGGCCGGTCCCGGTGGCCGAGCTGGCGACCGGCCTCGACCTGGCGGTCGGCGTCGTCCGAGTGCTGCTCGGCGATCTGGTGGACCGGGGTCTGGTGACGGTCCACCAGCCCTCGGCCGGCCCGTACCTGCCCAACAACGACATCCTCAAGGCGGTGGTCAGTGGACTCCGTGCGCTCTGAACTCCCAAGAACCGGTGCCCACATCCCGATCGCGCTCAAGATCCTCATCGCCGGGGGCTTTGGCGCGGGGAAGACGACACTGGTGAGCGCGTTGAGTGAGGTTCGCCCGCTCCAGACCGAGGAGATGCTGACCGATGCCGGGATCGGCACCGACGATCTCTCTGGGGTGGAGGCGAAGTCCACCACCACCGTGGCGATGGATTTTGGTCGAATCACCATCAATGAAGATCTTCTGGTCTACCTCTTCGGTGCTCCGGGACAGGATCGATTCTGGTTCCTCTGGGACGAGTTGGCCTTCGGGGCGCTGGGCGCGGTGGTACTCGCCGACACCCGTCGACTGGCGGACTGCTTCCCGTCCATTGGTTACTTCGAACAGCGGGGTATTCCGTTCGTGGTCGGTGTCAACTGTTTCGACGGAGCACGCCGGTTCGGCCTGGAGACCGTACGCGAGGCGTTGGACCTGGACCCCGACGTGCCGATGCTGCTCTGTGACGCCCGGGAACGGCAGTCCGGCAAACAGGTGTTGATCGCGCTCGTCGAACATGTGGCCCGGCAACATGGGGAGCCGGTGCCGGTCTGACCCTGGTGCCCGCCGAACGGACCCCCGCCTCACCGCCACGGTGAGCTACCGGCCAGCGCGCGGGAGCTGGCTCCGGACTCGGGTCCCTCCGCGGCCTTCCGGCGTGATGCGTCGTGGCCGGTGTGAACCTCTGGTTGGATCGGGGAGGAGTCGGCGCGGAGGGCGGTCCGGTGGCGGTGCAGGGTGAGTTCATCCATCTCGGTTGCTACACGGCTGGTGCCGGGGGGCGCGGCGAGGGGATCGTCGTTGCCCGGCGGGAGCCGGAGTCGGGTGCGCTCACGCCGCTCGGCACGGTCGCGGTCACCCCGGCGCCGTCGTTCCTCGCCCGGCATCCGGACCTGCCAGTCCTGTACGCGGTCAACGAGGTGACCGACGGCGGTGTCAGCGCGTTCCGGATCGCCGCGGACGGGGATCTCACCACGTTGGGCAGCCGGCCCACCGGTGGCGCCGATCCATGCCATCTCGCGGTCTCCGACGATGGCCGGCACCTCCTCGCGGCCAACTACGGCGATGGGAGCGTGACGGTGTTCCCGCTTGACGGGCAGGGGGTGCCCGGGGAGCGCACCGACCTGGTCCGACACGAGGGCCATGGCGCGGACCCGCAGCGGCAGGAGCGGGCGCACGCCCACATGGTCGCGCCGGGCCGAAACGGGGGCCCACTGCTCGTGGTCGACCTCGGCACCGACTCGGTCTACCGGTACGAGCTCGATGCCGCGACGGGGCGGTTGGTGCCGCGGGCTCCACGAGTGCGCACCGCCGCTGGTGTCGGGCCACGGCATCTTGCCCGTCACCCAGACGGGCGGCGTTGCTGGCTGGTCGGGGAGTTGGATGGCTCGGTTCTGGCCTATGAGATCACCACGGCGGCTTCCCTGCGTTTGAGCGGCCGGGTTTCGGCCAGCGGGCGCCCGGGGCAGGTGCAGCCTTCGGAGGTCGCGGTCGGGCCGGAGGGGAGGTTCCTCTATGTCGCGAACCGGGGTGTCGGCACGATCGCCGTCTTCGCGCTCGACGGCGAGTTGCCGGTGCTGGTCGCCGAGGTTGACTCCGGTGGGGAGTGGCCCCGGCACTTCGCGCGGGTCGGTGCCAACCTGTATGTCGCGGACGAGCGGGCCGACCTGATTAGCGTGTTCCGGGTCGACCCGACGACCGGCGTGCCGGCGCCGGTCGATGAGCCGGTAGGTGTTCCGAGTCCCACCTGTGTCCTGCCCTGGACAGGAGATCGGAGCGTATCGGGTTTTCGCGCTCACGTAGCGTAGTCAAATAGCGTCGGTGGTTGCTTCTGCGTAACTAAGTCCGAACGGATGTAGCAGTTGCCGGGCAGCGTCCGGAAGATGGTCCCGTGTCTCCAGGCCGCCATCGCACCCGAACGAACATCCGCACCGCCGGTGTCGCCGCAGCTGTCGGGGTACTGGTCATTGCTGCTGGTGGATACTTCGGCTACCGGCAGCTAGCCTCGCCGGGGTGCTCCGGCCAGGTTGAGCTCGCGGTCGCGGTCGCGACTGAGCTGGCACCGGCAGTCGACGCCGCGGCGACCGAGTGGGCGAACGAGGGCGCGGTGGTGGATGGCAGCTGCGTTGAGGTAAGCGTGACGGCTGCCGAGCCGGTCGAGATAGCCGCCACCGTCGCGGCCAAACACGGTGCCATCCTGGCCGGGGTGGGGCAGGTCAACGGCGCCGCGGTCAGCCCGGATGTCTGGGTGCCCGACTCGTCGGCGTGGCTGCTACGGCTTCGGAGCGGCGGTGCGACCGCATTCGATCCGGGTAACGGAGCGTCAATCGCCCGCAGCCCGGTGGTCCTGGGGGTGCCCGAGCCGATCGCCTCCCAGCTCGGCTGGCCGGCGCAGGAACTCACCTGGTCCGCGCTGGTCGGCCAGGTTAACAGCGCTAAGCCGCTCAAGGCCGGCACCGTGAACCCGACCCGAGATGCCGCCGGTCTCTCCGGGCTACTCGCGCTGAGCGCCGCCGCGGCGGCCGGGCAGGACGGCCAGGCGGCAACCGTCGGCGCGTTGCGGGCCTTGTCCACCAGCAGCGCGAATCTGCGCCAGGAACTGCTCTCGAAGTTCCCCACCGCCGCAGACTCCACCACGCTGGCCCGGAGTCTCGGCGCGGCGGCGTTGTCTGAGGAGGATCTGCTCTCGTACAACGCCCGGAAGCCGGCGGTGCCGCTGGCCGCGCTCTACCCGGAGCCAGCGGCGAACCCGTTGGACTACCCGTACGCGGTGCTGCCGGGGATCGGGCCGGCCAAGGCGTCGGCTGCCCAGATGCTTTTCGACGTGCTCACCACGGCCAGCTTCAAGGATCGGTTGGCGTTGTCGTCACTACGAGCGCCGGACGGTACCTGGGGTGCTGGTTTCAGCGCGCCCGCAGGGGCGCCGAGCCCGGCGGCCGATGGTGGCAACGCCGCTGGTGACCTGGACCCACTGGCGGTCGAGCGAGCGGTCTCCAGCTGGTCGATCGCCACCCAGTCCGGCCGGATGCTCTGTGTCATCGATGTCTCTGGCTCGATGCGGGAACCCGTGGCGAGCGCCAACGGTGTGAGCCGCCAGCAGGTCACCCTGGATGCCGCGGGGCGGGGGCTCCACCTCTTCGATGACAGCTGGCAGATCGGGCTCTGGGAGTTCTCGACCAACCTGGGCAGCGGGCGGGACTACCGGCGGCTGGTCGAGATCGGCCCGCTGAGTAGTCAGCGGAGCGAGCTTGAGCAGGCGTTGGCCCAGATTCAGCCGACCCGGGGTGACACTGGTCTGTTCGACACGGTGCTCGCCGCGTACGAGGCAGTCCAGGAGGACTGGGACGAGGGCCAGGTCAATTCGATCGTGCTCTTCACCGACGGCAAGAATGACGATGACAACGGCATCAGCCAGCAGCAGCTGATCGCCGAACTGGAACGGATCAAGGACCCGGAGCGGCCGGTGCAGGTCGTTCTGATCGGGATCGGCGCGGACGTCAGCAAGGCAGAGCTGGAGTCGATCACGGAGGTTACCGGTGGTGGCTCCTTCATCACCGAGGACCCGACCAAGATTGGTGACATCTTCCTGAAGGCCATCGCACTGCGCGAGCCGGATGCCTGACCCGAGGCTCAGCCTCGAGGTCGCCGTCGAAGTCGAGATCGATGCGGTGGGCCTGAAACGGCCAGGGCAGTGCCCGCGCAAAGTGACGGCAATACGTCGGAAAGAAACGGTGCCCACAATGCTCAGGGCAGGATGTCGTTGTTCCGGCGGGAACCAGGCCATCCTCGGCTCGGACCACCGGGCCGTTCCCCGGCCAGGACCACCGGGGCGATGCGAGGTGGGGAGGGCCGGTGAACTCGGCGACGCTGTTGACTCCCAGCCGGTTGACGGTGGGCGGGGTGTCCCCGCCGAGGGCGCGTGCTGTCGTGCGGTCCTACCTCCGGGCCTTGGTGGTGCTCGACACCGCGGTGCTGAGTCTCGCCGTTCTCGTCGGGTACCTCGCGCACTTCGGCATCGGGCCCCCCGGCGGTGCCGCGCTCCCCTACGTCGTGGTCGCGCCCGGCCTGGTGCTGGCGTGGCTGGTCTCGCTCAAGGCGTTTCGCTGCTACGACGATCGGGTCATCGGCTACGGCGCCGACGAGTATCGGCGGGTGAGTGTGGCCAGCCTGCGCCTTGCCGGTGGGGTCGTGATCGCTGGCTGGGTCCTCGATGTCGGCGTGCCCCGGGGCTTGCTCACTACCTCCTTCATCGTCGGCGTTATCGGGCTCGAGGTGGCCCGCTTCGCTGCCCGCAAGAGATTGCACCGGTTCCGCTCACGGGGTCGTGGTTGGTCCCGAAAGGTGCTCGTGGTCGGCGACACCGCGCACGTCCTGGAGTTGGTGGACACCCTGCGGCGTGAGCCGTACGCGGGCTACCAGGTAGTCGGGGCGTGCATCCCGGATGCGTTGCTCGCTCCGGTTCCACAGCAGTTGGGCGACGTACCCGTGGTGGGTTCGTTCAGGGGGATCCCCGCGGCTGCCACCGCCATCGGCGCCGACACGGTGGCGGTGACCGCCTCCGGAGAACTGACCGCCACCCGACTGCGTCGGCTCGGCTGGCAGTTGGAGAACACCGGGCTTGATCTGGTGGTCGCCCCGGCACTGACCGATGTCGCGGGACCCCGGATCCACACCCGTCCAGTGGCCGGGCTGCCGCTGATCCACGTCGAGGCCCCGGAGTTCCGGGGCATCCGGAAACTGGTGAAAGGACTGGTTGACCGGGCGTCCGCGCTCCTCGCACTGACCCTGCTGCTGCCGCTACTGGTCGTGATCGCGCTGACCGTGCTGGCGGACAGCCGGGGGCCGGTGTTGTTCCGGCAGACCCGGGTCGGGCGGGGAGGCCAGGAGTTCGGGGTGTGGAAGTTCCGCACGATGGTGGTCAACGCCGATGCCCTGTTGGCGGAGTTGGCGGCGCGCAACGAAACCGACGGCCTGCTGTTCAAACTGCGTGACGATCCTCGGGTGACCCGGGTCGGTCGACTGCTGCGCAAGTGGTCGTTGGACGAGCTGCCACAGCTTGTCAACGTCCTACTCGGGCAGATGAGCCTGGTCGGCCCCCGTCCGCCGCTGCCCTCGGAGGTCGCCCGGTATGACGGCGATGTCGCCCGACGGCTGCTGGTCAAGCCCGGCATGACCGGCCTTTGGCAGATCAGTGGCCGGTCCGACCTGAGCTGGGAGGATGGTGTCCGGCTCGACCTCTACTATGTGGAGAACTGGTCCCTCGCTGCCGATCTGACCATCTTGTGGAAGACCTTCGGCGCGGTGTTGAACCGCCGCGGCGCGTACTAGGACTCTGCGGCGGCCCGTGCCCTCGCGGCTTTGGTGGTGTCCGCAGTGGGCGTTTCGGCTTCGTCTGGTAAACCAACCACAGAACATGGCGGACGACACCCCGGAGGCTGGCGATGGCGCCCCGTCCCACCCCTGCTGACAAGTTCTCCTTCGGCCTCTGGACGGTGGGCTGGCAGGCCCGGGACCCGTTCGGCGACGCCACCCGACCGCCGCTGGACGCGGTCGAGGCGGTGCACCGCCTTGCCGACCTGGGGGCGTACGGCATCACCTTTCACGATGATGATCTGATCCCCTTCGAGGCGGACGCTGCCGTCCGCGATGCCCACCTCACCCGGTTCCGTCGGGCCCTCGACGAGACCGGCCTGGTGGTCCCGATGGTCACCACCAACCTCTTCACCCATCCCGTGTTCAAGGACGGCGGCTTCACCAGCAACGACCGGGACGTCCGGCGGTACGCGCTCCGCAAGGCGCTGCGTGCCGTGGACCTCGCCGCCCAGCTGGGCGCGCGCACCTTCGTCCTGTGGGGTGGTCGGGAGGGTGCCGAGTACGACGTCGCCAAGGATGTCCGCGCCGCCCTGGACCGCTACCGCGAGGCGGTTGACCTGCTCTGCCAGTACGTCGTGGCGCAGGGATACGAGCTGCGGTTCGCGATCGAGCCCAAGCCCAACGAGCCGCGCGGCGACATTCTGCTGCCCACCGTCGGGCACGCGCTCGCCTTCATCGCCACCCTGGCCCGCCCGGAGCTGGTCGGTCTCAACCCGGAGGTCGGCCATGAGCAGATGGCCGGGCTCAACGTCGCCCACGGCATTGCTCAGGCGCTCTGGCAGGGCAAGCTGTTTCACCTCGACCTCAACGGCCAGCGTGGGGTCAAGTACGACCAGGACCTGGTCTTCGGCCATGGTGACCTGCTTAACGCCTTCGCACTGGTCGACCTACTCGAGAACGGTGGTCCAGGCGGCGGGCCGGCGTATGACGGTCCCCGGCACTTCGACTACAAACCGTCTCGTACCGAGGACCGGACCGGGGTGTGGGCCTCGGCCGAGGCAAACATGCGCACCTACCTGCTCCTCAAGGAGCGGGCCGCGGTGTTCCGGGCCGATCCGGAGGTCACCGCGGCGCTGGCCACGAGCCGGGTGGGTGAGCTGGCAACGCCAACCCTCGCCCCCGGCGAGACCCACGCCGGTCTCCGCGCCGATCGCACTGCCTTCGAGGAGTACGACGTGACCGCTGCCGGCGCTCGCGGCTACCACTTCGTTCGGCTCAACCAACTCGCCGTCGAGCATCTGCTCGGTGCGCGCTGAAGGCGAGCCGGGATGCCGCTCGTTGCCGGAGTCGACTCTTCGACCCAGTCCTGCAAGCTCGTCATCCGGGACGCGGAGAGCGGCGTCCTGGTTCGCCAGGGTCGAGCGCCGCACCCGGACGGTACCGAGGTCGATCCGGCGGCCTGGTGGTCGGCGTTGGGTGAGGCGGTGTCGGCCGCCGGCGGGCTCGCCGACGTCGGGGCGATCTCCGTCGCCGGTCAGCAGCACGGCATGGTCTGCCTTGACGAGACCGGGGCGGTGGTCCGTCCGGCGTTGCTCTGGAACGACACCCGCTCCGCCGGCGCCGCCGCCGATCTGGTCGCCGAGGCAGGTGAGGGCGAGACCGGGCAGCGGTTCTGGGCGGACGCCGTGGGCGTTGTGCCGGTCGCCAGCCTCACCGTCAGCAAGCTGCGTTGGCTGGCCCGGCACGAGCCGGGCAACGCCGCCCGGGTGGCCGCGGTCTGCCTGCCGCACGACTGGCTTACCTGGCGGCTCGCCGGGGCCCCTGGCCTGGCGGCGCTGAGCACCGACCGCAGCGACGCCAGCGGCACCGGTTACTGGTCCCCGGCCAGTGCAACGTACCGCCGGGACCTGCTCGAGCAGGCGTTCGGCCGGATGGTGACCGTGCCCCGGGTGCTCGGTCCGGTGGAGTCGGCCGGCCGACTCGACCCGGCCGTGCTCGCGGGCGGCCCGGAGCTGCCGGAGGTCTCGCTCGGTCCGGGGGCGGGGGACAACGCCGCCGCCGCGTTCGGAGTCGGCGCGGGCCCGGGCGACGTGGTCGTCTCGATCGGCACCTCCGGAACCGTGTGCGGTGTAGCGGAGCAGCCGACGGCGGACCCGACGGGTATCGTCGCCGGCTTTGCCGATGTCACCGGCCGATACCTGCCGCTGGTCTGCACGCTCAACGCGGCCCGGGTGCTCGACGCCGCCGCCGCGCTACTCGGGGTCGGCCTCGCGGAGCTGGCCGACCTGGCCTTGTCCGCGCCTCCCGGGGCGGATGGCCTGGTCCTGGTGCCCTACCTGGCGGGGGAGCGGACCCCGAACCGGCCGGACGCCAACGGCGCGGTGCACGGGTTGACGCTGCGTACCGCCACCCCGGCGCACCTTGCCCGGGCGGCCGTCGAAGGAATGCTCTGCGCGCTCGCCGACGGCCTGGACGCCCTCGTCGCGCAGGGCGTCGCCGTTCAGCGGGTGATTCTGGTTGGTGGTGGCGCCCGCTCCACCGCGGTTCGACGGGTTGCTCCGCAGATCTTCGGTGTTCCGGTGGTCGTGCCGCCCCCGGGCGAGTACGTCGCCGACGGTGCTGCCCGCCAGGCGGCCTGGACCGCCCTGGGCGGGGCACAGCCGCCGATCTGGACCGTGGCCGCGCCGCGGACCTACGAGGCAGACCCGGTGCCGGCGATTCGGGCCCGGTACGCGCAGGCCCGGGAGCACGTCATCGACCACGGGAGCACACCGGCGCCACCCCGGTGACCTGGCGGTGAACCGGCCCTGGTTGGCTGCCGGCATGACCTTGGCCACCAGTGGTCCGGTGCGGCTGTGGGGCGGCAGCCCGGCGCACCGGTTCTACAGCGTCGTGGTGTTCGTGCTGCTCGCCTCCCTGGACAATGTGGCGATCGGCCTGGTGCCTCCGCTGTATGGCTCGATCGCCGACGCACTCGATGTGTCGCGGCGGCTACTCGGCCTGGTCACCGCGGCCAACTTCCTGGTCAGTGCGGTGGCGGCGGTGGGCTGGGCCTACGTCGGGGACCGCACCAACCGTAAGCCGCTGCTCATGGTTGGCACGCTGATCTGGGCGTTCGGCACCGGTGGCAGCGCGGTGGCGGACAGCTATCCGACCTTTCTGGCCGCCCAGGTGGTCGGTGCGGTGGGGCTCGGCGCTGTTGGCTCGGTTGGCTTCTCGGTGGTCACCGACTTGATCTCACCTCGCCGACGGGGTCTGGTGATGAGCTTCTGGGGGCTGTCCCAGGGGGTCGGCACCCTGGCCGGCACCCTGGTGGGCGGCCTGCTCGGAGCGGCGGACTGGCGACGTCCGTTCCTGGTGCTCACCGTCGTGGGGCTCGGTGCCACCGCGGCGTACCTGTTCACCTTTGACATTCGGCGCGGCCAGAGCGAACCGGAGCTGGCCGACCGGTTGGCCGGTGGCGCTGAGTACGACCACCAGATCAGCCGGGCTGACCTGCCGCGGATTCTGGGCCGACGGACGAATCGTTGGCTGATCTTGCAGGGCCTCACCGCGCAGGCCGCGTTCGGCTCGCTGGTCTGGCTGCCGGTGCTCTTCGCCGAACGGGCCGAGGCTCAGGGCTACTCGGCCGCGACGGCGGTCGTGGTGGGCAGTGTCTTCGCCACCCTGTTCCAGCTCGGCGGGGTTTTCTCCATCGTCGGCGGGTTGGTCGGCGATGCGTTGCAACGTCGTACCCCGTCCGGCCGGGCGACGGTCGCCGCGGTCGGAATCCTCGCGGCGCTGCCGTTCTACCTGGTGCTCTTCTTCGTGCCGATTCGCATTGACGTCCCCGACGGGGCCGGCCCGGGCGCCATCGTCCGGGCGGTGCTGGCGAGTGTGCTGACCGAGCCGACGGTCGGGCTGAGTCTGCTCACGGCGTTGCTGGCGCTTGCCCTGACCTCGGCCAACTCGCCGAACTGGTTCGCCCTGATCGCCGATGTCAACCCGCCGGAGCACCGCGGCACCGTGTACAGTCTCGGCAATTTGGTCAACGGGGTTGGCCGGGCAGCCGGGAACGGACTGGTCGGGGTGGTGTTCCATGGGCTGCGGGCGGCCTTCCCGCCGCCGTTGAACTACGCGGTCGGGCTCGCCGTGTTCCAACTGTTCTTCGTGCCAACCGGGGTCATGTATTGGCTCGCCGCCCGCAGCTCCCCGCGTGACATCGCTGCGGTGCGAGTCCTGCTCCGCGCCCGTGCCAGGCGGATGTAGTAGGGGGCAGGCTTCACCCCTTGATGCTGCCGGTGAGTAGCCCGCGGACAAAGTAGCGCTGCAACGACAGGAAGACGATCAGCGGCACGACGATCGCGACGAACGCCCCGGAGGTGAGGCGTTGCCACTCGTTGCCCCGGGTCCCGGCCAGCTCGGCGAGGCGGACGGTCAGCGGAGCGGTCTCGTCACCGCCGCCCGCGAAGATCAACGCGACCAGCAGGTCGTTCCAGACCCAGAGAAACTGGAAGATGCCGTACGCGGCCAACGCTGGGGTGATCAGCGGCAGTACGACCGTACGGAAGATCTTCGGGTGGGTGGCGCCGTCGACCCGGGCTGCTTCCATCAGGTCCCGGGGCAGCTGGGACACGAAGTTGTGGAGCAGAAAGACACCCAGGGGCAGCGCGAAGCAGGTGTGGGCGAACCAGACCTGGATGAACCGCTGCTCGTCGTCGAGGTTCCAGGCGGGCAGGAGGTCGATACCGCCGACACTGATGCCCTGGGAGAAGAAGCTGAGCAGTGGGACCAGGGCCATCTGTAGCGGGACGATCTGCAACGCGAATATTCCGATGTAGATCCAGTCCCGCCCCCGGAAGTTGATCCATGCCAGCGCGTACGCGGCCAGCGCGGCAAAGGCCAACGGGAACAACACCGACGGCAGGGTGATGACGATCGAGTTGAGGAAGTAGCTGGCCAACTGACCGGCCGACGAGGAGCGGCCAAAGAGTACCTGCTCGTAGTTCTCCAGCGTCAGCTGTGGGTCAGCGAAGAACGTCCACCAGCCGGTCGTCTTGATCTGGTCCTCGGGCCGGAAGGACGAGACGAGGAGCCCGAAGGTCGGGATTGTCCAGACGATCGCGATCACGATCGAGACGGCGGTGGCCCAGCGGGTGTTGAGCCGTCTGCGGACCCGGCCGGCGATTGTCGCCGGTGCCTCGGTTCCGGCCCGCGTCGGGGCGGTTGTGGTCACGGGTCATACCTCCCGCTGCCGGCGCAGATTGCGTACCTGGTAGATGACGATGGGAATGACCAGGATGAACAGGACGACGGCGAGGGCAGAGCCCTGGCCGGTCTGCCCGTACCGGAACGCCTGGTTGTACATCTCGGTCGCGATCACATTGGTGTTGAAGTTGCCGTTCGTCATCGTGCGGACGACGTCGAAGAGCTTCAGCGTGGCGATCGAGATGGTCACCACCACCACGATCAGGGCGGGCCGGATACCTGGCAGGGTGATCCGCCAGAACTGCTGCCAGGCGTTCACGCCGTCGATACGAGCAGCTTCGATCATGTCGGTGGGAATGGCCTTGATGGCGGCCGAGAGCACCACCATGGCGAAACCGGCCTGGATCCAGATCATCACCACGATCAGCAGCAGGGTGTTCAGCGGCGGGTTCGACAGCCACTGCTGGGGCTCGCCGCCGACCCACACCCAGATTTGGTTCAGCAGGCCGATCTGGTCTGCCTCCGCGGGCCGGAACGCGTAGACGAACTTCCAGATGATGCCGGCGCCGACGAACGAGATCGCCATCGGCAGGAAGATCAGGGACTTGGCCAGGGCCTCCAGGCGGGCGCGGTCGACGAGCACCGCGTAGATCAGGCCGACCGAGGTGGCCAGCAGCGGCACCAGCAGCACCCAGAGGGCGGTGTTCCACAGGATGTCGACGATCTCGGGCCGGTCGACCATCCAGCCGTAGTTGCGCAGCCCGACCCATTGCGTGCTGTCGCCGTTCTTGAGCGACAGCACGAGGGTACGGATCGCGGGGATGATCAGCCCGATGCCGAGCATCAGGACCGTGGGTAGCAGAAAGAAGAGGGCGAACAGGCCCTCGCGGGAGCGGCGCCGGCCCGGCTCGAGCGGCGTTCCCGCGGCGGCGGCCGCGGCGA
Organism: Salinispora tropica CNB-440; assembly: GCF_000016425.1. Lineage (GTDB taxonomy): Bacteria > Actinomycetota > Actinomycetes > Mycobacteriales > Micromonosporaceae > Micromonospora > Micromonospora tropica. The sequence goes on along the minus strand of NC_009380.1, from coordinate 4,102,705 downwards.
GCCGGGCCTGCCGGCGGCGGGCGAGCCGGGCCTGCCGGCGGCGGGCGAGCCGGGCGGGGACAACGTCGAGTAGCAGTAGGAGGCCACCGACCACCGCCACGAAGGCGACCACCCCGTACAGCAACATCGCGAGTTTTGGTGCCTCATCGGCGAAGTCGAAGTTCATTCGCCCTCCGGGGATGCGTGGCTGGCGGTGGCCCGGCGGTGCGGCCGGGCCACCGGGGCGGGTTGATCAGCTGGGCCAGGAACTCTCGATGGCGTCCAGGGCTGCCACGGTGTCCTTGCCGCTGATCCAGGACACCATCTCCTTCCAGAACGTTCCGGCGCCGACGGCGGCGGGCATCAGGTCGGAGCCGTCGAAGCGGAAGACTGTCTGCTCGTCCTGAAGGATTTCGACCGAGAGCCGGTCGATCGGGTTGGTCACGTTCGAGAGGTCGAGCTTCGTGTTCGCCGACACCCAGTTGCCCAGCTTGGCCCGGCCGTTGGCGTACTCACCGGAGGCGAGGTAGGTCTGCACCGCCTGGACCTCCGGGCGGTCGTCGAAGGCGACGGTGAACTCGCCGCCTCCCAACACCGGCTTGCCCTTCGCCGGGTCGATGGGCGGGAAGTAGAACGCGAATATGTCGCCGTCCTCGGCCACCCGGCTCTCCTCGGGCCACTGGTTGGCGTAGAACGACGCCTGCCGGTGCAGGGCGCACTCGTCTTGGAGGATCGGCAGACCGCCCTCCTGGAACGAGGTGGTGGCGATGCTCTTGACGCCGCCGTAGCCGCCGTTGACGTACCGGTCGTTTCGCAGAATGGTGCCGGCCCGTTCGACCGCGTCCACGACACGCTGGTCGTTGAAGGGGATGGCGTGTGTGGTCCACTGGTCGTAGACCTCGGGGGTCTGCGTCCGCAGCAGTACGTCCTCGATCCAGTCGGTGGCTGGCCAGCCGGTGGCGTCACCGGACTCGATGCCGACGCACCACGGCTTGATGCCGTCGGCGGCGGCCCGGTCACTGAGTTCGATCAGATCGTCCCAGCTGGTCGGCACCGACCAGCCCTGCTCCTGGAACATCGTCGGCGAGTACCAGACGAATGACTTGACGTTCGAGCCCAGCGGAGCGCCGTAGAACTCTCCCCCGATGGTGCTGTACCGCAGCCAGTCGGCGGCGTAGTTCTCCTCGGCCATCGCCGTGGTCTCGGCCGAGGCCGGTGTGAGCTTGCCGGCCTGCGCGAAGCGCTTCAGCAGGCCCGGCTGTGGGATGAAGGCGATGTCGGGCGCATTGCCACCGTCTACCCGGACCTGGAGCTGTGCCTCGAATTCGCCGCTGCCCTCGTAGTCGATCTCAATGCCGGTGCAGTCTGCGAACTGCTCCCACGACTGTTCGAGCAGGTCCGCCTCCGCGTCGCGGATGGACGCGTAGATGGAGACCTCGGTGCCGCCGTTGCCCTGGTACTGCTCGTATACCGCGCACTCTGGGGAATCGGCCCTGCTGCTGCCGTCGTCGTCACTACCGCAGGCGGTGGCGCCGACGGCCAGGCCGAGCACGCCAGCTACTACGAAGGCTTGGTGTGGTCTGGCGAAGACCGCCATGCCGTCCTCCTTCCTGGTCGGCGCGGGTCGGTGCGACAGACCTGGCGCCGGTCCGATGGGCGTGCTCCACACGAAAGCGTCTGCATCTGGTGTGGTCCACCCCGGAGGCGACACGAGCGGATAACGATCTGGAAACTTCGATTCAATGACCCGGACGATCACGCGTTGAGCTGCCAGATGGCCAGGTTGAGCAGGGCGGCGTAGGAGACCCAGGCCCAGTACGGCAGTAGGAGAGTCGCGGCAGCCCGGGAGATCGGGTAGGAGAGCAGGACGGTCCCGCCGACTGCCGACCACAACAGAACAATGTCGGCGAATGCCAGCCCATAGTGACCGGCCCCGAAGAAGAGGGGGCTCCACACCGCGTTGAACGCCAGCTGCGCGGACCACGCCCAGAGCGCGGGACCAAAGCCGCCGCGTCGCCAGATCAGCCAGCCGGAGACCGCGATCATCGCGTAGAGTACCGTCCAGATCGGGCCAAAAACCCCCGCCGGGGGAGCCCAGGCGGGCTGTTCGAGGCCGGCGTAGACGGTGCTGCTGTCGCGGGCTCCCAGCCCGCCGATCACGGCAGCGCAGAAGACAACCGTGACGAAGCCGAGCAGGGACCACCATCGGCGTCGGCCACCGGCCCGGCCGGAGGTACGTGCGCGCCGGCGCGCCCGGGCGTGGTTGCGGTCCATGCCGTCAGCTGATGGCGTTGACCCCGCCTGGTCCGACCAGCAGGCCGCCGACGATGAGGACGATTCCCCACAGGATCTGGTGCCGGAACAGGGCGAAGACGCCGGCCCCCACCAGAACGACCGCGATAATCCAGAGAATCAGCTCCACGCGGGCCGACTACCCGAGCTGCCCATGCGGGAAACCTCGCCCTGATCGAGATGACCGCCCAGGTGAAAGACGCTGTATGCCTGTTTGATCACCGGGTGCGCCACGTTACGCACCCGTACCCCTCCGGGTGTGGTGCCGCGTTCGGTTCCATGATGGGCGTGCCCGTGCAGGGCGAGGGTGGTGGGGGCCGAGTCGATCGCCTGGCCCAGCTGGTAACAGCCGAGAAAGGCATAGATCTCTGGTGGCTCACCGGCGAGCGTGTCGGGCACCGGGGAGTAGTGGGTCAGTGCCACCAGCAGGTCGCAGTCGAGGGAGCGGAGAGCGGCCCCGAGCGCGTTCGCGCTTTCGGTGCTGGTTTGGACGAAGGCCTTCATCTCCGGCTCGCCGAAGTCGGCGGCGCAGCGCCCGGCGAAACCCCCGCCGAACCCCTTCACCCCGGCGACGCCGAGCCGGCCGCCCGCACAGTCCAACACCATCCCGGTGCCCTCCAGCACGGTGATTCCGGCGGCCTCAAGCACCCGCACCACCTGGGGTACCTCGTCACACTGGTACTCGTGGTTGCCGAGTACGGTCACCACCGGCACCCCCAGGCCACCGAACTCGCGTGCCACACACCGCGCCTCCGCCTCGGTGCCGTGCCGGGTGAGATCACCGGCGAGCAGCAGCACGTCGGCGTGGTTCGACACCTCCTCAAGAGCCGGCCGGAAGCGGCCAACCACGTCTTCGTCCAGATGTACGTCACCCACGGCGGCGATTCGGATCACCATCGGGCCTCCCTCAGGGCAGTTGTTCGATCTCCGTGGGCGGCTGCGTGCGGATCACCCCGATGTCGCTGGTGACCGGCAGGTTCGGGAAGTGCGCGGCGACGCGCCGGAGAATCTCGTCCCGCCGCTGCGGGCTCTCCACCTCGCCGTGCAGCACCAGGCCGAGCTCCCGGCGGACGACAGTGATGCCCTGCTCGGCCACGTCGGGGTCCTCGGCGAGGAGCCGGTGAATCTCGGCTGCCACGTACTCGTCGGTCGCTCGTCGAGTGGCGACGTCGCGGTACTCGGTCACGGTGTCTCCCCTCGTTCCGGAGTGCCGGCGTACGCCACCACCCCAAGCCGGTCCAGCAGCACCAGGAACGCCTCGGCGTACGGCGAGTGGCGCGTGTCCTGGCATACCCGTTCCCAGTCGATCTGCTCGCGCAACGAGCGAGCCAGTGGTAGGCCTCGAGTGAAGTCGCAGTAGTGCTGCGAGAAGCTGAGCAGTTTGTGCACCATCAGCTGGGTCGCCGAGAGCACCGGCATGTGGATCGCGTCCACCGGCCGGACGACGGTGTCGACGAAGGTCTTGTCCGTCACCGGGGTTTCGATGGGTCGGTGGATCAGATCCACCACGCGGTCGTCGTCGAAGACCTTGACCAGCCAGTCCTCGGGCGGGCGCTCGGCGAGGAAGCCAGCCGCGACCAGGGCCCCCAGGGCATGGTCAACGTCTACCTTCCGGATCAGGAAGTCGACGTCGTGCTCGCTGGAGTGGCCGCCGTGCGCGTACACCGCGAAGCTGCCGCCGAGCGCGAAGGGGATATCTTCCTGCTTGAGCACGGCGGCGACCTTCTTCAACGTGTGCACCAGGCTCTCGGCCCGGAGCTCGGCCATCTGGCTCTCCGTTCCTGGTGATCCGGCGGAGGTGCCAGGGCGGTACCCGGCATCGTGCTCCGCCACACCTCGCGCAGTGCGCAGGAAAAGCGGCAACCATCACCAAAGGTGATGGATCGGCCGAATGAGTGAGAGCGTGGGTCGGATAGCGTGTGCAGGGTGGCCGATTCCAAGGGGGCGCGACGCGGCAGGGCCCGACTGCGACGCGGCAGGGCCCGACTGCGCGCCGTGGCCCTGATCGGCATCGACGGCTCGGGCAAGACGACGCAGGCCCACCGGCTGGCTGTGGCGCTGACCGAGGTCGGGCTCCCCGCCACCTACCATCGCAACGCTGGTGGCCGGCGCTTCCTCGGCCGGGTGGCGCGGCGACTGGGTCGGCCGGACGCGCAGCGGCTCCTCGGGAGTACCGGCCTCCTGGTCGCAGAGTCGGTTCTGCGCTGGCTTGCCATCGCCGCCGCCCTGCTGGGGCACCGCCTGACCGGCCGGGTCGCGGTGATGGACCGCTACGCCGCCTGCCAGTACGCGAGCATTCGGGCGCACGGCGGTCACCGGTGGGAGCGGATGGCCCGGCTCGGCTACCGGGTGTTCCCCCAGCCGCAGGTGACATTCCTGCTGGCTGTCGACCCCACCGAGGCGTACCGGCGGATCGAGCGGCGCGGCACTGACCACGAGAGCATGCGATACCTGATCGCGGCCGATCGCGCGTACCGGAGCCTGCCGGAGCAACCCACCTTCGTGCTGGTGGACGCGGACCGTCCGGCAGACGAGGTGAGTCGGCAGATTCGGGAGCACCTGCACGATTGGCTGGGTGCGGCGCCGGAGCCGGCGGATGAGCCGGCCCGGATTCCGGCGCGTCAGTGATCGGCAGGATGGGTGGGGTGGGCCGTCGACTGGCCCCGGCCCGGCAGGAATCTGCCCGCGGATTGTTCACCCTGGCGTGGGGTATCACTACGGGTGTGGATGAACCGACCGGGCCGCCGCGGCATATCCGGGCGTGACCAGGATCGCAGTGCGGTGGTGACCCGGGTCGCTGTGCCCCTGGTCTGGGTGGTGGTGCCATTGACCCGGACCGGCGGCCGTCGATCCAGCTAACGGACGTGGTGCCCAGCTCAGGGCCACACCCGGGGGTCTGACAGCAAACATGGATCGTGCTCTCAGCTGATTATCAGGCATTCGTGACACGTTCGACTCACGATATGGAATCCCTGACGCGTCTCAACTGTTGTTCAGGTGTCAGCGCCGATGAGCAGCAGCGGATGGTACGGGGAGGGAGCTGGCGGACGTGGGGATGGCAAGGAACCGGGCAACCGGCGCGAGCGAGGGGACCGTGGGCAACGTGGACAAGAATAACGGCATGCGGACCGACGAGGTCGCCGAGGAGCGCGACCTGGTCGGCGTCTACCTTCACGAGATCTCCCGGACGCCGTTGCTGGACGCCGCCACGGAGGTCGATCTTTCCAAGGCGATCGAGGCCGGACTGTACGCCGAGCATCTGCTCGACGAGGACCGTGTGCCGGCCGGCGTCGAGAAAGCAGAACTCCAACGGCTGGTCGCTGAGGGGGCGCGGGCCAAGGACCTGTTCATCCGGGCCAACCTGAGACTGGTCGTGTCGATCGCCCGACGGTATGTCCGTTCCGGGATGCCCATGCTGGATCTGATCCAGGAGGGCAACACCGGTCTGGTTCGGGCGGTGGAGAAGTTCGACTACGAGCGCGGCTTCAAGTTCTCCACCTACGCGACCTGGTGGATCCGGCAGGCGATCAGCCGGGCGATCGCCCAGCAGGAGCGCACCGTGCGGCTACCGGTGCACCTGGTGGAGGATGTCAACCGGATGCGGAACGTGGCCCGGCAACTCACCCGTGAGCTCGGCAGCGATCCCGAGCCGGAGCAGATCGCGACGGCGCTCGGCGTTACCGTCGAGCGGGTCAACGAGCTGGTTCGTTGGTCGCAGGACACGGTGTCGTTGGATACCCCGGTCGGTGACGACGGCGACACCAACCTCGGTGACCTTGTCGCCGACAGCGACGCGCCATCACCGGAGGACATCGTCCTGACCGGCCTGGAGCGGCAGCGCATCGAGGGCCTCCTCAGTCACCTCGACGACCGTTCGGCCGGCATAATGCGGGCCCGGTACGGCCTCGAGGACGGCCGGGAGCACTCGCTGACCGAGGTGGCCTCGCGCTTCTCGCTCTCGCGGGAGCGGATCCGGCAGCTGGAGATTCAGGCGCTCGGACGGCTGCGGGAGCTGGCCCGCGCCGAGGGGCTCCAGGCAGCAGCCTGAGCGCACCGGGCCGGCGTCCGCGGGGATGCCGGCCCGGTCCTCCTCGGGCGGGTTGCTCAGCGAACCCGCCCATATCCCACGATCGACATGATATTCATGTCGCGCTTCACCACGTTGCGCCCGGCGGTTGGGGCGTCGATGATCTGACCATTGCCCACGTAGAGGGCGACATGCCCGAGCCCGCGGTAGAAGACCAGGTCGCCGGGGCTCAGGTCGCGGCGTTCGATGTGCGCCACCACCCCCCACTGCCGGCGGGTGCTGTGCGGCAGTGACTTACCGGCCGCTCGCCATGCCGCCGAGGTGAGGCCCGAGCAGTCGTAGCCGGCGGCACCGTCCCCGCCCCACCGGTAGGGCTTCCCCAGCGCCCCGTACGCGTACCGCACCGCAACCCCGGCCGCGCCGGAGACCGATGGTGCCGCTCGGACGTGGTCCGGGCTGGCCGTGGAGCTTTCGGTTGCCCGGCCGTACGCTAGTCGCCGCAGCTCGTACAGGTCGGCCAGGTCGCGCTCGATCCGCTTGCGGGTGCTGGCCAGCCCTTGGGCCTGCGCGGCTGCCTTCTCCACAACGGCCTCCAGCCGCGTCCGTTGCGCGAGGAGCTGACGCTGGTCGTTGGTGAAGGCCGTGATGCGTTTCTGCCGCTCCTGGGCGAGTCGGTCGACGGTGGTGAGCCGGTTGAGCAGGGTCGTGGCGTCGTCTGGGCTCAGTAGTGCGGTGGCGGTACCGAGCTCACCGGTTTTGTACGCGGCCACCGCCAGTTGGTTGACCTCGGCCCGGCTCTGCGCGACCTGTTGCTCCAGGGGACCCAGCTGGGCGGTCAACCGGGTCAGGGTGGCTTTGTTCGTCTTGAGGTCTTCGGCGAGGGTGTTGTGCGCTTCCACGACGCGTTCCAACTCCGCGGAGGCTTTCTCGATGCGTCGCGTCAGCTCGGCGGGGGAGGGCTCGGCCCGGGCGGGCGCGACCGGTGCGACCAGGGTTGCCGAGACTATCGCGACGGCGAGGGCGGGAAGTCGTTTCCGGATGGACGACAAGTGCGACGGCTCCTCTTCTCTCCTCCCCACCAGCCACCGGGGAGGGGCGGAGGCCCCAGCGGCGCCGGACCGTGCCGTCCGTGCGGACGGCGTTGAGTGGGCCGACCCGGACAAGGTAACCCGGGGCAGGAGTGACCCGCAGGGGAAGTCGTGGCGATTGTTGCCGAAGGGATGTACGTGAACTTCTATCGGACGGGGGCGTTGGCCACCGGCTCCGGGGCCGCGGCCTGCCCGGTCACCCACCTGCTCACTCGCCGCTCGGCGAAGAAGGAGACGAACGGAACGGTTCCCGCCAACATCACCAAGATCATGCGTGACAACGGCCAGCCGGCCCGCCGGGACAGGTCGAAGGCGGCCACCAGATAGACCATGTAGAGGAAGCCGTGGGCCTGGCCCACCGTCTCCACCACGATCGCGTTGTCGAAGCCGTACTTGAGCGGCATTCCGATCACCATGAGCAGGATCAGCACCACGCCGACGATCCAGGCGATCACGCGGTACCGGGTCAGGGCTGCGCCCACCGTCGTCCGTCCTTCCGACCCGGCCTAGCCGGGGTAGTCGCCGGGCCGAGCACCCGGGTTGTCGGTCAACCACCGCAGGTAGCGGTTGTAGGCGGTGAGCTCCGGATCATCGCTGTCCGGCACGGTGGTCGCCGCACGGCTGACCCGTACCGGTCGGCGCACCGCCAGCCGGGTCGGCTCGGTGGTCGCGGGTGACTCAGCACTTCCCACCGCGGGGCTCGTCCCCTCGGGCCCGCGGAGCTGCTGGCGAACCTCCCGCCACCAGACGAACACGACGAAGCCGGCGAAAACCGGCCACTCCACGGCGTATCCCCAGCTGATCGGATTGCCGCCGGCGGCCCGGCTGAGCTGCCACCAGCCGAGCCCGAGGAAGCCCACGACGAGCACGACCATGGCCACGTGGCGCACGATCCACGCCGGAGTCCAGAGCCGCTTCATGGCCTCGAGGGTACCCGGGGGTGGTGGCGCGTTCCGACAGCCGTGTCGTAGCGGCGGGCTGGTTTGGCGGCACCTCGGGCGGGCATCCGGCCAGACGCCAGCCCAGAACAGTGAAGGGGGCGATGATGACCGGATCCGTGCGGCGGGACGAGTACCCGAGCCCGGAGCAGCGGATGCCCGAATGGGATGGAGACCACCTGCACGACCGGGCCTCCGGCACCGCGGACTCCGACGGCGAGGTGCTCGGCATCGACCCTGCTGAGCTCGGCGATGCCGACCTGATCCGTGAGTTGCGCAGTCTGCACCGAACGCGGCTGGACACCCTGCGGCACGCGGCCGACGCGGCGCTCGCCACTCACCTGCGCCGGACCGCCGAACTCGAGACCGAGTACCTCGCCCGGCGCCCGGGGCGGGAGGTCGACCCGAGCCGACTGCGGGAGGCGTGATGGCGTCGGCTGAGCGGGGCATGTCGGCGCCCCCGGAGGTCGTGTTCAACACGGCGGTCGACCCGAACCGGATGTCGGCGTGGCTTCCCGAGCCGCTCCGTGCCGGCGGTCGGCCGGCTACTGAAGTCCGCCGGGCGGAGCTGACGGCGTGCTGGCGGGCCACCGGGGACTGGACCGCCCAGATCCGGGTCGACCCGGCCGACGCTGGTGGGGCCTGGATCCGGCTTGACCTGACCGGTGGCACCGCCGACCGGCTGGTGGACGAGGCGTTGGCCGACCTCGCCCGGGCGGTGGACGACAACCTCCAGGCGGGCTGAGCCGGCGCAATCGCCGGGCCGTTCGGCCCGGTTACCAGACCGAGGGAGACCGGTGACCGAGTTGAAGGCGAAAGTGACTCGTCTGGGTCGGGCCTACGCGCCATACGAATACCGGCCGCTCGGCGGCTATCTCGTGGCCATGGGCGCCTACGCCGGGGTGACGGCCATGATCGCCGGGCTGGTGAAGGCGACTCGGCGGCCGGTGCCGGAGCGGCCCGCGACAGTCGACGTGGTCCTGCTGGCCGTCGCGACCCACAAGCTCAGCCGGTTGCTCTCCAAGGATGCCGTGACCAGTCCGCTGCGGGCCCCGTTCACCCGCTACGCGCGGCCGATCGGCAGCGGCGAGGTGATGGAGGAGGTGCGCGACTCGGGCAGCTCCACCCGGCATGCCGTCGGTGAGCTGCTCAGTTGCCCCTTCTGTCTGGCCGTCTGGGTGGCCACCGGGCTCACCGGTGGGCTGGTGCTGGCGCCGCGTCTGACCCGTCTCGTCGCCACCGCTCTCACCGCCGTGACGGCGTCGGACTTCATGCAGCTGGCGTACGCGAAAGCTCAGCAGGCTGCCGAGCGAAACGAGGAGTAGTCGGCAGGGCGAAACATCCATCGTGCGATCGCGGGCGGGTCGGGGTTACCCCGGCCCACCCGCGATCGCACTCAGCTCTCCTCGCCAGACCAACCGCGGGGAGACTCCTCCTCCCGCTCGTCGGCGTCCGCGCCGGTGATGATGTCCCGATCGACCGCCGTGACATCGTGTTCCTTGGCGAAGTCCGGCTCGGGCAGCGTGTCCCGGCCCTCCGGCGGCTGGCCGAGAGCCTCGAGCTGCTCGTGCTGCTCCGAGCGCCGCTGGGGGGGCTGGGACATGTCACTCTCCTTCGCGTCGGATCACCGGTTGCGCGCCCCCGGGTGTCGCCGGACCGCCTGACCGTGGACCGGCTCGTCGGAGGAGGCCCGCTCAGGCGGCCGACCCGCCCAGCAGGTCAGCCGCCTCGTCCACGGAGTACTCGCCCTCGGGTAGTCCGCCGATGCGGGTGAGCAGCCCCGCCGGCATCTGGGCGGCGACCGCCCGCCGGTAGATGTCGCCCTGGCTGATCCGTTCCTGGCCTCGGTAGAGATCCTCGAGCAGGTCGTCGAGGCGGCGCAGGTCCGACTCGGTCTCGGGCACCGCGGTTACGGGTGGGTTGTCGGTCACGGCGCCCAACTACCCGAGGCCGTACCCCGTAAACCACCCGCCCGGCGATCAGACAGGGGTGACGGCCGGAGCCCGCCGTCGGGTGCGCACGGCGGCGGCCAGGTCGGCCAGGACCTCCTCGGTGGTGTCCCAGCCGATACAGGCGTCGGTGATCGACTGCCCGTAGGTCAGCTCGCGGGTCGGGTCCAGGTCCTGCCGACCTGCGAGCAGGAAGCTCTCCAGCATGACGCCGACGATGCCGTGCTGGCCTCCGGCGAGTTGGGCGGCCACGTCGGCGGCGACGAGCGGCTGGTTACGGTGGTCCTTGCCGCTGTTGGCGTGGCTGGCGTCGATGACCAGCCGTTCGGGAAGCCCGGCGTCGCGCAGCAGCGCCAGCGCGTCCGTCACCGATTCGGCGTCGTAGTTCGGCTGGTTGCCGCCACCGCGCAGCACCAGGTGGCCGTCGGTGTTACCGCGGGTGTGCATGATCGCTGGGGTGCCGGAGGCGTCGATGCCGGGGAAGACGTGCGGCACGCCGGCCGCCCGGATGGCGTCCGTCGCGGTGGAGATGCTGCCGTCGGGACGGTTCTTCATTCCGATCGGCATCGACAGGCCGGAGGCGAGCTGGCGGTGCACCTGGCTCTCCACGGTCCGGGCGCCGATCGCGCCCCAGGCCACCGTGTCGGCGATGTACTGCGGGGTGATCGGGTCCAGGAACTCGCAACCGACCGGGAGGCCCAGGCGCAGCACGTCGATCAGGAGCGCACGGGCCCGGCGCAGGCCCGTGTTCACATCACCGGAACCGTCCAGTCCCGGGTCGTTGATAAGCCCCTTCCAGCCGACGGTTGAGCGCGGCTTCTCGAAGTAGACCCGCATCACCACGAGTAGGTCGTCGGCGAGCCGATCGGCGAGCTCGCGGAGCCGGTGAGCGTAGGCGAGGGCGGCGACCGGGTCATGTACCGAACAGGGGCCGACTACCACCAGGAGGCGGTCGTCGGCGCGGTCCAAGACTCGGCCGACGGCCCGTCTGCCAGTGAGTACGGCCGAGGTGAGCGAACTGTCCAGGGGCAGCTCGTGGTGTAGCAGTGCCGGGGTGGTCAGCGGCACCACACGGTCGATCCGCTGGTCGCTGATCCGGTTCGTCTCGGAGGTGGTCACGGTGGGCATCCCTTCGCCGACCGTGCCCGGGGCCGGTGCCCGGGGAGAGCCGGCTGCTCGTACGCAAAAAGGCAGGAGCGGAAGCTCCTGCCTTGCCGGCTCTGTGCGGGTGACGTCAGCTCACGATGAGGTCACCGGCGGGAGAGCCGGCTGCCTAAACCATCGATACGCGCGTGTCACGTCGGCGAGTCTACCCGACTCGACGGCAACGGCCACCCGCCCGTACCGAAAAGCTCATCTCATTTTTACCATCTTCGATGGCGATATCGGTAGCTTCGTGGCAGCAGCGACCGGCCACTCCCTCTCCCGGAGGTTTTGATGGATCGTCGTACTCTGCTCCGAGCTGGCGTCGCCGGTGGCGCCGCGGCCTTCTCCGGCAGCCTCTGGGCTGGTGCCGCGCTGGCCGACCCCGCCCAGCCCGGCGAGAGCCCCTACGGACCCCTTCAGTCGGCCGACGCCCTGGGCATCCAGCTACCCGTGGGATTCGCCAGTCGGGTGGTGGCCCGGTCCCGGCAGTCCGTTACTGGTACCGCATACACCTGGCACGACGCGCCCGACGGCGGCGCCTGCTTCGCCGCCGGTGCCGGCTGGATCTACGTCTCGAACTCGGAGATCACTCCCGGTGGTGGCGCGTCGGCGATCCGATTCGACGCCGACGGCAGCATCGCCTCGGCCTACCAGATCCTGTCGGGCACCCGGCAGAACTGCGCGGGTGGGGCGACACCGTGGGAGACGTGGCTCTCCTGCGAGGAGGTCCGCCGCGGCTACGTCTACGAGACCTACCCCCAGGGCGGCGCGACCGCCATCCGGCGAGACGCGATGGGTCGGTTCAAGCACGAGGCCGCGGCCTGCGACCCGGACCGACAGGTGATCTACCTCACCGAGGACGAGAGTGACGGCTGCCTCTACCGGTTCCGGCCGATGACCTGGGGGGACCTTTCGGCCGGCACCCTGGAGGTACTGGTGGCGGGCACCGCCACCAGCGGCCCGGTGGCCTGGGCCCCGGTGCCCGACCCGGACGGCTGGCCGAGGTACACCCGAGACCAGGTCTCCGGGGCGAAGCGGTTCAACGGCGGTGAGGGCTGCTGGTACGCCGACGGGACCTGTTGGTTCACCACGAAGGGGGACAACCGGGTCTGGGCCTACGACGCGGTCAACGAGCGCATCGACCTGGCGTACGACGACTCGTTGGTCTCCGGCACCGCACCGCTGACCGGGGTGGACAACATCACGGGTACCCCCGGCGGTGACCTCTACGTCGCCGAGGACGGTGGCAATATGGAGATCAACATCATCACACCGGACGAGGTCGTCGCCCCGTTCCTGCGGATCACGGGTCAGTCCTGGTCGGAGATCTGCGGTCCGGCGTTCTCCCCCGACGGCACGCGGTTCTACTTCTCGTCCCAGCGCGGAACCTCCGGATGGTCCTCCGGTGGCATCACCTACGAGGTGCGCGGCCCGTTCCGCTGAGCGAGTCGGCGGGGCTCGCGGTTGAGTCGGTGCGTCGGGCCTCGCCCCGCGGCTCAGGCCGACGTGTCGGGCCCCGCCCCGCGGCGTACCGTCCGTGCGCCCCGGAGATCGGATAGCGTCCTCCCATGCCCGACAGCGGTTTTCCCTGGCCCATCGAGACAACCCGACTGGACAACGGCCTGCGCGTGGTGGTGAGCGAGGACCGCACCGCCCCAGCCGTGGCCGTGAACCTCTGGTACGACATCGGCTCCCGACACGAGCCGGAAGGGCAGACCGGCTTCGCCCACCTCTTCGAGCACCTGATGTTCGAGGGCTCGACGAACGTGGCGAAGACCGAGCACATGAAGCTCATCCAGGGGTGTGGGGGGTCACTCAACGCCACCACCAACCCCGATCGCACCAACTACTTCGAGACGGTCCCCGCCGAGCACCTTGAGCTGACTCTCTGGCTCGAGGCCGACCGGATGGGCGGGTTGGTGCCGGCGCTGACCCAGGAGACGCTGGACAACCAGCGTGACGTGGTCAAGAACGAGCGGCGGCAGCGCTACGAGAACGTCCCGTACGGCGACGCGTGGCTGCGGCTGCTGCCGCTGCTCTACCCGCCGGGTCACCCGTACCACCACGCGACGATCGGCTCGATGGCCGACCTGAACGCCGCCGACCTCCCCACCTTCCAGGCGTTCCACCGCGCGTACTACGCCCCGAACAACGCTGTCCTCACAGTCGTCGGCGACACCTCCGCCGTCGAGGTGTTCGCCCTGGCCGAGAAGTACTTCGGCGCGATCCCACCCCGCCCGGAGATCCCGGCCGCGCCGGACGGCCAGCACGTTCCCGGCATCGGCGCGGCGACGACGGAGACGGTCGTCACCGAGGTTCCCGCGCCCCGGGTGTACGTCGCGCACCGTACCCACCCGTTCGGCACCGCCGGCTACGACGTGACCAGTGTGCTTGCCACCGTTCTCGGTAGCGGGCGGGGCAGCCGGCTCTACCAACGGCTCGCCGACGGGGAACGGATCGCGCAGCCGGACCTGGTCGGGGCGTACGGGGTGGACCTGGCATACGCCCCGGCGCCGTTGATCGCCACGGCCACCGCCCGCCCCGGAGTGCCGGCCGAGCGGTTGGCCGCCGGGTTGGGCGAGGTTGTTGACGAGCTGGCCACGGTCCCGGTCACCGCAGCGGAACTGGACCGGGCCAAGGCGCTGATCAGCACCGCCTGGTGGCGGCAGATGTCCACGGTGGAGGGCCGTGCCGACACCCTTGGCCGGTACGCGACACAGTTCGGCGACCCGCGCCGGGCGGCCGAGCGGCTGCCGGCGCGGCTGGCGGTGACCGCCGAGCAGATCACGGCGGTGGCCGCCGAGGTGCTCGCCGCCGACCGGGTGACCCTGACCTACCTGCCCGAGGAGAGCTCATGACGCTGATCAGCACCCGGCCCGGTCCGGGAGTCGCCCGCCCGTATCGGTTTCCGCAGGTGGTCCGGCGCAGTGTCGCGGGTGGACAGTTGGTCGCCGCACACCTGCCGGGGCAGTCGCTGGCGGTGGCGCTGCTGTTGCTCGATGCCGGCGCCGGTCGCGAACCACGGGGGCGAGAGGGGCTGGGCGCGGTGCTCGCCAAGGCCCTGGAGGAGGGGACAGCGCAACGGGACGCGACGGCCTACGCACTGGCCATCGAGGCGCTCGGCACCGAGCTGGTGGCCGGGCTGGACTGGGACTCCTTCCAGGTGAGCGTGCAGGTCCCGGTGGATCGGCTGCCCGCCGCGGTGGAGCTGTTGGCCGAGGCGGTGCGTACGCCCCGGCTGGAACCGGCCGATGTCCGGCGGGTTCGTGACGACGAGGCGACCGCCCAGCGAATGGACTGGGCGAATCCGGGTCCGCGGGCCGATGCCGCGCTGCGGGCGGACCTGTTCGGCGCCGAGAACCGCTGGGGCCAGCCGCTGTACGGCGATCCGGACACGGTGGCCGCCCTGGATGTCGAGGACATCCGCATCTTCCATTCGGAGTGGTTCCTTCGGCCGGGGACTCTGATCGTCGCCGGCGATCTGGAGCGACTCGACCTGGACACACTGTGCGCGACGGCGTTCGCCGGCACCGGTGGCGGTCCGGTGGACCGGGGCGGTCCGGTCGAGGTCGCCCCCCGCGACGGACGCAAGATCATCCTGGTGGACCGGCCGGGTTCGGTGCAGTCGACGCTGCGGCTCGGGCATCCGTCGCCGCACCGCGCGCATCCCGATCATGTGCCGATGCGGCTCGCCGGCACCGTTCTCGGCGGCGCCTTCACCTCCCGGCTCAACCACCTGATCCGTGAGGTGCGGGGCTACACGTACGGGATCCGGGGCGACTTCGCGTCGTCTCGCCGGTTCGGGCGGTTCGCGGTCAGCTCCGGCGTGCAAACCGCAGTGACCGCGCCCGCGTTGGTCGAGGCGGTCGGCGAGATCGCCCGTACCCAGCAGACCGGGGTGACCGATCCGGAGCTGGCGGTGGCCCGCTCCTGGCTGGCCGGCCAGCTCTCGGTCGAGTTGCAGACGCCCCGGGCGATCGCCGCGGCGCTGACCACGTTGGTTGTCCACGACCTGCCAGACGATCACCACGCCCGGCTACGCGAGTCGCTGCTCGCCGCCGATGTCGAGGAGGTCTCGGCCGCCGCCGCCGCGCACCTGCACCCGGAGGAGCTGACGCTGGTGATCGAGGGTGACGCCGCCCTGATCCGGGCCGAGCTGGCGGCGACCGGCCTGGGGGAGGTCGTTACCAGCACCCGCTGACCGGCCGCCGCCCGGATCGCCAGGTCCGGGCGGTGGGAAAGGGTTCCCGGTTGGCGGGCGCGGCTGGGTAGCCTCGCGGGCATGAGGATCGGCATTGTGGGGGCCACCGGCCAGGTCGGTGGGGTAATGCGACAGGTGTTGGCGGAGCGGGAGTTCCCTGCGGAACAGGTTCGGCTGTTCGCCTCCGCGAGGTCGGCGGGGCGGACCCTGCCGTGGCGCGGCGGCGAACTGATGGTGGAGGACGCTGCCGCCGCCGACTACTCGGGGCTGGACATCGTTCTCTTCTCGGCCGGCAAGGACACCGCCCGGGAGCTGGCCCCCCGGGTCGCCGAGGCCGGAGCCGTGGTGATCGACAACTCGTCGGCATTTCGGATGGACCCGGCGGTGCCGCTCGTCGTCGCCGAGGTGAACCCGCATGCCGCCCGGCAGCGGCCCCGAGGGATCATCGCCAACCCGAACTGCACCACGATGGCCGCGATGCCGGTGCTGCGTCCGCTGCACGCCGAGGCGGAGCTGGTGAGTCTCGTCGTCTCGACGTACCAGGCGGTCTCCGGTGCCGGCCTCTCCGGCGTGGCTGAGCTGGACGAGCAGGTCCGGAAGGTGGCCGAGCACGCCAGCGGCCTCACCTTCGACGGCGCGGCCGTGGACTTCCCGGTGCCCCGGTCCTTCGCACAGTCGATCGCGTTCAACGTGCTCCCGCTCGCCGGATCGATCGTTGACGATGGATCCGAGGAGACCGACGAGGAGCAGAAGCTGCGGAACGAGAGCCGCAAGATCCTTGAGATCCCCGAGCTCAAGGTCTCCGGCACCTGCGTCCGGGTGCCCGTCTTCACCGGGCACTCGCTTCAGGTCAACGCTCGCTTTGCCCGGCCGATCACCCCGCAGTGCGCCCGGGAGTTGCTGGCCGACGCGCCCGGCGTCGCCCTCTCCGAGGTGCCCACGCCGTTGCAGGCAGCCGGTCAGGACCCGACCTACGTGGGCCGAATCCGTGCCGACCAGACCGTCGAACACGGTCTGGCCCTTTTCTGTGCCAACGACAACCTGCGGAAGGGGGCGGCGCTCAACGCCGTGCAGATCGCCGAACTGGTCGCCGCCGAGCGCGCCTGAGCCGGCTTCGTCGGCGCCGTCCATGCTCCCCGCGGGCGGCGCCGACGTGTTTGGATTGTGGTGACCCGACGAGGGAGGTAACCGTGACTGACCAGAGCCAGGCGCCGCTGCTCGAGCTCATCGCGGGGCACCGGATGGGTGTGCTGGCGACGCTGCGGCGGGACGGGCCAGCGCAGCTCTCCACCGTGCTCTACGAGTACGACCCGGCGGCCGGGCTGATCCGGATCTCGGTCACCGACGGCCGCGCCAAGGTCGCCAACCTGCGCCGGGATCCGCGGGTCAGCTTCCACGTCAGCAGCGCCGACGGCTGGGCGTACGCGGTCGCCGAGGGGCGAGCCGAGTTGACTCCGGTCGCCGAGCAGGCGGGCGACGCCACGGTTGAGGAGCTAGTCGCCCTCTACCGCGCGATGCAGGGTGAACACCCCGACTGGGACGACTTCCGCCGGGAGATGGTGGCGCAGCGCCGGCTGGTGCTGCGGCTGCACGTCGAGCGCGTCTACGGCCTGCCTCCGCGCGGCTGAGCAGCATCCCTATCGCGTCCGGGCTCGTTACCTGCCGCCTCGTGGGGGTAGTCCGCGGTGCCGACAGCGAGAGGGGAGCACCATGACAACGGTCGGAGAGTTCATGACGACCCGGTTGGTGACGATGGATGGCAACGACACGCTCATCGCGGCCGCCCAGGAGATGCGGGACTGCGCGATTGGGGATGTCGTGGTAACGGACGGTGAAAACGTCGTTGGTATCGTGACAGACCGTGACATTGCCGTCCGGGCGGTGGCGGAGAACATGAACCCAGCCTCGACCCGGTTGAACGAGATCACCACCCGGGATGTGATCACGGTCAGCCAGTACGACGACGCCGTCGCCGCCGCCGACCTGATGCGGACGTACGCGGTGCGCCGCCTGCCGGTGGTCGAGGACGGGCAGCTGATCGGCCTGGTCTCGATGGGGGACCTGGCAGTGGAGCGCGAACCGCAGTCGGTACTCGCGGACATCAGCGCGGACGACCCGAACAACTAGCGCGGCCCGGCCCACGATCTCACCCGATCCGGGCGAGGTTGACCGCGTCCGGATCGGGGACCCGTGCGTGGAGGTGACGCACGCCGTCCGGACGCCACGGGCGCCCAGCCGCGTGGAGGGTACCGGTGGGAGGGGAGACCCATGTCGGAAGCGACCACGGCCTTCTTCAAGGATCTCGAGCGACGGGGCTACGAGCCGCTGTTGATGAAGACCACCGGGACGGTGCGGTTCGACCTGCACGAGGGGGCGCACACCACGCACTGGTTCGTCCGGATCGACCGGGGGCAGTTGCGGGTGAGCCGGGAGGATCTCAAGGCCGACGCGACCATCGGGCTCAGCCCGGCGCTCTTCGAGGAGCTGGCCGCCGGTCGGAAGCACGGCATCGCGGCCAGCCTGCGGGGTGACCTGACGGTCAGCGGCGATCCGCGACTCTTCGTCCAGGTAGAGCGGCTCTTCCCCGGCGACCCGCACTCGCGTGGGCCCCGCCCAGCCTTCGAGCGGGAGGTTCGGTGATGCCGAGCAACACCGTGCGCATCCTCGACGGCAACACCTTCGTGGTCTCCGAGGAGACCGGGGACATCGAGGCGACCCCGACCGAGCCGACCGGTCTCTTCTCGCTCGACACCCGCTTTCTGTCCACCTGGGTGCTGACGATAAACGGTGAGCGGCTCAACCCGCTCTCCTACGACGACCTGCAGTACTACGAGGCGCGGTTCTTCCTGGTGCCGGGGGCGGCGACGCACTATGTGGACGCCAAGCTCTCAGTCGTCCGGGAACGGGCGGTGGGGGGAAGCTTCCGGGAGACGCTCACCATTCTCAATCACGACGAGAACCCGGTCGAGCTGGAGGTCCGGATGGAGGCGGCAGCCGATTTCGCCGACCTGTTCGAGATCAAGGACGAACTGCTGAGTAAGAAGGGCGAGATCTACACCGAGGCCGAGTCGGACCGGCTGCGGCTGGGCTACCGGCGCGGCAACTTCCGGCGAGAAACCATGATTACCTCGTCGGTGCCGGCGCGGTTCGACGAGGGGGGCTTCACGTACACCCTCCACCTTTCGGCGAACGAGCAGTGGGTGGCGGACATCGACGTCCGAACCCTGACGCTCGGCCCCGGTGGCCGGGACCTGCGAATGGGCCTCCGGGCGCACAGTGCCGAGCGGCTCGCCCTGCAACAGGACCTCAAGGAGTGGATCGCCAACGCCCCCACGGTCAACAGTGAACGCGAAGATCTGACCACGACGTACCACCGCTGTCTGGTCGACCTGGCGGCGCTGCGCTTCGTCCCGTTCTCACTGGGTGGGGCGGCGCTACCGGCTGCCGGTCTGCCGTGGTTCATGACCATGTTTGGCCGGGACAGCATCCTGACCTGCCTGCAGGTGCTGCCGTTCACCCCGGAGCTGTCCAAGACAACGCTACAGATCCTCGCCGCCCTCCAGGGCACCCGCTGTGACGACTTCCGGGAGGAGGACCCGGGCCGGATCCTGCACGAGATGCGGTACGGCGAGACGGCGGCCTTCGAGGAGCAGCCACACTCGCCGTACTACGGTTCGGTGGACGCGACCCCGCTGTTCATCGTGCTCCTCGACGAGTACGAGCGGTGGAGTGGGGACGCCGACCTGGTACGCGCATTGCAGGTCGAGTGCCGGGCCGCGCTGAAGTGGATTGACAACTACGCCGACCTGGTTGGTAACGGCTACATCTGGTACGAACGACGCAACACCGATACCGGGCTGGAGAACCAGTGTTGGAAGGACTCCTGGGACTCCATCTCCTACCGTGACGGCACGCTGCCGCCGTTTCCCCGCGCCACGTGTGAGGTTCAGGGATACGCCTACGACGCGAAGGTGCGCGCGGCTCGGCTGGCCCGCGAGTTCTGGGACGATCCAGCGTTTGCCGAGCAGTTGGAGCGGGAGGCGGCGGACCTCAAGGAACGGTTCAACCGGGAGTGGTGGGTGGAGGACGGTGGGTACTACGCGCTCGCCCTGGACCCGGACGGCCGGCAGTGCGACGTGCTCAGCTCCAACATCGGGCACCTGCTGTGGAGCGGAATCGTTGACGACGAGCGAGCACCGAGAGTCGCCGAACACCTGGTCGGGCCACGGCTCTTCTCTGGCTGGGGCGTTCGGACGCTGGCCAAGGGGGAGGCCCGATACAACCCGATCGGCTATCACAACGGCACCATCTGGCCGTTCGACAACTCGTTCGTGGCCTGGGGTCTCCGCAAGTACGGCTTCGCGGAGGAGGCGGCGACGGTCGCCAGCGGCATCCTCGATGCCGCCCGCTACTTCGACGGCCGGCTTCCGGAGGCGTTCGGTGGCTACCCACGGGAGCTGACCAAGTTCCCGGTCGAGTATCCGACCGCCTGTACGCCCCAGGCCTGGTCCACCGGCACCCCGTTGTTGCTGCTGCGGACAATGCTCGGACTGGAGCCACACCAGGGCCACCTGGCTGTTGAGCCGCGCCTACCGGTGGGGATGGGTCGGATCGAGGTGCTGGACATCCCGGGTCGGTGGGGTCGGGTGGACGCGTTCGCCCGAGGCCGGCTCGACCTGCGCCAGCGCGGCGACTGAGGGAGCGGGCCCCGCCCGATCCAACCGTGGGGCCGGTAGCCGGGAAGAAACCTGGGGCTTCCACCTACCGGGCGGTCACCCTGACCGGGGTAAGGTCAGCGGATGCCGGAACTCGTGTATCCGCCCGTGATCGCCGCCGCTAAGACGATGTTCCGGGTCCTCGACCTGAAGATCACCATTGAGGGCGCCCACCACGTTCCACGTACCGGTGGCGCTGTCCTCGCCAGCAACCACGTCAGCTACCTCGACTTCATCTTCTGCGGCCTGGGTGCGCGGGAGTCGAAGCGGTTGGTCCGGTTCATGGCCAAGAAGTCCGTGTTCACGCACCGGATCTCCGGGCCACTGATGCGGGGGATGCGGCACATCCCGGTCGACCGCCGGTCCGGAACCGGCTCCTACGTCGAGGCAGTCACCGCGCTGCGGCAGGGCGAGGTGGTCGGCGTCTTCCCCGAGGCGACGATCAGCCGTTCCTTCACCGTCAAGCATCTCAAGAGCGGCGCAACCCGGATGGCCCGGGAAGCCAACGTGCCGGTGCTGCCGATGGCGGTCTGGGGAACCCAGCGGCTGTGGACCAAGGGGCGGCCACGCACCCTCAACCGGCGGCACACCCCGATCACCATCCTGATCGGAGAGCCGATGGATCCGGCTGCCTACCCGGACGCAAACGCAATGACCGCCGACCTGGCCGAGCGGCTGAGCGCCCTGGTTGACCGGAACCAACGCGAGTACCCGGAGAACCCGGCCGGCCCCGACGACACCTGGTGGCTCCCGGCGCACCTGGGCGGCAGCGCACCCACCCCCGCCGAGGCGGTCACCCTGGATCGCTCCTGAGGCGTCGCAGGGGTCACCGTCGCCCGGCGGCAGCCCGGGCCAAGCTGGGTTGGGCCGGTGGTAGTGGTGCGTCAGCGGGCGAGTTGATAGTCGGCCAGCACGGCGCCGGAGGGGGTTCCCTCAAGCCGCAGCAGATTCCACTGCCGTAGCTGCTCGTCACCCTCACCGAGCAGTCGCCGCCCGGAGCCCAGTACCGCCGGGGCGATGACGAGCCGGAGTTCGTCGACCAGATTGTCCGCCAGTAGTGACTGGGCGAGGCGAATACTGCCGTGGACGCCGATGTCGCCACCCGGACGCTCCTTGAGCCTGCGAACGAGATCGGCGACCGGACTTGAGACGACCGTGGTGTTGGCCCACGGCACTGTCGGAGTCGCCGAGCTGAGCAGGAACTTCGGCACCTCGTTGATGAAGTCGGCGAAGGGCTGCTCCTCCGCCGTCGGCCAGTACGGCGCCCATTCGTCGTAGGTCCGTCGGCCGAGCAGCACGGTGTCCTGACTCTTGATCGTCCGGGCGAGGTTGGCGTACATCACCTCGTCGAAGTCGAAAATGTAGCGGTCGGGTGACTCCACCACCCCGTCCATCGACATCAGCGTGTAGAGCACGAGCTTGCGCATGGAATCTCCCTCGGCCGTCAGGTCGGATGACTGATTGTCGAATTCCGGTATGACAAACGGCTCAAGGACGCACGGGTGGCGGCATCGCCGACGACGGCCATCGATGAATCTGCTCCTCGACTATCGAGGCCCACCCCCGCGTCCCGAGTGGCGGAAGCTCTCCGCGAGGGTGCCGACGAACTGTCGTGGGATGAACGGGAACGCGTCGGTGAGGACGTAGTAGTAGGTGCCGTCGGGATACTCGGGCGTGACCCCGCGTCGACCATTGGCCACATCGAGCAGGCCGTGGCCCGTCACGAACTCGAAGTCCTCGGTGTAGGTGCCGTCGTACGCTCCGCCCGGGCCGTCCGGTCGCAGACCGGAGCGGAGTCGGTACGAGGAGGTCAACTCGGTGATGCCGGAGGTCGGGTCCATCGCGTCGCGGTAGCCGAATCCCGCGTAGACGGGGAAGCCGTCGCCGGCCCAGCCGAGCAGCGGGGAGTGGCGGCTCGCGTCCTGTTGACCGGCGAGAGCCGTGGGTAGGCCGTGGTAGTGGTAGGCCCCGGTCGGCTGGACGTGGGCGTTGTTGTCGTCCAGCCCGAGGGTTGCCGTGGGCCCGATCGCCTCGATCGTCCAGCCGGACGCCGGGTCCCGTCGGTACCACTCGGCGGCGAGGGGGTCGAAGGGGACTCCGTTGATCGCGATGCCGAAGGGCTGCGGCAGGACCAGCCTGGTGACGCTACTGGCCGGCGTTCCGTGCAGCGGAAGCTGGAACTCGTACGTCTGGGCCGAGACGGTGTGGGGGTTGTTGGCGTTCGGGAAGCTACCCCTCGGATGGTTCGGCAGTCCGTTGGCGCGGATGATTCGACTGTCCCCGGTGACCGTCACGTCGATCTGGGTCCCGGTGGCGCTGTCGGCGATCGAGTAGCTGCCCGTCAGCTCGGTCGACACCGGGATGGTCGGTGTGTCGACGGAGGCGGCCGACGTCGAGGGGTCGTTGACCCCGGTGACCGTCGTACGGCCACACGCCGAGACCCCGAGGGCGGCGGCGAGCCCACCGAGCAGGAAGACGCGACGGGTGGGTCGACCAGAACCGGATCGAGGAGAAGTCATGACAGCACTGTGGCCGCTGATTTCAGGTATCGGCTGTGCGCTACCTGTGGCTCGGCTGAAAATGAATTGTTATCGCTCGATCGACTCGTTGTGATTGTCTGGTGACCGTCGATGCTCATGCTGGTGGGATGCGACGGACGGTGGTGCTGGTACTGATAAGTGCGTTGGCACTGGCCGGGCTGACCGGATGCATCCCGGCTACCGAGGGCGCGGTCGGCGTGCGGCTGGACGCCGACGGCCGGTTGGTCGGGGTGTTCGATTGGTGCCGGGGGAAGGCTGGGACCGACGCGATCATCCTTTATCTCCGCAGGAACGACGGCGGGGTCACCGACAAGGTGATCCAGCTTGAGCGGAATCCCGGTCGCGGTGCCCACACCACGGAGGAAATCGTGCTGCTCGATCCGGCGGCGGGCTGGCAGACGAAGCTGACGCCACCACCCTCCTTAGATGACGGCCAGATCTACGAACTGCGCGCATGGAATACAAACGACGACGTAGTGGAAAGCTTTCCGTTCTGGATCAGCGAGTTGCGCGGCCAGCCCGGCTCCGCCACGATCCTTACCAAGCGGTGGGAGGGCGGGGAGGATGGCGGCTACGTCGCCGCGTTTCACACGCCCGAAGAATTTGATCGCTACGCCGACACGGTGGTGTGCGGCGGCTGAAGGGGTTACCCGTGACCCGGTCGGCAGCTCCTGATCTCTGGTCGGGGCGCCAAGCGCGCCCCGGGCTCACCTCGGGCTCACAGGGGGCGAGAGTATCGGAGGGTTCCAGTAGGAATGATCGCAAGAAGGGTAAGAACAGCAGGTCAAGCCTGCTGCATGAGAGTGCGCCCGGCAGGATTCGAACCTGCGGCCTTGGGATTAGAAGTCCCCTGCTCTATCCGCTGAGCTACGGGCGCGTGTCGCGGAATGTCGCCCGAGAAGGGTACCGCCGTGGGCGAGGGCGGCGGGGGAGCGGGTGGTGGCGGTCGCGTCCGGCGGCGGTCAGGTCTGCGGTGCCGTCGACTTCGCCTCCGCGGGCTGGCGGGGCGTCGGCGGCGCCGTCTGCGCCGTCGGGTGTCCGCCGCCCGCGGTCCCGGCGCCGAGGAATCCGTTGGCCCATCGTCCGACCTCCGTCAGGACCGTGTCGCGGACAGCGGGCGCGGAGAGCGTGAGGTCGTGCAGCCCGCCGTCCACCCGGAGCAGGGTGACGTGCCGGCCGAGTCGGGGCGCCCAGCGTGCCATGTGCTCCACATCCAGCACCGAGTCGGCGCTGGCGGCGGCCTCCCGCCATTTCAGCCCCTTGAAACTGCGCGCCGAGGCGGCCACGAGCATCGGTGCCGGGACGCTCAGCCCGGCACGGAGCTGTTGTTGGCCGCGCCGGATCGCCGCCAACCAGCCCGCCCGGATCGGGAATCCGCCGAGCGGCTTCCAGGCGAGGTCGTAGCTCCACTCGCCATGGTGGTTGGCGTGCAGGCTCTCGCCGTAGACGGTGCCGAGGCCGTGGGAGAGGACGCGCTTGGGTGCCCGGTGGGCCAGGCGTGCGACGGCCGCCGCCCCGGGCCGCCGCAGCACCCAGGGGAGGTTCAGGTCGAAGAAGGGGCTGTTGAGGAAGAGCCCGTCCACCACGCCGGCGTCCCGTCGGGCGTGCGCCCAGAGCGAGATGATCAGGCCGCCGGTGGAGTGGCCCATGCCGAGTAGAGTGTCGTGCCCGTCGTCCGATCTGATGATCTTCGCGGCGGCGTCCAGCTCCGGGAAGTAGTCATCGAGGTCCAGGCAGAAGTTCGCCGTCTGGTGCGGGAGCAGGCTGCGACCGTACTTGCGCAGGTCCAGGGCGTAGAAGTCCCAGCCCTGGGCGGCGAAGTAGTCAGCGACGTGGGTCTGAAAGAAGTAGTCGACATATCCGTGCACGTGGAGCACCGCACGGTTGGTGGGCCGCTCGGCGCGGCGGCGCACCAGGGTCGCGACCACCGGCCCCTCGTCGTCGGTGCCCAGGTCGATCGTGTGCCGCTCGTAGGGCGGCCCCAGCACGTCGGGTTCCACAACAGCGACGGTACGCCGGCCAGCTACCGGACGGTAGCCCTCCTCCGCGTGTCCTGCCGGAGGAGGGCGGGTACGTCTGAGCTGGTGGCGGCGCGGACCGTCAGTCGTCGGTGTCCTGCGCTGCCCTCGGCGGCGGGCTGGTGTCGCGTAGGTGTTTGTTGTGACGGGGCTCCTGTCGGGTCTTCGCGTCGTTGAGGCGGCGTCGCAGGTCGTCCCGGACGTCGTTGAGTGCCGCGTGCAGGTCCTCCTCCGCGGAGGTGGTGACGATCTTCTGCCGGCCGGCGATCCAGCACTCCAGGGTGACCTTTTGACCCTTCGTCTCCCGGTTCTTGACCGACACCTCCAGCTCGGTGGCGTCGGCGTGGAAGGCGGCGAGTCGGGAATCGAGCATGCCGAACTGGTCGGCGATCCAGGCTCGATCGCCCTGCGCGAAGCCGGCCCCCACCCGGAGGCACTCGTGGACCGTGGCCGGATTGGTGACCCCGCTCATGACTGCGCCTGGCCGGTGCCGGTGGTGATCGTCATCATGGTCACTGACCCCTTCATCCGGTTACTTCCCGTTGATCCAGGTATACCCAGTTACTTCCCGTCCGGAACATGGTCAATTCTGCTGCTTGCCCTCGCTGCTGTCCCAGGGCCAGAGGCCCTAGCACACCGGGACTTTGAACAGGTTGTTGTCCACACCCTGCCCCGTTGTCCACAGCTCACCCCGGCGAGATGGCAGCGCAGGACGGGGCCGGCCAGGCTCAGGCCGAGCAACTCGCGATGACACTCTGACCCCGGGAGAGACGATGTTCGACACGCACGTCACGGTGATCGGCACCGCCGTGACCGCCCCCGAGTGGCGGCGCACCACCCAGAGCCAGACCCTGGTGGCCAACTTCAAGGTGGCCTCCACCGCACGTCGCCTCGACCGCGAGAGCGGTCGCTGGGTCGATGGCAACAGCCTTCGCCTGCGGGTCAACTGCTGGCGTCGGCTCGCCGAGGGGGTCGCGGCGTCGGTGATGGTCGGCGACCCAGTGATCGTGTCCGGGCGCCTCTACACCCGGGACTGGACCGACGATGCCGGTAGCCACCGAACCCACTACGAACTGGAGGCCGTCGCGGTCGGCCACGACCTGTCCCGCGGCCGAGGTCGGTTTCTGCGAAACCGGCCGGCGACCACGACCAGTAACACGGCGGATCCCACAGCGGATCCGCGGGTGCCCGGTGAGCAGACCGAGTCGGCGTTGTCCGCCCCCGCCGACCGGCAGGTCGACGAGGAAGTCGAGCTGGCCGCACCCCACGACCACCCGACCGCTGCCGGTGCCGACGTGGACCCCCTGGACGATCCGACCGCTGAGGCGGACCGGGGCGACGCTGCTTCTGGTCAAACCGACGGGTTCGTCTCCGCCGGGAGTCCGGGTGGGCCAGCGGAGCCGACCGATGGGGCCAGCCGAGCCGATGCGGCCGGCCAGAGGCGCCGAGCCGGCACCCGGCGGTAGCCAGGTTCGACGGGGCTGCGGGCGGGTGCTCGCCTGCGGCGGCCCAGTCGCGGGTGGGCGGTAGGTGCCCGGCGTGAAGGTCCGGTGGTGGAAAGACGCGACGGGGGCGGGGTGCCGGCTGCCGTAGGGCCGTCACCCCGCGCGTCACACTCCTCGTCTGGGGCACCACCCGGCTCCCTCCGTGGCTGGCGGGACCAGTAGTGAGGCGGTCGCGGGGGTCGGATGTCGCGCTCGGCTACGCTGACCGGCCGGAGGTGATGGCCGGTGCGGCAGGCGACGGTAGCGGGGCTCGTCGCGGGTTACGCGGTGGACGCGCTGGTCGGCGACCCTCGCCGATGGCACCCGGTGGCTGGGTTCGGGCGCGCGGCGAGTGCCCTGGAGCGACGGATCTACCGACCAGACCGGGCGGCTGGCGCGGCCTACACCGCGTTGGCGGTGGGAGTGCCGGTGGTGCTCGGCGCCGCGGTGACAGTCGCCACCCGAGGGCGTCCCGTGGCGCGGGGCGTTGTTGTAGCGGCCGGCACCTGGGCCGTGCTCGGCGGGCGTACGTTGCGGCGTGAGGCGGCGGTGCTGGGTGCAGCGCTGGGCGATGGTGACCTGCCGTCGGCCCGGCAACGCCTGGGGCACCTCTGTGGGCGGGATCCGTCAACGCTGGACGAGCCGGAGCTGGCTCGTGCCGCCGTCGAGTCGGTCGCCGAGAACACCTCCGACGCCGTCGTCGCGCCGCTGTTCTGGGGTGCGGTCGCCGGCCTGCCCGGGCTGCTGGGCTACCGGGCGGCAAACACGCTCGACGCGATGGTCGGCCACCGCTCGCCCCGGTACGCACGCTTCGGCACTCCCGCGGCTCGCCTCGATGACCTGCTCAACCTCGCCCCATCCCGGCTGACCGGGCTGCTGACGGTCGCCGTGGCGCCGCTGGCCCAAGGCGACCGGGAGGGGGCCTGGCGGGTCTGGCGCCGGGACCGGAACGACCACCCCAGCCCCAACGCCGGACAGTGCGAGGCGGCGGTGGCCGGAGCGCTCGGTGTCCGCCTCGGCGGGCGCAACCTCTATGCCGGCCGGGTCGAGGTGCGTCCGTTCCTCGGCGACGGCCCGCGTCCCGACGCGAGACACCTTCCGCGGGTGGCTCGGATCTCTGCTGCCGTGGGGCTCGCCACGCTCGGGCTCGCCGCGGCGTACCCGCTGACCGCGGGGCGTCTGGTCTCCGCCGTGAGCCGCCGGGCGCTGAGCAGCGGGCTACGAGCCGTACGCGGGAGGCGGCGATGAGTGGCGGACTGCTGGTTACCGGTACCACGTCGGACGCCGGCAAGAGCGTCCTCACCGCCGGGATCTGCCGCTGGCTGCACCGGCAGGGCGTGCGGGTGGCGCCGTTCAAGGCGCAGAACATGTCCAACAACTCGGCGGTGGTGGTCGGCCCGGACGGGCACGGCGGTGAGATCGGACGGGCGCAGGCGATGCAGGCGGCGGCCTGCGGCCTGGCCCCGGACTTGCGGTTCAACCCGGTGCTGCTCAAGCCGGGCAGCGACCGGAGCAGCCAGGTGGTGCTGCTCGGCGAGGCGGTCGACACCCTCACCACCGACACGTTCCGGCAGCTTCGACCCCGTCTCGCCGAAACCGCGTACGCGGCCCTGGCGGAGCTGCGGACGTCCTACGACGTGGTGATCTGCGAGGGAGCGGGTAGCCCGACGGAGATCAACCTACGGGCCGGGGACTACGTCAACATGGGGCTGGCGCGGCACGCCGACCTGCCCGCGATCGTGGTCGGTGACATCGACCGTGGTGGGGTGTTCGCCTCCATGTTCGGCACGGTAGCCCTGCTGGAGCCGGCCGATCAGGCGTTGGTCGCCGGATTCGTCATCAACAAGTTCCGTGGTGACCGGGGCCTGCTGGCGCCGGGCCTGGACATGTTGCGCCAGGTCACCGGAAGGCCCACTTACGGGGTGCTGCCCTGGGCGCTTGACCTGTGGCTCGACGCGGAGGACTCGCTGGCCTACGGACGGGTACTCGGCCGTCCGGCCGCGCCCCGCGGCAGCGACTGGCTGGACGTGGCCGTGGTCCGGCTGCCCCGGATCAGCAATGCCACCGATGTCGAGGCGCTCGCCACCGAGCCGGGCGTGCGGGTGCGCCTCACCGTCGAGCCCGCCGAGCTTGCCGCCGCCGACCTGGTTGTGCTGCCCGGTTCCAAGTCGACCGTGGCGGACCTGGCCTGGCTTCGCCAGAACGGCCTCGCGGATGCCGTGCTCGCCCACGCCGCCGCCGGGCGGCCGCTGCTCGGCATCTGCGGAGGCTTCCAGATGCTCGGCCGCCGCATCCATGATCCGGTGGAGAGCGGGCAGGGCAGCGTGCCCGGCCTGGGGTTGCTGCCGGTCGAGGTCACCTTCAAACCGAGCAAGACGGTCCGGCAGTCGGCCGGCACCGGGTGGGACGGTGTCCCGGTCCGTGGCTACGAGATCCACCACGGGTACGTCTCGGCTGCCGCCCCGGACCTCGCGCCGCTCTTCACGTACGCCGACGGCACCGGTGAGGGCGTGGCCGCCGGGGCGGTGTACGGCACTCACTGGCACGGCGCGTTCGAGTCGGACGGGTTCCGTCGCCGCTTCCTGACCGAGGTGGCCCGGCAAGCGGGCCGACCCGGGTTCCGGGCGGCCCCGGACACCTCCTTCGCCGGCGCCCGTGAACGCTCCCTGGACCTGCTCGGCGATCTGGTCGAGGAGCACCTGGACACCGCAGTGTTGTGGCGGCTGATCGACACCGGACCGCCACCGGGCCTGCCGTTCATCCCGCCGGGCGCACCCGACGGGGACTCGGCCGGCCGCACCCTGACGTAAGCCCAGGCGCACCCGGACGGGGACCGGGGATCCGCGGCGGACCGGGCCCGGGAGTCAGTGGTGGATGAGGTCCCGGAGTCAGTGGCGGACGTCGGCGGGGCGGTCGGAGATCGGGAGCTCCGCCTCTCGCCAGGCCTCCACCCCTCCGATGACGTCGGTGGCGTGGCGCAGGCCGAGCGCGCGTAGGCCCGCCACGGCCAGGCTGGAGCTGTAACCCTCCCGGCACACCACCACGACCTCCCGGTCGTACCGGGTGGCCTCGGGGATCCGCCACGTGCTGGCCGGGTCCAGCCGCCACTCCAGCACCGCACGCTCGATGACGATCGCACCGGGTAGTTCGCCCTGTTCCGACCGCTGCCGTTCCGTACGGGTGTCGATCAGCAACGCCCCGGCGCGGATTGCCTCGACAGCCTGGTGTGGGGTCAACCGGCGCACCCCGGCGCGGGCCTGCTCCAACAGGGCATCAACGCCTGGACTCATCACGCTGTGGGACACCAGCCGATCATGCCGTCCTCGCCCGTCGACGCGCGGTCGAACGGCATCGGCCAGGGGTACGACCGCCCGAACGGGCGACGGACCGCGATGGCGCGGCTTCGTCGCCGGATACGGTCGGGCCGTGGTGGTAGCGGTGATGGAGTCGTACGCCCTGCTGGCAGAGCGGGTGTGTGCGGCGCCAGCGCGGTTGGGGAAGACCCGGCTGGTGGCTGTGGACGGACCGAGCGGCGCGGGCAAGAGCTGGTTCACGGCGCGGCTCGCCGATGCTCTCGCGGCCGGGCCCGGCTGTCCCCGCCCCGTGGTGATACACACCGACGACCTGCTCGACGGCTGGGCCGACCAACTCACCTTCTGGCCCCGGCTGGAGGAGTGGGTGCTGGCGCCGGTGCGGGCGGGGCGGGCTGGGGAGTACCGGCGGTACAGCTGGGTCCGGCGATCGTTCCTGCCCCGCCCGGTGCCGGTGCCGGTGTCACCGGTGCTGCTGCTGGAGGGGGTGAGCGCGGCGCGTGCCGCGGCGGCGCCGGAGTTGAGCCTCGCCGTGTTCGTGACCGCCCCGGCGCAGCTGCGGCTCACCCGGGCGGTGGCCCGGGACGGCCCGGGGATCCTGCCGGAGCTGCGCCGCTGGCATGCGGGCGAGCGGGCTCACTTCGCCACCGACGGCACCCGGGACCGGGCGGACCTGGTGGTCGACGGCGCGCCGGTACTGCCCCACGACCGGACCCGGTACTACCTGCGGCGCGGTGGATCGGTAAGGCCGGCATACGATGCCGGCCATGACAACATCGATCATGTCCGAGTCTGACCTGCGGGCCGCGCTCGCGCGGGAGCTGCCCGGCGTCCGGGCGGACCTCGAGCGTCTCGTCCGTATCCCAGGTATTGCGTTCGAGGGCTTCGACCACGCGCACGTGGAGCGTTCCGCGGCAGCGGTCGCGGAGCTGCTGCGGGACTGCGGCCTCGAGGTGCGGATTGTTCGGTCCGGTGGACAGCCGGCCGTGATCGGGACGAAGGCGGCGCCGCCCGACGCCCCGACAGTCCTGCTCTATGCCCACCACGACGTACAGCCGGTCGGTGACCTGTCGCTGTGGGAGTCGGACCCGTTCGAGCCGGTGGAGCGGGACGGCCGTCTCTATGGCCGCGGCGCCGCCGACGACAAGGCGGGCATCATGGCGCACATCGCGGCGCTGCGGGCGTTCGGCGACTCGCTGCCGGTGGGTATCGTGCTGTTCATCGAGGGGGAGGAGGAGTACGGCTCCGACTCGCTGGTCAGGCTGCTCGCCGAGCACCGGGACGAGATCACCTCGGATGTCATCGTGATCGCCGACTCCACCAACTGGGACATCGGTATGCCGGCGCTGACCACGTCGCTCCGTGGGATCGTGAACTGCTTCGTCGAGGTCCGCATGCTGGAGCACGCCGTGCACAGCGGCATGTTCGGCGGCGCCGTGCCGGACGCGCTGACCGCGCTGGCCCGGCTGATCGCCACCCTGCACGACGACGCCGGGAACGTGGCGGTGGACGGGCTGGTCAGCCGGGGCGGTGCGCCCGTGGACTATCCGGAGGACCGCTTCCGCGTTGAGGCGGGGCTGGCGGAGGGCGTGCAGTTCATCGGCACCGACCGGATTACTGACCGGCTCTGGACCAAGCCGGCCCTGGCGGTGCTCGGCATCGACGCGCCGGCGACCGGGGAGGCGCCGAACGCCCTGGTCCCGTCCGCGAAGGCCAAGCTGAGTCTGCGGCTGGCACCGGGTGATGACCCCAAGCGAGCGTACGCGGCGCTCCGCGCGCACCTGGGCGCGCACGCTCCGTGGGGCGCTCAGGTGTCGGTCACCCTGGAGCACGACGGCGATCCGTGCCGCATCGACGCTTCCGGCCCGATGTTCGACGCGGCTCGCTCCGCGTTCCGGGCGGCCTGGGACGGCACTGATCCGGTGGACATCGGGATCGGCGGTTCGATCCCGTTCATCGCCACGTTCCAGGAGATGTTCCCACGGGCCGCGATCCTGGTGACCGGTGTGGAGGACCCGTACGCCCGGGCGCACGGCCCGAACGAGAGCCTGCACCTGGGTGAGTTCGCCCGCGTGTGCCTGGCCGAGGCGCTGTTGTTGCGTAACGTCGCCGCCGCTGGGCGTGACTGAACCCAGCTGATGACGGATGCGCCTGCGGTGGCGGACTACCCCGCAGGTGCGTCCGCAGCTGTTTCGAGTGTCGGAACCATAACGTCCTGCTCTGGCTGGGCGTTTCCGGCGTGTCGGGCACGGGGGTGGTATAGCCTTCGTACATGAGTACGAACGAGGTTATGGCCCGTCTGGAGGCCGCCGTCAGTGCTTTGGGGGACGTTGACGTCTCCGCGTGGTCCGATGAGTCACTCCAGGAGCAGCTCGGGGAGCTCTCCGCCGTGCTGGTCGCGCTTGACTCGACGCTCGCCCGGGTCGCCGACGGGGTGCGTGCCCGGGGGCTGCGCATCGAGGAGCCCGTTGCGGTCTGATGCCGGACTGTGCTGTCCGCCAGCGGTGACGGTGTGGCGGGGCGGACGTCGCACCGTTGGCGGGGCGGGCGGCGTTCGTTGTGCCCCCGGGCCCGCAGTTGCCGGAGCGATCAGGTGGAGGCTGCTTCGGCTATCCGGTCGGTGGGACCTTCGCGCACCACTCCGGCCCGTCGCTGGGCCTCCCGCCGGGCGAAGTAGCCGAAGCCCAGCAGCGTCATTCCGGCGAAGATCCACCACTGCACGACGTACCCGTAGTTCTGCCAGTTGTTCGTGTACCCGACCGGAATTGCCTTTAAGGTCGGGTCGGCGGTCGGGGTCTGCTGGTCGAGTAGCACGTACCCGCCATAAACCGGGTACGGCAGCTCCCCGGCCAGCTGGGGCAGGCTGACCCGGCGGGTCTCCAGTTTGCCGTCGCGGCGGGTGACCGGGAGTGAACCGCCCTCACCGGGGCGGATCCGGCCGGTCACGGTCACCGTGCCGGCGGGGGCCGCGGGCACGGCCGGCTGCGCGGTGGCGTCCCCGCCCGGCGCTGGCGGGACCCAGCCCCGGTTGACCAGCACGGCCGTGCCGTCGGTCAGCACCAGTGGGGTCAGCACCTCGAAGCCGACCGTACGGTCCAGTGAGCGTCCCCGGACCAGGATCACGTTCGCGGTGTCGTACCGCCCGGTGGCGTTGACCTTCGTCCAGGTCCGTTCGGTGGTGGGGGCGGGCCCGACGGTGCCGGCGTTCCCGGTTGGGGCGGCCACCGCCTCGGGCAGCGGTACCGGATCCATCCGCTGGCCGGCGTCGATCCGCTCGTTGATCGCGGTGCGGTCGTGGTAGCGGGCCAGTTGCCAGTCGGCGAGCAACCCCATGATCGCCGCCGCGACCAGGGTCAGCGCGAGCGCGCCAAGCCAGCGTGGCGTCAGCAGGAACCGGTACACGACCATGAGGTTACCCGTAGGGCGTAGCGGGCTGATCGGTGTGACCACCAGTGGTGTCTGCCCGATGATCGGGCAGGTGCCCAGGTCAGCCGACGATCGCGTCCGAGGGGGGCGTGAACTCGCGGGTCGGTTGGTCCTCAAGCGCGTCGCGCAGGGTGTTCGCGACCGCGTGGATGGGAATCTGCGACTGGCCGTCACCGACGGCGTTGAAGGGGTTGTCCGGGTCGGAGATGAAGCTGGCCGCGGCCAGTTCGGGTGTGAACCCGACGAACCAGGCCGACCGGGTGCTGTCGGTGGTGCCGGTCTTGCCGGCCACCGGGCGGCCCACGGTGCCCCGGACGCTGTCCGCCGTTGACCAACCGCCGCAGCCACCCCGGGCCGGGGTGTCGCCGGTGGGGCACCGGGCGGCGTCGGTGGCGGCCCGGGCGGCGTCCGCGCTGACGACTTGGCGGCAGCGGGGCTTGGCGATTTCCCGCTCAATCCCGCCGGCCGTCCGGTAGATCGCCGGAGTGCCGTCCCGGTTGTAGATCGCCTGCACCGGAATCGCCTCGCAGTACCGGCCTTCGGCCGCGACGGCACCATAGGCGTTCGCCATCTCCAGTGGGGTGGCGTCGGAGACCCCCAGGGTGAAGGCGCCCCAGGTCTTCGCGTTCGCTGGAGCAGCATGGTGCCGGTCCACATCGGTGCGCCAGCGCAGCCCCAGCTGTTCGGCGAGGCGTACCGCCTGGTCTGCCCCGACCTGCTCCTCAAGCCAGACGAAGTACGTGTTGACCGATTTGCCGAAGCCGGACCACATGGTCTGCATGCCGGACATGGCGCCGCTCGCGTTCGACGGAGCCCAGCCGTTGTAGATCTCCGACCGGTACCGGTGCGGCGCGTTGAAGCTGGTGTTCAGGGTCATACCCGCGTCGAGGGCGGCGAGCATCGGAAACATCTTGAAAGTTGATCCGGCCTGGTAGCCGGGGAGGTCACCGCCGCCGAGCAGGGGTGCGACCGTGTTCGGGTAGTTGGCCTTGACCTTCGGGCCGGCCTCCGGGTTGCCGCTGAGCGGATTTCCGTCCAGGTTCAGGGAGTAGGTTCGGTTCACCGCCATGGCCTTGAGTCGCCCCGTGCCGGGCTCAGTGAGCACGATGCCGTTGGCGAAGGGACTGCCGGTGTTCCCCTTTGTGCCGACGTTCTTCTCGGCCGCCTCCTGGATCTTGGGGTCCACACTGAGCACGATCCGGTACCCGCCCCGGCGCAGCTTGTCCATCCGCTCGAGGCGGTTCTCGCCGAACGCGGGCTGGGCGCTCCACCAGTTCTTCACGTAGTCGCAGATGAATCCCCAGCTGTTCCACTCCTGCGGCACCGACGCGCAGTCGTTGGACGGGTAGCTCAGGGTCAGCTCGATCGGTTCGGACTTGGCGCTGGTGGCGGCGTTCGGCGAGAGGTAGCCGAGCGCGGTCATCCGGTCCAGGATGTAGTTGCGGCGGGCGGTCGCCTCCTTCTGGTCGGAGGTCGCCGGGTCGAACCGGGATGGCGACTTGACCAGTCCGGCGAGGGTGGCGGCCTCGACCACGGATAGGTCCTTCGGGGTCTTGGAGAAGAAGATCTCGCTGGCGGCGTAGATGCCGTAGGCGCGATGCCCGAAGTATGCGGAGTTGAGGTATCGCTCCAGGATCTGCTCCTTGGTCAGTTCCTTCTCCAGATCCATGGCCATCCGCATCTCCCGGACCTTGCGCAGGCTGGTCTGCTGGGTCGCCTCCTGCACCTCCTTCGGGGTGGTGGCGCTGTCCCGCAGGGCCATCCGGACGTACTGCATGGTGAGGGTGGAGGCGCCCTGGGAAATGCCGCTGGAGCGGGCGTTGGCCACGAAGGCGCGGGCGATGCCCTTGGGGTCGACGCCACTGTGTTGGTAGAAGCGGGCATCTTCGGCGGCGATGATGGCCTGCTGGATGTTCGGCGACATGTCGGCGAGCTTGGTGTACTGCCGGTACTCCTCGTAGAACATCGTCAGTACGGTCTTGCCGTCCGGCGCGTACAGGTACGAGGTCTCGGCCGGCAGGGCCGTTTTGAGGATCTTGGTTTTGTGTTCCATCGCGTGGGCCGTGACCTTGGCGCCGAGGCCGGTCGCGGCGGCGACCGGGTAGGCCAGGGCGGCGATCACGATGCCGGCGATGAGACCAGCGCGGAGAAGTGGGACGAGACGACCGGCGGCAGCAAGGGGACGGTTGCTCACAGGGCCAAGTTATGACATTTCCGATTCGTACTTGAGAAATATTCATGAACCCGTCGCCCGTGACGCGGCCCACGTCGCAATGCGCTGTGCCACGCGCTCCCTTCCCGGCAGGATCGCGGTCATGCGTACGCAGTCGAGCGGGCGAGGGGCCGCGCCGTCGGACAACCCGGCGGCACCCGAACTCGACCTCGGCCACCATGGAGATGTCGAGGCCGTACCCGGTCTGGTGGACCTCGCGGTGAACGTGCGCCGGGCCCCGATGCCGGACTGGCTGGCCGACCCGATCACCGCCGCCCTCGGTGACCTGGCCCGATACCCGGACTCCGCGGCGGCGCGGGCTGCTGTTGCCGCCCGGCACGGTCGGCCGCCGGCCGAGGTGCTGCTCACCGCCGGCGCTGCCGAGGGCTTCGTCCTGATCGCCCAGGCGCTGCGCGGGATCCGCCGCCCGGTGGTGGTGCACCCGCAGTTCACCGAGCCGGAGGCGGCCCTGCGCGCGGCTGGGCACCGGGTCGAGCGGGTGCTGCTCGACCCCGAAGACGGGTTCCGGCTCGACCCCACCCGGGTCCCGGCGGATGCCGACCTGGTCATGATCGGTAACCCCACCAACCCGACCTCGGTGCTGCACCCGGCCGCCGACGTGGCCGCACTCGCCCGGCCCGGCCGGGTTCTCGTCGTGGACGAGGCGTTCGCCGACACCACCCTCACGCCCGGAGTCGCTGGCGAGCCGGAGTCGCTTGCTGCCCGGCCCGACCTGCCTGGCCTGCTGGTTGTTCGGAGCCTCACCAAGACGTGGGGGCTGGCCGGGCTGCGCGTCGGCTACCTGCTCGGTGCACCGGATCTGCTGGACCGCCTGGCCGCCGTGCAGCCGCTGTGGGCGGTCTCCACCCCGGCCCTCGCCGCCGCGACAGCCTGCGCCGGACCCGAAGCGGTGCGAGCCGAACGCCAGATCGCTGCCGACCTCGCCGCCGATCGCGAATACCTCCTCACCCGCCTGGCGGCCCTACCGGGAATACGCGTCGTCGGCCAGCCGGCGAGCGCCTTCGTTCTCGTCCACCGCCCCGGCGCTGACGCGGTACGCCGCGCCCTGCGAGAGCGAGGCTGGGCAGTACGCCGCGGCGACACCTTTCCCGGACTGGGTCCGGAATGGCTGCGGATCGCGGTCCGCGATCCGGCGACGACCGACGCGTTTACCACCATGCTGGCAGAGGTTCTGGAGGGATGATGCTGGAGAGGACGACAGCGGCGATCGGACCGCTCGACGAGCAGGCGATGGCTACCGCCGCAGACCTGCAGAGTCGGCTGACCAAACCCGCGGGCTCCCTCGGTGTGCTGGAAGAGCTCTCCGTTCGTCTCGCCGGCCTGGCCGGCGTCTGCCCGCCGCCGCTGCCCGAGCCGGCCGCGGTGGCCGTCTTCGCCGGAGACCATGGTGTGCACGCCCAGGGCGTGACGCCCTGGCCGCAGGAGGTCACCGGTCAGATGATCGGCAACTTCCTCGCCGGCGGGGCGGTGGTCAACGCGTTCGCCCGGCAGACCGGGGCCACGGTGACCGTCGTGGACGTCGGGGTCGCCGCACCGCCAACGTCCATCGAGACCGCGCCGCCCGAGTCGGCCACGGCCAGCGGTGCCAGACCCCGGCTGGTCGAGGCGAACATCCGACGCGGCACCCGGGATCTGACCGTCACCGCCGCCCTCACCCGGGACGAGGCCCGGGCCGCGGTGGAGACAGGTATTCGGGTCGCCGACGAACTCGTCGATGCCGGGGCCGCCATCCTGCTCACCGGGGATATGGGTATCGGCAACACCACACCGGCCGCCGCGCTGATCGCGGTCTTCGCCGAGGCTGACCCCGCCACGGTGACCGGCCGGGGCACCGGAGTGGACGATCCGACACACCAGCGCAAGATCGAGGTGGTCCGGGCGGCGCTGCGCCGGCACGAGCCGGACCCGGCGGACCCGCTGGGCGTGCTGGCGGCCGTCGGTGGCCTGGAGCACGCGGCCCTGGCCGGGCTGATCCTGGGCGCCGCCGCCCAACGGGTGCCGGTGCTGCTCGACGGCGTCATCGCCGACTCGGCTGCGCTGGCCGCCGCGGCATTCGCCCCGTCTGCCACCGGCGCGATGGTGGCAGGCCACCGGTCGGTCGAGCCGGGAGCCACGGTGGCGCTGCGCCGACTGGGGTTGACCCCTCTGGTCGACCTTGGGTTGCGCCTCGGTGAGGGCACCGGGGCGCTGCTGGCCCTGCCGGTGGTCGCGGGGGCCGTCCGAGTGCTGCACGAGGTCGCCACCTTCGACTCGGCAGGGGTGGCGCAGAAGTGAGTGCACCGACCGTCCGACCTGGCGGACCGGCGGCGTGAGCGGCAGTCCGTATCCGCTCGGACTTCGGCTGGCCGGCCGGCGGGTGGTCGTGGTCGGTGGCGGAGTCGTCGCCACCCGCCGGATGCCGGCGTTGCTCGACGCGGGCGCGGACGTCCTCCTGGTCGCGCCGGAGCTGACCCCGGCGCTGCGCGCCCACGCCGACGCCGGGCGGCTGCGCTGGGAACGGCGACGGTTCGCCGTGGACGACCTCGACGGTGCCTGGCTGGTCCAGGTCGCGGTGGATGACCCGAGCGCTGCCGCCGCGATCAGCACGGTGGCCGACGAGCGGCGGATCTTCTGTGTTCGTGCCGACGATCGCGCCGCCGCCACCGCGTGGACCCCGGCCGTCACCCGGCAGGGTCCGGTGACGGTGGCGGTCCTCGGCGGCGGTGACCCCCGCCGGGCGATGGCTGTCCGGGACGCCGTCCGGGATCTGCTCGCCGCCGGGCCGGGCCCGCTTGACCCGCCGCCGGCTGATGCCGGGGCCCGCGGTGTTCCGGGACCGGCGCGCCCAACCCGCCGCGGTGGACACGTCGCCCTGGTCGGCGCGGGACCGGGTGACCCGGAGCTGATCACGGTCAAGGGACGGCGGCTGCTCACCGAGGCGGAGGTGGTGGTCGCTGACCGGCTCGTGCCCGGGCTGCTCCTGGACGAGCTACGTCCCGAGGTTGAGTTGGTGGATGCTGCCAAGATTCCCTACGGCCCGGCCCGCGCGCAGGAGGAGATCAATCAGATCTTGGTGGACCGGGCACTGGCCGGCAGGTCCGTGGTTCGGCTCAAGGGGGGTGACCCGTACGTCTTCGGTCGCGGTGGCGAGGAGCTGCTGGCCTGCGCCGGGGCGGGCGTACCGGTGACGGTGGTACCCGGGGTGACCAGCGCGATCGCCGCTGCGGCCGGCGCCGGTGTCCCGGTGACCCACCGGGCGGTCGCGCACGAGTTCACCGTGGTCTCCGGGCACGTTTCGCCGGACTCGTCGGCCTCCATGGTGCGGTGGGAGCACCTCGCCGGGCTGCGCGGCACCTTGGTGATTCTGATGGGACTGAAGAATCTGGCGGCGATCTCCGCGACGTTGGTCACTTATGGTCGCCCGGCCCAGACCCCGGCCGTGGTCGTGCAGGAGGGCACGACCGGTGCTCAGCGCACGATCCGCTCCACGCTCGGCGTGGTGGCGGCCGACGTGACTGCGGCGGGCCTCCGCCCCCCGGCGATCGTGGTCGTCGGCGACGTGGTCGGGGCGCTGGACCTCTGATGACGGCCCCGCTCGTGGTGGCCGCCCGAAGCGGGCCGCCACCACGAGCACCCTCGACCGACGCGGTGTGCGGCCGAGCGTCGGGGCCTCAGCGCACTACTGCTTGAGCATGTTGTCCAACAGGAGGGCGCAGCGGATCACGCCGAGGTGGCTGTAGGCCTGTGGATGGTTGCCCAGCCCGCGTTCGGTCAGCGGGTCGTACTGCTCGGGCAGCAGCCCGGTCGGTCCGGCGGTGTCGATCATTTGGGTGAACAGCTCCTCCGCGTCGCCGCGGCGGCCCGTGCGCAGGTACGCCTCGATCAACCACGAGGTGCAGATGTGGAAGCCACCCTCCCGGCCGGGTAGGCCGTCCTCCCAGTGGTAGCGGTAGACCACCGGGCCACTGCGAAGATCTGCCTCGATCTTGAGGACGGTGGAGACGAAGCGTGGGTCGTCCCCGGGGAGCAGGCCGGACAGGCCGATCCAGAGCGAGGAGGCGTCACTGTCCTCGTGCCCGTACGCGACGCTGTACGCCTCGGCCTGCTCGTGCCAGCCGAACTCGAGCACGTTGGCACCGATTCGGTCGCGTAGCTCCACCCACTCGGGCCGCTCCTCGCCGCCGTGCTTGCGTACCACGTGCAGCGCCCGGTCGACGGTCAGCCAGCACATCACCTTCGAGAAGATGTGGTGTCGGGGCGCCAGGCGCGCCTCCCAGATGCCATGGTCCGGTTCGTGCCAGCGGCGGCGGACCGCCTCCACCATGTTCTCCAGGACCCGCCACTCGTCGTCCCGGACGGAGCTGCGAGCGTCGGCCACGGCCGCGATCAGGTCGGCGATCGGACCGAAGACGTCGAGTTGGAGCTGGTGGTTGGCGAGGTTGCCGACCCGGACGGGCCGGGAGCCGGCGTAGCCGGGCAAGGTGTCGATGACGGCCTCGGCGCCCAACTCGTAACCGTCAACCGTGTAGAGCGGGTGTAGCCGTTCGGGGTGCCCACCGGTGCGGTCGACGACCCCGTCGATCCAGCGCAGCAGCGCCTCGGCCTCATCGGTGGAGCCGAGGTCGACCAGAGCCCGGGCGGTCAGCGCCGCGTCGCGGAGCCAGCAGTAGCGGTAGTCCCAGTTGCGGACGCCGCCCAGCTCTTCGGGGAGGGAGGTGGTCGCGGCGGCCAGGATCGAACCGCTCGGTTGGTGGCACAACCCGCGGAGGGTGAGCGCGC
Source organism: Salinispora tropica CNB-440 (assembly GCF_000016425.1). Taxonomy (GTDB): domain Bacteria; phylum Actinomycetota; class Actinomycetes; order Mycobacteriales; family Micromonosporaceae; genus Micromonospora; species Micromonospora tropica. Next base: position 4,062,600 of record NC_009380.1, on the reverse strand, counting down.
TGCGGGCGACCAGGTCCCGGCCGGTGGCCGGCAGCCGCAGCGTGGCCACCCAGTCCTTCCAGGGTTGCTCCGCCGTGGCCTGTCGTTCCTGAATCGACTGCCGGTGGTGTTCCAGGCTGTGGGTGCCGAAGCGCATCTCCAGCACGACCGGCTCGTTGGCGGCGGAGAGGTCAACGACGGCCTTCGCCGTCTCGAACACTCCGTCGCCGACCACCTCCCACGTCACGCCGGGGGAGTAGAGCGCGACCGGGTCGTTTGAGCCGAGCACCAGCAGCCCGTCATCGAGCGGTTGGAGCTGGACGGCGACCTGGCCGAACTCGGGCCGGGGGGCGAATTCCAGCTGTGCTCGGCCGTGTCCGGTGAGCACTCGGACCAGGGTCGAGTCGGCGCTGACGATCGCCGGCCCATCCGGTGTGGTCTCGGTGTCCGGGGTGTCCAGCCAGTCGGTCACGGTCAGGCCGGACCACCGGGTCTCCACGGTCATCGTGTTGGAGCGGTAGCGCTGGCCGAGCGGGATGCCACCGCGCTCCGGCATGACGCTGAAGTAGCCGGCGGGGCTGCCGCCGACCAGGTCGGCGAAGATCGCGGCGGAGTCGGGCTTCGGGTTGCACAGCCAGGTGACCTTGGCTTCGGGGGTGAGGAGCGCGACCGTCCGGCCGTTGGCCAACATCGAGTGCCGCTCGATCGGCACCGCCCGCTCGCCGAAGAGCCAGTTCCGTCGGGTCTCCAGTAGTAGTCCGAGGGCGCGGGCGGCTTCGATCGGCTCGGCTACCCGGTACTGCGCCCTGGTGTCGCCGGGCCCGATCTTGATGCCGAGATCTGGCCCGTGCAGGTTGCCGAAGGCGTTCTCGTCGGTGACGTCATCGCCGATGAAGAGCACCGCGCTGGCCGAGAGCTGGGTCCGTAGCTGGTCAACGGCGGTGCCCTTGTGGGTGGCGACCACCGACAGCTCGATGACCTCCTTGCCCTGGGTGACAGTGACGTCGTCCCAGGTCGCGGGGCCGTTGCGGACCGCCTCGACGGCTGCGGCGGCGACCTGCGGGTCGAGTCCACGGGTGTGCACGGCGACACTGGCCGGCTTGCGCTCCAGCCGAACCCCGGGGTGGGCGGCGACGATCTCGTGCAGCGCGTCGCGGAGCCGGGTGCGGACGGCGACCAGCTCGGGGGAGAGCCGTTCGACGAAGCCGATGTCGAACTCGGAGCCGTGACTGCCGACGAGATGGACCTCGCTGGGCAGCCGGGACAGGGCGGCCAGGTCACGCAGCGCCCGTCCGGAGACGACCGCCACGTTGGTCTGCGGTAGCGAGGCGAGCGCACGCACCGCGGCCGCCGCCTCCGGCAGCGGTATGGCCCGGCTCGGGTCCTCGACGATCGGGGCGAGGGTGCCGTCGTAGTCACAGGCGATCAGCAGTTGGGGGACACGGGCGATCCGGCCGATCGCCGTGCGTAGCTCCTGCTCCAGGCCGCCACCGACCGGGTTGCCGAGTGTGGTGCCGGTGCTCACGAGGCATCCGGTCCCGGCACGCCAAGTTCGGTGAGGAAGGACTTCGCCCAGTGCCCCACGTCGTGGGTGCGCAGATGACGTTGCATTGTCCGCATGCGGCGACGGGCCTCCGGCTTCTCCACGTGCACGGCCCGTAGCAGGGCCTCCTTGACCGCGTCCGGGTCGTGCGGGTTACACAGGAACGATTGGCGCAGCTCGGTGGCCGCGCCAGCGAATTCACTCAGCACGAGCGCGCCACCCCGGTCGGCGCGCGCTGCAACGTACTCCTTGGCCACCAGATTCATTCCGTCTCGCAGCGGGGTCACCATCATCACGTCGGCGGCGACGTACATCGCGGCCAGCTCGGTGCGACTGTACGACTGATGCAGATAATGCACCGCCGGTACCCCAACCCGGCCAAATTCGCCATTTATCCGACCAACCTCGCGCTCCACCTTGACGCGAAGTGCCTGGTAGTGCTCCACCCGTTCCCGGCTCGGCGTCGCCACCTGCACCATAACCGCGTCCGGAACTGTCAACTTTCCGTCAGAGAGCAGCTCGCGGAAGGCCTTGAGTCGCAACTCGATGCCCTTGGTGTAGTCGAGTCGGTCGACCCCCAGGATGATCGTGCGCGGGTTCCCCAGTTCCTCGCGGATCTCCTCCGCCCGCGCCCGGATCGCCGGATCCACCGCCAGTCGCTCCATCTCCTGCGTGTCGATGGAGATGGGGAACGCGCCCGCCTTCACCCGACGGCCGTCGACCTGGATCATCTGCCCCTCGTAGCGCAGCCCGAGCAGGTGCCGGGCCAACCGGACGAAGTTCTGCGCCGCGAGCCGCTGCTGGAAGCCCACCAGGTCGGAGCCGAGGAGCCCGCGGAGGATCTCGGTGCGGAACGGCATCTGCATGAACAACTCGATCGGCGGGAACGGGATGTGCAGGAAGAAGCCGATCCGTAGGTCGGGGCGGAGCTCGCGGAGCATCGCCGGCACCAGCTGGAGTTGGTAGTCCTGCACCCAGACCGTGGCGCCCTCCGCCGCGACATCCGATGCCGCCTCCGCGAACCGGGCGTTCACCAGCCGGTACGTCTCCCGCCAACGGCGCTTGTACACCGGGGTTTCGACCGCGTCGTGATACAGCGGCCAGATCATCGCGTTGGACTGCCCCTCGTAGTAGCGCTCCAACTCGTCCGTGCTCAACGGCACCGGATGTAGCCGGATGCCCTCCAGGTCGAACGGCTCCGGCGCGGCCCCCTTACCGCCGGCCCAGCCGACCCAGGTGCCATGGTGCTCGGCGAGGACAGGATGCAGTGCGGTCACGAGCCCACCCGGGCTGCGGCGCCACTGCCGTCCCTCGGGTGTGCTCACCTCGTCAACGGGCAGTCGATTGGCCACTACGACAAAGGAGCTGCGGACGGTCACGTTGGGCCACCTCCGGGTGCTGACGAATCCACCGCGACGAGCGTACTGAGCGTAGCTGCGGCGTCTGGTGTACCGTGCCGGACTTGGCCCACCCGCTTGGCGGCACCGAACCCCAAAAGTGATCTTGCTGACATTCTGTGGGTCTGCCGAGCGGCTGTGCCGAGCCGCCGGTCCGGCGGGGTGATGTAGGCGTAGCCGGGGTGACCTGTCAGGATTGACGGTGGGCCGGCGCGATCGGCCCGCCGATGGGCGACCCCGGCTCCGCACCCGCGGCAGACCCCGCCCGCGTCAGACCACACCCGTTGATCGATGGAGGGTAGCCCGCACCGTGGCCCAGTACATCTACGTCCTGGAAAAGGCGCGCAAGGCGCATGGCGACAAGGTCGTGCTCGACAACGTGACGCTGAGCTTCCTGCCAGGTGCCAAGATCGGTGTGGTCGGCCCGAACGGCGCCGGCAAGTCCAGCCTGCTGAAGATCATGGCGGGGCTGGACCGACCGAGTAACGGCGAGGCCCGGCTGATGCCCGGCTACACCGTCGGCATGCTGGCGCAGGAGCCACCGCTCAACGACGCCAAGACGGTCCTCGGCAACGTCGAGGAGGCGGTCGCGGAGACCAAGGCCAAGCTGGAGCGGTTCAACAAGATCGCCGAGCAGATGGCCACCGACTACTCCGACGAGCTGATGGCGGAGATGGGCCGCCTTCAGGAGGAACTGGACCACGCCGATGCGTGGGACATCGACTCCAAGCTCGAGCTGGCCATGGACGCGTTGCGCTGCCCGCCACCGGACGCCGACGTGACCCAGCTCTCCGGTGGGGAACGGCGTCGGGTCGCGCTCTGCAAACTGCTGCTGGAGACGCCCGACCTGCTCCTGCTCGACGAGCCCACCAACCACCTCGACGCGGAGAGCGTGCAGTGGCTGGAGCAGCACCTGGCCAAGTACGCCGGTACCGTCATCGCGATCACGCACGACCGTTACTTCCTGGACAACGTGGCCGGCTGGATTCTGGAGCTGGACCGGGGCCGGGCCGTCGGCTACGAGGGCAACTACTCCACCTACCTGGAGAAGAAGGCAGCCCGGCTGGCGGTCGAGGGTCGGCGTGACGCCAAGATGAAGAAGCGGCTCTCCGACGAGTTGGAGTGGGTCCGCTCCAACGCCAAGGCGCGCCAGACCAAGTCCAAGGCCCGACTCGACCGGTACGACGAGATGGCCGCCGAGGCGGACAAGACCCGCAAGCTGGACTTCGAGGAGATCCAGATCCCGCCGGGTCCGCGTCTGGGTAGCTCCGTGATCGAGGCGCAGAACCTCACCAAGGCCTTCGGCGACCGGGTGCTGATCGACGACCTGAGCTTCTCCCTGCCGCGCAACGGCATCGTCGGCATCATCGGCCCGAACGGCGTCGGTAAGACGACCCTCTTCAAGACCATCGTCGGGCTGGAGCAGCCGACGGCGGGCAGCGTGAAGGTCGGTGACACCGTCTCCCTGTCGTACGTGGACCAGACCCGGGCGGGTCTCGCGGGGGACAAGACCGTCTGGGAGGCCGTCTCCGACGGCCTGGATCACCTGATGGTGGGCAAGGTCGAGATGCCGTCGCGGGCGTACATCGCTGCCTTCGGTTTCAAGGGGCCGGACCAGCAGAAGCCGACCAAGGTTCTCTCCGGGGGCGAGCGCAACCGGCTCAACCTGGCGTTGACGCTCAAGATTGGCGGCAATGTGATCCTGCTTGACGAGCCGACCAATGACCTGGACGTGGAGACCCTCTCCAGTCTGGAGAACGCGTTGCTGGACTTCCCCGGCTGCGCCGTGGTCATCTCCCACGACCGGATGTTCCTGGACCGGGTTGCCACACACATCCTGGCCTGGGAGGGGGACGACGAGAACCCGGCGAAGTGGTTCTGGTTCGAGGGCAACTTCGAAGCATACGAGAAGAACAAGATCGATCGTCTCGGTGCCGAGGCGGCCCGGCCGCACCGGGTCACCTACCGCAAGCTCACCCGCGACTGACTCATGGCGGACCGGTTCGTCTACCACTGCACGCTGCGCTGGTCCGACCTGGACGCGTACGGGCACATCAACAACTCACGCTTCCTCACCCTCTACGAGGAGGCACGGGTGGCCCTGATGTTCGCCGGGGGGCGGGCCTGGGGCGTCGGCTCGTTCGTCGATGGTGTGGTGATTCGGCGGCACGAGGTCGACTACCTGAGGCCGGTCGACTACGCCCTCGGCCGGGCCACCGCGGAAGCGGCCCCGACCGTCCGGATCGAGCTGTGGGTGTCGGAGATTCGGGCCGCCTCCGTCACCGTCGACTACGAGATGTACGACGGTGACGTGCTGGTCAGCCGGGCCCGTTCGGTGCTGGTGCCGTTTGATCTGAGCCGGCAGTTGCCGCGTCGCCTCTCCGCTGAGGAGCGGGCCTTCCTGCACACATACGCCATCCCGGAGGGGTCGGCGTGACCGGCCCGGACACCGTGGGTCGGGGTGGCTCCCCGCCCACGGTGCCCGACGGGGTGGGCCATGGGCTGACCGGTGTCGTCGACGCGGGCACGTTCCTTGCCCGGTTGGTCCGGCTGGACCGGGGGGCACTGGTGCGGCTGCGGCCCGCCGGCGGGCCGCAGCGGACCGCCCTCTGGGCGCGGTTGCCGTGGGGGGTGCTGGTGGTCCACACGGTGGCCGGCGGCGGCCCCGGTGACGCCACCGTCGCCGCCGGCGAGCTGTTGGCGGAGCTGAGCGCGGGTGGCTCGGCGCTGCCCGTCCGACGGGACGCGCAGTGGCGCTGGCCGTTGCCGCCGCCCGCCAGCCGGCGGGTGGAGACGCTCCCCGCGGCCGAGCTGCGGCGGGTGGCCGACGCTGCGGCGGCGGCCCTCCGAGACGCCGCCGGGCGTGGGGCGGGCGGTAGGGCCCTCGGAGAGCGGGTGTTGCGCGATGCTCTCCTGGATCATGTGCCGGTGGTCGTCACTCCGGACGACTCTCCCGGCACGCCGGTGGAGGTGCCCCAGCGGTTGGTTCAGGGCTTGGTGCGGATGGGCTTCCTCGGTGCGCCAGAGGCATCCGGTGGGGTGCAGGTCCGGGCTGTTGGCCAATGGGTTGGCCTGGTCGGCCCCTACGGAGCAGTATGGTTGCAGAGGGTGACAGATCTGACTGTTCGGCCTATTCTGGGTCAGCAGTTCGGGTGACCCCCCATCGTCCTTCTGTCTTGGGGGGCTCATTAGGGGGGTGCTTCTTCCCGGCTGTCCGGGTACCGTCCATCCTCGGATCCAACGCAGCGTTAGCCGCTGGATCTGCTGGGGAGTGAGGTGGGTGAGCGATGCCGTGGTGGTCGTGGCGCCCCGGTCCCGCTGACGGCGGTGAGCCGGGCAGCCGGAGCAGGGTCACAGTGGAGGAGGCGGTTCGGGTCAGCCCGCCGGCTCCCCGACAGCCGGGCGACAATTACGCGGGAGTCGACCGTCCCCCGGCCGTTGACGCATCTGCCACGGTCGCACCGGTCACGCTCAGCCGGATCTGCGCCGCTCTGGACGGGCTCGACGTGCGCTACCTGGCCGACGGCGACGGAAACCTGCTGGCGATGTGGGAAAGGCACGCGGTCCTGGTCGCGCTCGAGGGCCCGGACGACGAGATCCTGGTGCTGCGCGTTCGGCCGCATGCGACCGTCCCGCCGGATTGGGAGGATCGGGCCTACCGGGTGGTCAACGAGTGGAACCACACCCGTCGCTTCTGCAAGGCATACATCGGAGATCCGTCCGAACGCGGCCAGCTCCCCATCTATGCCGAGCTTCAGGTGCCGTTCGCCGCTGGCGTGCACGACGCGCTCCTGGTCGAGATGCTCGACTGCGGGGCGGCGGTAGCCACCAGCTTTGTTGACTGGCTGCACGACGAAGGGGCCCTGCTCTGACCCCAGGCCTCCCAGGTCACGCCGGCGCGGCCGGGTCCTCCAGTGCGTTCACCATGAAGTACGCGGCCCGCTCCAGGTAGTCCCAGAGAGCGGTGGCGAGCTCCGGCGGCAGGTCCAGCCGGTCCACCGCCTGGCGCATGTGCCGCAGCCAGGCGTCCCGTTCCGCCGCCCCGATCCGAAACGGTGCGTGCCGCATCCGTAGTCGCGGGTGCCCCCGCTGGGCGGAGTAGGTGTTCGGCCCACCCCAGTACTGCATCAGGAACAGGGTGAGCCGCTCCGCTGCGGGCCCCAGATCCTCCTCTGGATACATCGGACGCAGCAGCGGGTCGTCGGCGACGCCCGCATAGAACTCGTCCACCAGCTTACGGAAGGTGGGCTCGCCGCCAACCGCATCGAAGAAACTCGTTGATGGGCCGGGGTTGCCGGATTCACCTGCGGGATGCACGCTTCCATCCTGCCAGGTTTCGGTGGCTGCCCGTCGCTGGCCAGACGTGGGCCGGATCACCTCCCCGGCCTGCCGCCGACCCGGTCAGGACACCACGTTGCGATGCCGTTCCCCGGCGTCCCGCTGGCCCACGTCCTCCGGGTTGTCGACCGGCTGGTCCCCGGGGCGGTCTGGTTCCGGCCGGGGGCCGGGTGGTGCCGGCACCGGATCGGGTGCGTCGGCTCGCGAAGCCGCTGTGATCGCGGCGTCCACGGTCGCTCGACTCGGCCACGACAGTACCGCGACGGTCATCAGTAGCACCCCAGCGCTACTCCAAAGGCCGACCACGAGCGGGATGGAGAACCGCTCGGCGAGCAGCCCGGTGACCAGAACCGCCAGGCCCTGGATCACCTGCATGCCGGAGGCCATGACACCGAAGGCGCGAGCCCGGAAGCCGTCCGGCAGAGCCTGTACGAACAGGCCGTTGGCTGTTGGGAGCAGCCCGGCGACGGCGAATCCGCACCCGGCGGCCAGTAGCGCCACCACCAGTGGCGACGGGTCGAGCAGAGCGGGAACCAGAATCAGCGGAGCGAGCACTGCCAGCGGACGCATCAGCGCGATCCGCCGGGCCGGTGCGACCAGGCGGCCGACGATGAGGCCGCCGAGGATGAACCCGACCGGGCTGGCGGCCATGATGACCGCCTGGGCGAGGCCCTGGTCCATGTCGTCGGCGTGTCGACCGGCCCACGCCGCCGCCAGCCCTTCCGGGACGATGGAGAAGAGCATGGCGCTGAACACGAGGATTGCGATGGCGCGCAGCACGGGTTGGCCGAAGACCATGCGGAATCCCTGGCTGGTCTCCCGTAGCAGATGACTGCGGTGCGCGGCCTTCATCGCCGTCGGCCGGGCGACCACCCCGAGGCGGATCAGCGTGGCGGATACGGCGTAGGTCGCCGAGGTGGTCAGCAGGGCGAGGGTGGGGCTGGCCGCTGCGATCGCCGCGCCGACCAGGTAGCCAACAACCTGGGCCGCCTGACCGACGCTGGCGTTGATCGACAACCCGACCACGAGGCGGTCGCCGGTCAGGATCCGTGGCAGCAGCGCCGACCGGGCGGCCTGACTCGGCGGGTTGGCGAGGGTGGCGGTGAAAAGGAGCGCCAGGATCAGCGGAGTCGGCATCCCCGGCACCGCGATGACCAGCAGCAGAACCATCCGCAGCAGGTCGCACATGATCATCACAGGCCGGTGCGGATGCCGTTCGGCGAGGGTCGCGAGCAGGGGACCGCCGATCAGCCAGGGCAGGTAGCTGATGGCGAATGCCGCCGCGGAGAGGGCCACCGACTCGGTCTCCCGGTAGACCAGGAGGGTCACCGCAGCCTTCGCGAGGTAGTCACCAACCCAGGAGAGAACTCCGGCCGTCAGAACAAACCGGTACTCGCGCTGGGCGAACACCTCGCTGAAGGTGGCCGGACGGGCTGGAGAAGGTCGGCCGTTGGGCACCATCGCCTCCATCGTTCCCAGACCAGGCATTTCTGATGAACTGAGCCGGGAAGATCATCCGATTCGTCGATCAGCGAGGAAGGTCCTTCGCTGCCGCAGAGCTGTTTCGGATTCTGCCGGACTTATCGACAACCAGCCAGGGCGAAATGGTTGATCGTCGGATCGCCGACTGAACGAACGGATGATAGTCGAAGGGGCGGTTGACCGTATTCGCCGCTTCGGTCATGGCGTGCCACTGGCGCCGCTCATCCGGGGGGCCTGCGTCGGCAGACCCGGGAACCGAGCAGCGGCGATCTTGTCGGTGAAGCCGGAGTTCTCCAGCGCGCCGGCCAGTCGGCGACGCAGCTGCCGGCCGACGACGAACTGGCCGTCCGCCGTTGTCTTCACCACGGTGCGGATGACCGCGCCGTCCATCGTCATCTGCTCGACGCCCAGTACTTCGGGCGGTTCGATGATCTCCGCCGCGAGCTCCGGGTCCACCGCGACCGACGCGGCTGCGCCCCGCAGTACCGCCGTCGCCTCCTCGGTGCTGGCGAAGCCGATCGGCAGGTCCACCACGACCAGTGCCCAGCCCTGACTCTTGTTGCCAACCCGGATGATTTCTCCGTTGCGGATGTACCAGAGGACTCCGCGCGCGTCGCGTACCGTCGTCACCCGCAGGCCGACGGACTCCACAAAGCCGGTCGCCTCACCGAAGTCGACCGTGTCCCCGACGCCGTACTGGTCCTCGATCAACATGAACAGCCCGGCGATCAGGTCCTTCACCAGGCTCTGCGCGCCGAAGCCCAGGGCCACCCCGACGATGCCAGCGCTGGCGAGCAGCGGCGCCAGGTCGAAACTGAACTCCTTGAGCACCATCAGCAACGCGATGCCGAAGATGAATGCCGTGGAGAGGCTCCGCAGCACCGACCCGATCGCCTCGGCGCGCTGTCGGCGTCGCTCCGGCACGAACTCACCCGGCTCGGTGGCCGCGGTGGGGATCCGCTCCCGCAACGGTCGCAGCATCGTGGGCATGCCCGCACTGCTGGTGCTGCGGACGAGTCGCTTGATAGTCCGGCTGATCAGCCATCGGGCCACCAAGGCCAGTACCAGGATCAGTGCGATGCGGAGTGGCTTGATCAAGATCCAGTAGCTGCCCTCGGCGAACCACACGGCGCCGGTCAGATCGTAAAGAGCGGTGCAGAGGGGTTCCTGGAGACACTCCGTGCTGGGTTCCTCGGTGGCGAGGGAGTCGGTGGTCGCGGCCGAAACGATGGAGACATCCACCCTGCCTTCGTACCGCAGCTGGCTCCGGTCCCCGCGCGCGGCCCGCCGACGAGGGCGAAACGCGACCGATGGGCCCGGGCCGTTGTCTCCGGTCAGCCCCGGCGGGGTACCCGGGATTAACACGTGCAATCCCGAGCCTTATCAGGGACGATTGGCGCACGGACGGCGATCATCCGGGAGTCGACGTCCGGCCGGTGGGTCGCTGCGCCCGTTTCCGTCCGGCAGTGCGAGCAAGGGGCGCTGAACCGGAGGGGTGAGCGCGATGCCTGACATACGACCCACGGTGGGCTCCGGCGCGCTGGTCCTCAACGCCACCTACGAGCCCCTGTGTGTCGTGTCGGTCCGGCGTGCGGCGATCCTGGTGCTCACCGCCAAGGCTGTCTGCGTCGCCGATGGTGACGGCGTCCTGCACAGCGCCCGCGACTCGCTGCCGGTGCCCTCGGTCGTCCGGCTCACCCGCTTCGTCCGGGTGCCGTTTCGGGCCCACGTCGGGCTGTCCCGGCGGGCGATCTTCGCGCGGGACGGGTGGCGTTGCGCCTACTGCCGGGGCCCGGCGGAGACCATCGATCATGTCCTCCCGCGGAGCCGCGGTGGTCGGCACTCCTGGGAGAACGTGGTGGCGGCGTGCGCCCGGTGCAACCACACCAAGGGCGACAAGACGCCGGCCGAACTGGGCTGGCGGCTCCCCGCCCCGCCGACGGCGCCGAAAGGCATCGCATGGCGGGTACTCGGCCACCGACCTCCCGACCCGCGTTGGGTCGACTGGCTCGACCTGCGCGAGCCCGAAGCCGCCTGAGCGGCCTCGCCCGGTGGCTCAGCCGTCCCGCGCCTCGACCAGCGAGGCGAAGACCACCACATTGTCGGCGTAGCCGGTCTGGCCGCCAACCCATCGGCCGCCGCAGGTCACCAGCCGTAGGTTTGGTCGGTCGAAGTCCCCGAACACCTGGTCGGTCGGGAACCGTTCCTTGTCGAACCGCTCCACCGAGTTGACCTCGAAGACCGCGACCTGCCCGTCGGTCCGGTTCACCTCGACCCGGTCACCAGCGCGGAGGTCACGTAGCCCCTGGAAGACCGCCGGTCCCGTGTCGGTGTCCACGTGCCCGACGAGGACCGCGGGACCGTACTGCCCGGGCGTGGGGCCCTGGTCGTACCAGCCCGCCTCCTGGGCGCGAGCCGCGTCCGGCGCCGCGATGGTGCCGTCCGGTGCCAACCCGACGCTGTGCACCGGGGCCGTGACATCGATGGCCTCGATCTCGACGGCGACCGGATCGCTCGCTGGTAGCACCGGAAACTTCTTCGGTGGTGGTCGCAGGCCGGCGGTGAACCGCTCCGGGAGGACGCTGACGCCGGTCACCTGCTCCACCCCGAGCATGGCGATGATCAGTATCATCAGGGCCCCAATGACCAGCACGGGTATCCCGGGGCTCCGGGAGAATCCCAGCCGTCGCCGGGCCCGTACCCAGCGTTGGCGCGGACCCGGGGGCAGTGGCTCGGTGGCCGGGTCGGTGGTGACGACGCTCGCCGCGGACGCCTGCCCAGCGGCTCGGCGCAGCCGGCGGGCGGTCCCGGCGGCGAGCTGGGCTGCGGCCGACACCGCCCGCCGGGCGCCCGCCCGGACGGCCCGCTGTCGCGTACGCCTGTCTGCTCGGGCCATGGTGGCGGGGCGGGTCAGGCACCGTTCCCGGTGCGGCGGTTACCGAAGAAGCCGAAGCCGACGGCCAGCGCCGCCGCGACCACGCCCCCGATCAGCAGGTAGGAGCCGGTACGGCCGACGGCGGTGCCGCCGCCTCCGGTCGCCGGTCCCTTGGTCGGCTGTGACATGTTGAGCACCGTCAGCGTCGTGTTGGCGGTCTTGTTGTTGTCGCAGCGCAGCTCGACCCGGTAGTCGCCAGGTCCCTTACTGCCCGGGATGGTGGCGTGGCCGGTGAGGAAGCCGTTGTTGGGCTGGAGGAAGACCTGGCCACCGAAGGCATCCGAGTGCACCGTCGCCCGACGGTTGTTGTCCTTGTCGCAGCTGGCCCGGATGTCGACGCGGGTGCCAGACTGCGCCGGATTCGGCGTGACCTCGATGAAGGTGTGCTCACCGGCGCTGGCGGGTGCGCCACCGAACAGGACGAACGCCGCCACCAAGGCCAGCATGGCGAGTACGCGATGACCCCGCATGATTCCCCCTCCCGGTGCCGATCACCGGACCCTCCCCGGGTACCGCGGCCTGCTTTCCCACTGGCTTCCGGGCAAACCCTCACGGGTGGTCAGCGGCGGCGGGACGGGGCTTCACTGCCATCGGAACCGGGTGGAGTGACCGGACGCCAGCCGAGTGGGGTGGAGAGCACCATCGTGCTGGAGGGCTGGCCGTACGGGGCGAGTCGATCAATGACCGCCTCGAACTCCTCGATCGAGCCGGCGGTGACGGTCAGCATGCTGCATGCGTCGCCGGTGATCCGATGGATCTGCATGATCTCCGGCCAGCCCGTGATCTCCGGGCTGTTGAGGACGCAGCGGGCTCCGTAGCAGGACATGCGGATCAGCGCGACCACCGTTCGCCCGGCTCGAGCCAGATCCACGTGTGCGTGATAGCCGGTGATGACGCCGGCATCCTCCAACCGACGTACCCGCTCGGCTACCGCTGGCGGGGAGAGGTGTACCCGGCGGGACAGTTCGCTGTACGACAGCCGAGCGTCGGCCTGTAGTTCGCTCAGCAGGGCCCAGTCCATCTCGTCCACACTACGGAACCTTACGTTCTCCAAGCGGAATTGGGGTATCACCTTGCGATTGGTAGGTGAACCGCCGTGATAGCCGTTGTCTCGGCATTCCACTGGCGCGACCGGTCACGGCATCATGACCGCTACCGCAGTACGGCCGGATGGCCGGCTCGAGCGGAGGGAGCGGACTGGTGGAACGAACAGAACTACGGGCGACCACCGCGGCGGAGGTGCGGCCGGCAACCCCGCGGCAACGCGCTACCCGAGCCGCCCGCAACGGCGGTGAGCCCACCCTGGAGTTCACTGGACGGATCCCGTACGACGCCTACGTCCAGGCCAGCACCCTGCACCGATTGCAGACGCCGCTGAGCAGCGACCCGGGCGAGATGTCCTTCCTCGTGACCAGTCAGATCATGGAGCTGTACTTCAATCTGATCTGTCACGAACTGCGCGAGATCCAGCGGCTGCTACGCGCGGACCAGATTCGGGATGCCCTGGCCCCGCTGCGTCGCGCCGCCCTGCACCTGGACGGGCTGAACGCGGCCTGGCGGAGCCTGCGCTGGATGACTCCCGCCGACTTCAACCGGTTCCGCAATCTCCTCGGCGAGGGCTCGGGCTTCCAGTCGGCGATGTATCGCCACCTGGAACTCCTGCTGGGTCTCCGCGACCCCGCCCTGATCCGTCCGTTCCGTCGGCAGGTCGAGGTGCACGCCGAACTGACCGCTGCCCTGAACGCTCCCAGCCTCTGGGACGACGTGCTCGCTCTGCTCGCCCGGCACGGCCATGATCTTCCTCAGGAGCTTCTCGGCCGCGACGTCGCCGAGGAGCACCAGCCGCATCCGGCGGTGGAGGCCGCCTGGGTGCGAATCTACACCGCCAGCCCGGATGACCAGCTTCGGCTGCTCGGCGAGGCGTTGACCGAGGTGGCCGAGGGGTTCGGCGACTGGCGCTGGTACCACGTCAAGGCGGTGCAGCGGACGATGGGCGCCAAGGTCGGTAGCGGTGGCTCGGCTGGACTGGCCTGGCTACAACGGAGCATGGCCCGGGTGGTCTTCCCGGAGCTGTGGTCGGCCCGGACCGCGATGTGAGCGGGGAGCGGAGCGAACGCATGCGCGAGGAAGAGCTGATCCAGGAGGAGAAGGCGGCAAACCGCCTGGACACCGCGGACCCCGGCCACCGGCACCTGTTCCACGTCCCGCCCGCCGACGGCGGGCGCTACCAGCAGGCGGCATACCTGGCCGGGAACTCGCTGGGCCTACAGCCCCGGGCGACCCGGGACGAGTTGTTCGCCGATCTGGAGGCTTGGCGCCGTCTCGGGGTGGAGGGACACCTGGCGGCCGATCGCCCGTGGCTGCCCTACCACGAGTTGCTGACCGCACCGACCGCCCGGCTGGTCGGAGCCCGGCCGGCAGAGGTGGTGGTGATGAACTCCCTCACTGTCAACCTGCACCTGCTGATGGTGAGCTTCTACCGGCCGACCGGCGTCCGTACCCGGATCGTCATCGAGGACAGCGCCTTTCCCTCGGACAGCTACGCCGTCCGTAGCCAGGCCCGGTTCCACGGCCTTGACCCGGACAGCACGGTGGTGCGCCTGGCTCCCCGTCCCGGTGAGGACACCCTGCGTACCGCCGACGTGCGTGACCTGCTCGCGGCGGAGGGTGACACGATCGCGTTGGTGCTCCTCGGCGGGGTCAACTACCTGACCGGCGAGCTGATGGAGATCCCGGAGATCACCGCAGCTGGTCGGGCGGCCGGCGCGGTGGTCGGCTGGGATCTGGCGCACGCCGCGGGAAACGTGCCCCTGGCCCTGCACGACTGGGATGTCGACTTCGCGGCGTGGTGCTCCTACAAGTACCTGAACTCCGGGCCGGGCGGGCTCTCCGGAGTGTTCGTCCACGAGCGCCACCTCGCCGATCCGACGCTGCCCCGGTTCGAGGGCTGGTGGAGTACCGAGGCGGCTACCCGGTTCGAGATGTCGCCGGTTGCCCGACCGCCGGCGACGGCGGAGGCCTGGCAGGTCTCCAACCCACCGATCCTCGCGATGGGGCCGGTGCGCACGTCGCTGGAGGTCTTCGACTCGGTCGGCATGACGGCGTTGCGGGAGCGCAGTGTCCGGCTGACCGGCTACCTGGAGTGGCTGCTGGACCAGGTCACTCCGGGCCGGCCCCTGGCAGTGGTCACTCCGCGCGACCCGGACCGCCGTGGCGCACAGCTTTCGGTGCGAATCGGCACTGGCAGCGCCGCCGAGTTGGCGAAGCGGCTGCGGTTGGAGCACGGGGTTGTCGCAGACGCTCGAGAGCCAGATGTTGTCCGGTTCGCACCGGTGCCGCTTTACTCGACATACCACGATTGCTGGCGGGTGGCCGACGCGTTGGCCGCGACGGTGGAGGTGCACTGATGAGCACAGAGCACACTGAGGTCGCCGTTGTCGGCGCCGGACTCTCCGGCTGCCTGCTCGCCGCCTTCCTGGCCCGGCGAGGCTATCCGGTGGCCCTCTACGAACGCCGTCCCGACCCACGGACCGGTCCGGTTGACCGGGGTCGCTCCATCAACCTGGCGCTCTCCGAACGAGGGTTGGACGCGCTGCGCCGGATCGGCCTGGACGCCCGGGTGATGGCCGACGCGTTGCCGATGCGGGGCCGAATGATTCACCCGGTGGACGGCGAGCCGCAGTTTCAGGCGTACAGCGCGGCCGGGGATCGGGCGATCAACTCGATCAGTCGGGGGGCGCTGAACAACGCCCTGCTGACCGAGGCTGCCGCGTTGCCGGGCGTGCGGGTCGCCTTCGACCACCGGCTGGTCGACCTCGACCCGGCTACCGGGGAGATGACCTTCGAAACCCCACAGGGGAAGGTCACCGCTGCCGCGTCGGTGGTCCTGGGCGCCGACGGGGCTGGTTCGGCGGTTCGTGGCCAGCTCCTCGGCCACGGCCTGCTGCGGGAGAGTCTGGACTTTCTCGACTACGGCTACAAGGAGCTGACCATTCCCCCGCTGGGCGGGACCTTCGCGCTGGACCCGGAGGCACTGCACATCTGGCCGCGGGGCACGTCGATGATGATCGCGTTGCCGAACCCGGACCGCTCCTTCACCTGTACGCTCTTCTGGCCCACCCACGGCACCGCGAGCTTCGCCTCACTGGGCAGTCCGGCGGCGATCGAGCAACACTTCGCGCAGCACTACCCGGACCTGCTCCCACTCGCGCCGAACCTGGTTGACGACTACCTCCACAATCCGGTCGGAGTGCTCGGCACCGTCCGCTGTGCCCCCTGGCAGGTGAATGGGAGAGTCGGGCTGCTCGGTGACGCGGCGCACGCCATCGTCCCGTTCTACGGGCAGGGCGCCAACTGTGCCTTCGAGGACGTGGTGGAGCTGGACCGCTGCCTCGACGAGTGCGCCGACGACTGGTCCGCCGCGCTACCGCTGTTCCACCACCGCCGGCAGGCCAATGCCGAGGCGATCGCCCGGATGGCGCTGGCCAACTTCGTCGAGATGCGCGACCGGGTCGCCTCGCCGTTGTTTCAGCTCGGCCGACGGGTGGAGCAGACGCTGGAGCGGGCGCTGCCCGGTCGGTACGTGTCCCGGTACGAGCTGGTCTCCTTCTCGACCACCCCGTACGCGCAGGTGCGCCGCCGGGTCCGTCGCCAGCACCAACTGCTGGGTGCGGTGGCCGGGGGCGCGGCGGCTCTCCTGGCTGGCGTGGTCGGGGCTGCGTTTCGTCGAGGGAGGCGCGGATGACCCGGTGGGATGCGCGCCAGATGCAGGGCCAGGCGCCGGGCGGGACGGCCCTGCTGCCCAACTTCATCGCTGGCGAGTTCGTCGACTCGGGTCGCCGTTTCACCAAGCACAGCCCGGTTACCGGGGAGCCGCTCTTCGAGGTCGTCGAGGCGGATCAGGCCGGAGTGGACGACGCGGTGGCCGCCGCGCGTGCGGCGCTGCGTGGCCCGTGGGGTCGGCTCGGCGAACGAGAGCGCGCCGAGGTGCTGCTCCGGATCGCCGACGAACTGGAGCGCCGCTTTGATGACCTGGTCACCGCTGAGGTGGCGGACACCGGCAAGACGATTTCGCAGGCCCGGACCCTGGACATCCCGCGCGGCGCGGCCAACTTCCGTGCCTTCGCCGAGATCGCGGCGACCACACCGACCGAGTCGTTCAGCACCCGTACCCCATCCGGTGGCCGTGCGCTGAACTACGCGCTCCGCAAGCCAGTCGGCGTGGTCGCGGTGATCGTCCCGTGGAACCTGCCGTTGCTCCTGCTCACCTGGAAGGTCGCGCCCGCGTTGGCGTGTGGCAACGCGGTGGTGGTCAAGCCCAGTGAGGAGACACCCGCCTCGGCGACCCTGCTCGCCGAGGTGATGGCCGCCGCCGGCGTGCCCGAGGGCGTCTTCAACGTCGTGCACGGCTTCGGGCCCGGCTCGGCGGGGGAGTTTCTTACCTCGCACCCCGACGTCAACGCGATCACCTTCACCGGCGAGTCAACCACCGGCGGAGCCATCATGCGGGCCGCTTCCGACGGGGTGAAGGCGGTCTCCTTCGAGCTGGGTGGCAAGAACGCCGGGCTGGTCTTCGCCGACGCCGACCTGTCGGCGGCGGTGGCCGGCTCGGTGCGGTCCAGCTTCACCAACGGTGGCCAGGTCTGCCTCTGCACCGAACGCATCTACGT
The DNA here is from genome assembly GCF_000016425.1 of Salinispora tropica CNB-440. Taxonomy (GTDB): domain Bacteria; phylum Actinomycetota; class Actinomycetes; order Mycobacteriales; family Micromonosporaceae; genus Micromonospora; species Micromonospora tropica. The sequence goes on along the minus strand of NC_009380.1, from coordinate 4,045,257 downwards.
GCAGCGTCCGGTCTTCGCGGAGTTCACCGCCCGGCTGGCCGAGCGGGCCGCCGAACTGCCGTACGGGTGGCCCGTCGACGAGGCCACGGCAAACATGCCGCTGATCTCGCCCGTTCACCGGGAGAAGGTGCTCGGCCACTACGAACTGGCCCGAGCCGAGGGGGCGCAGGTCCTCGCCGGCGGCGGTACGCCGCGCTTCGGTGACGCCCGCGACGGCGGCGCGTACATCCAGCCGACGGTGCTCGCCGGGCTCGGCCCGGACGCGCGAACCAACCGGGAGGAGATCTTCGGCCCGGTCGTGCACGTGGCGCCCTTCGACGACGAGGAGGAGGCGTACGCGCTGGCCAACGGCACCGAGTACGGCCTGGCGGCGGCGGTGTGGACCCGAGACGTGGGCCGGGCCCACCGGGCCGGTGCCCGGTTGGACGCGGGAATCGTCTGGGTCAACACCTGGTACCTGCGTGACCTGCGTACCCCGTTCGGTGGGGTGAAGTCCTCCGGCGTCGGCCGCGAGGGCGGCGTTCATTCGCTGGGTTTCTATTCCGAGCTCACCAACGTCTGTGTGGACCTGACATGACCGTCGATTACGAGAACGCCGCCCGGGAGCTCACCGAGGCTCGGGAGAGCGGCAAACCCTGTCCTCCGCTGCGTGGGCGGCTTGTCCCCGACGGGGACATTGACTCGGCGTACCTCGTGCAACAGGCGCAGGTGCGCCAGTGGCTGCGGCGTGGGCACCGGCGAGTCGGCGCCAAGATTGGTCTGACCTCTGCTGCCGTGCAGGAGAGCCTCGGCGTCTACCAGCCGGACTTCGGGGTGCTGACCGAGGATACGGCGGTGCCCGACGGCGGGGAGGTGCCGCCTGGTCGGCTGCTCCAGCCCCGGGTGGAGGCCGAGATCGCGTTCGTGCTCGGCGCGGACCTGCCGGACGAGCGGATCACCACCGCCGACCTGATCCGGGCGGTCGATCACCTGCTACCGGCGATCGAGATTGTCGACTCCCGGATCGCCGGCTGGGACATCACCATCGTGGACACCATCGCGGACAACGCGTCCAGTGGGCTGTTCGTGCTGGGTACCACGCCCCGCCGGCTCGCCGATGTGGATCTGCGCCTCGCCGGCATGGTTCTGGAGCAGGGCGGAGATCCGGTCTCGGTCGGTGCCGCCGCCGCCTGCCTCGGTAACCCGCTGCACGCGCTGGCCTGGCTGGCGCGGACCCTGGCCCGCTCCGGTGATCCGCTCCGGGCGGGTGACGTGGTGCTCTCCGGGGCGCTCGGCCCGTTGGTGCCGGTGACGCCCGGCGCCGCGTACGAGGCGCGGATCTCCGGCCTCGGATCGGTACGTACCTGCTTCGCGAAGGAGGTCGAACAGTGAGCGTCGGGGTGGCAGTACTCGGTTCCGGGAATATCGGGACCGACTTGATGATCAAAGTTCTGCGGCTCAGCGACAGCCTGCGGATGGTCGCCATGGCGGGTATCGACCCGGACTCCGATGGGCTGGCCCGGGCCCGGCGACTCGGCGTCACCACCACCGCCGAGGGGGTGGCGGGGCTCGTGGCGCTGCCCGAGTTCGCCGACGTGGCGCTGGTCTTCGACGCCACCTCGGCCGGGGCCCACCGACATCACGACGCCGTGCTGCGTGCCCACGGTCGGACCGTGGTCGACCTGACCCCCGCGGCGGTCGGGCCGTACGTGGTACCGCCGGTCAATCTCGATGAGCACCTGCGGGAGACCAACGTCAACATGGTCACTTGCGGCGGGCAGGCGACCGTGCCGATCGTCGCCGCCGTCGGCCGGGTCACCCCGGTCACGTACGGGGAGATCGTCGCCTCGATCGCCGCGAAGTCGGCCGGGCCGGGCACCCGGGCCAACATCGACGAGTTCACCGAGACCACCGCCCGGGCGATCGAGGTTGTCGGCGGCGCCGAGCTGGGCAAGGCCATCATCGTGCTCAACCCAGCGGATCCGCCGCTGCTGATGCGGGACACCGTGTACTGCCTCTGTCCGGACACCGACGCGGACCGAAGCGCGATCGCCGCGGCCATCGCCGACATGGTCCGTGCCGTACAGGAGTATGTCCCCGGTTACTGCCTGAAACAGGATGTGCAGTTCGACCGGGTGGACAGCTACCTGCCGGCGCTCGGTCGACGCCTCACCGGGCTGCAGGTCTCGACCTTCCTGGAGGTCTCGGGCGCCGGGCACTACCTGCCCACGTACGCGGGAAACCTGGACATCATGACGTCGGCCGCGCTGCGCACCGCGGAGCGGCTGATCGCCCGGCGGGCGGTGACGGCATGACCCCGCTCTACCTCCAGGATGTGACGCTGCGGGACGGGATGCACGCCATCGCCCACCGCTACACCGTTGACCAGGTGCGGACGATCGCCGCCGCCCTCGACGCCGCCGGAATCGCCGCCATCGAGGTGGCGCACGGTGACGGGCTGGCCGGGTCGAGTGTCAACTACGGGCACGGCGCGGCGAGCGACGCCGAGTGGATCGCGGCGGCGGCCGAGGTACTGACCACGGCGCGGCTGACCACGCTGCTGGTCCCCGGAATCGGCACCATCGCCGACCTGAAGGCCGCGCGGGCCCTCGGCGTGACCAGCGTTCGGATCGCCACCCACTGCACCGAGGCCGACATCTCCGCACAACACATCGGCTGGGCTCGGGAGAACGGGATGGACGTCTCCGGGTTCCTGATGATGGCCCACATGAACGATCCGGTTGACCTGGCAGCGCAGGCCAAGCTCATGGAGTCGTACGGGGCGCACTGCGTCTACGTCACCGACTCCGGCGGCCGGCTCCTGATGTCCGACGTGGCCGAGCGGATCGACGCCTACCGTCAGGTACTCGAACCGGAGACGCAGATCGGCATCCACGCCCACCACAACCTCTCGCTCGGTGTGGCCAACAGCGTGGTCGCGGTGGAGCACGGCCGGATCCTCGGGGACGGGCCGCTGGGCACACCGGTTGGCCGAACCGTCCGGGTCGACGCCTCCCTCGCCGGGCAGGGTGCGGGCGCGGGTAACGCACCGCTGGAGGTCTTCGTCGCGGTCGCCGAGTTGCACGGCTGGGAGCACGGCTGCGACGTCTTCGCGCTGATGGACGCGGCCGAGGACGTGGTCCGGCCGTTGCAGGACCGACCGGTGCGGGTGGACCGGGAGACGCTCTCGCTGGGCTACGCCGGGGTCTACTCCAGCTTCCTGCGGCACGCTGAGCGGGCCGCCGAACGCTACGGCGTGGACGTCCGCTCGATTCTGGTCGAGCTGGGCCGGCGCCAGATGGTCGGTGGCCAGGAGGACATGATCGTGGATGTGGCGCTGGACCTGGCTGGCAAGGAGGAGACGTGATCGGACCAGACATCGCCGGCATCGCCGGCCAACTGGTCGCGGCGGCCGACCGGGGCACGGCGATCGGCCAGCTCGCCGCCGAGACCGGGCTCGACGTCGACGCCGCGTACGCGGTGCAGGCCGAGTTGGTGCGGCGCCGGCTGGACCGGGGCGAGCAACTGGTGGGTCTCAAGATGGGGCTGACCAGTAAGGCGAAGATGGCCCAGGTCGGCGTGGACGAGGTGATCTGGGGCCGGCTCACTGACCGGATGCGGGTCGCCGACGGCGGGACCATCTCCATCGGAGACTTCATCCATCCCCGGGTGGAGCCGGAGGTGGCCTTCCTGCTGGACCGGCAGCCCGAGCCGGGCGAGCCGGTCGCGGAGTTCGCCACCGCGGTCCGCGCCGTGGCGCCGGCCATCGAGCTGATCGACTCCCGGTACGCAAACTTCACCTTCTCCCTGCCGGACGTCATCGCCGACAACACGTCGGCGGGGGCCTTCGTGGTGGGGCCGTGGTGCCCGGTTCCGGACGGCCTGGACAACCTGGGCGTGCTGCTGGAGATCGATGGACAGGTCACCCAGGTGGGGTCGACCGCGGCGATCCTCGGCGACCCACGCCGCGCATTCGACGAGGGAGTCCGGCTTGCCGGCCAGCGCGGGGTTCGGCTCCGTGCGGGCTGGGTCTTTCTGGCCGGCGCCGCAACTGCCGCCGTCGCGCTACGACCCGGCGCGCACGTCCGCGCGGTCGTGGAGAAGCTCGGCGCCGCGTCGTTGAGGGCGGCGGCATGACCGGCGGTGGACCATCGGTGCAGGAGCCCGTCGGGCGGGCAGACGCCCGGGTCGTGCCCGGGAAAGCCGTGCCGCGTGGGGCCTTCCCGCACGTCAAGGTGGCCGGTGGCTTCATCTTCGTCTCCGGCACCTCCTCTCGTCGCCCGGACAACACCTTCGCGGGTGTCACCGTCGACGAGTTCGGTACCACCGACCTCGATATCCGGGCACAGACCCGGGCGGTGATCGCGAACATCCGGGATCTGCTCCACCCGGTCGGTGCGGGGCTGGCCGACCTGGTGCAGGTGACCAGCTACCTGGTCAACATGAACGACTTCGGTGGCTACAACACGGTGTGGGCGGAGTTCTTCGACGCGAGCGGGCCGACCCGGACCACCGTGGCGGTCCACCAGCTGCCGCACCCGCACCTGTTGATCGAAATGCAAGCCGTCGCCCGGTGCCCCGAAGGAGGTCCGTTGTGAACGAGGTCGCCGAGCCGTTCAGCTTCCCCGGTTGGATCGCGGACAACCAGCACCTGCTGAAGCCACCGGTGGGCAACAAGGAACTGCTTCCCGGCAGTTCCGACTTCATCGTCATGGTCGTCGGCGGGCCGAACCAGCGCACCGACTATCACGTTGAACCGTACGAGGAGTTCTTCTATCAGATCAAAGGGGACATGCATGTCAACCTGATGCTCCCGGACGGGCCACAGACGGTGCACATCCGCGAGGGGCAGATGTGGATGCTGCCGCGCGGAGTTCCGCACTCGCCCCAGCGGCCGGTGGCCGGCTCGATCGGGATGGTCATCGAGCGGGTTCGCCAGGAGGGCACTCTGGAACGGTTCCAGTGGTACTGCCCCGAGTGCACCAACAAGGTGCACGAGGTGGAGTTGCAGGTCCGTGACATCGCCGCCGATCTGCCCCCGGTCTTCGCCACGTTCTACGCCGACGAGGCGGCGCGGACCTGTGACCAGTGCGGCACGCTGCACCCGGGCAAGGGCTGATGGGTACACCGGTCATTGATGTGCACTCGCACGCCGTACCACGGGGTTGGCCGGACCTCGCTGCGGCCTGCGGTGGTTCTGGCTGGCCCTGGCTGCGGGTCGACTCCGAGCGCGCTGCGATGATCATGGTCGGCGAGATGGAGTTCCGCCCGGTCGGCGCGGAGTGCTGGGACCCGGCGATCCGACTGGCCGACATGGCCGCCGACGGTGTCGACGTGCAGGTGGTCTCGCCGACGCCAGTCTTCTTCTGTTATGACCGCCCCGCCGCCCAGGCGGTCAAGGTGGCTCGGATCTTCAACGACCGCATGGTGGAGATCACGGCCAACGGGGGCGGCCGGCTGGTTCCGTTCTGCCAGGTGCCGTTGCAGGACCCGGAGGTCGCCTGCGCCGAGTTGGACCGCTGTCTCGCCGCCGGGCACGCCGGGGTGGAGATCGGCAACCACGTCGGCGACCTCGACCTGGACGACAGCGGCATCGTCGAGTTCCTCACCCACTGCGCCGAGGTCGGCGCGCCGGTCTTCGTCCACCCGTGGGACATGCCCGGCGGGCCACGGCTGGATCGGTGGATGGCGCGGTGGCTTACCGGGATGCCGGCCGAGACCCACCTGTCGGTGTTGGCGATGATCCTCGGCGGGGTCTTCGACCGGGTGCCGGAGACGTTACGGATCTGCTTCGCCCACGGCGGTGGCAGCTTCCCGTTCTGGCTGGGCCGCGCGGACAACGCCTGGCACCGCCGCGGGGACCTGGTCCGTGGTGCCTCGGCCCGGCCCCCCGGCTCGTACGTGGACCGGTTCTTCGTCGACTCGGTGGTGTTCGAACCGGCGGCGTTGCGGCTGTTGGTCGACGCGATGGGCGCTGACCAGGTGCTGCTCGGCAGTGACTATCCGTACCCACTGGGGGAGCGGCCGGTCGGTACGGTTGTGCACCGGTCCGACTTCCTCACCCCCGACCAACGCGCCGGCCTACTCGGCGGCAACGCGCTGCGCTTCCTCTCCCCCCGGGGGCAGGGCGAGGCCACCGTCACTGACTCGTACGGCCTGTCGGGGCGGCGGCCCGATCGGGCAGCGGGCAGGATAACGGCATGACCGAGCCGCACGAGGAGACCGCACTGGAGCAGGCCGCCGCTGTCGCCAGCGGCGAGCGGACCAGCCGGGAACTGGTCGAACACCACCTGACCCGGGTGGCGGCGCTCGGTGACACCGTCGGCGCGTTCGTCACCGTGACCCCGGAGGCGGCCCTCGCCGCCGCCGACGCGGCCGACGCCGTTCCGGTCGCGGCGCGGGGGCCGTTGCACGGCGTGCCCACAGCGATCAAGGACCTGACCCTCACCGCTGGCGTGCGCACAACCTTTGGTTCTGCTGCCTTTGCCGACTTCGTACCGCCGGTCGACGCGGACGTGGTCCGATTCATCCGGGCCGCCGGGCTGGTCAGCCTCGGCAAGACGACCACCTCCGAGCTGGGCTGTTCGCTCTACTCCGAGGGGCGGGTCGCCCCGCCGGCCCGTAACCCGTGGGATCTCGCCTACACCGCCGGTGGCTCCAGCGGTGGCGCGGCAGCCGCGGTGGCGGCCGGTCTCCTTCCGGTGGCCCAGGGCTCCGACGGCGGCGGCTCGCTGCGTATCCCGGCATCGATGTGCGGGTTGGTCGGCTACAAGCCCAGCCGCGGGGTGGTCTCCGGCGGCCCGGTCGGTTTCGGTGCGTACGGCCTGCCGACCAGCGGCCCGATCGGGCGGACCGTGGCCGACGTGGCTGCGTTGCTCGATGTGCTGGCTCAGCCGGTTCCCGGTGAGCCCTACCTGGCGCCGCCACCGCCGGCCGGTGGGTGGCTCGCGGCGGCCCGGACCGCCGCGCCGGGCCGGCTGCGGATCGGCCGCTTCACCGCCCCGATGCTCGCCGACGAGTCGGTGCACCCGGACTGCGTCGCCGCCGTGGACCAGGCTGCCGCCCTGCTCACCGCTGCTGGTCATGAGGTGGTCGAGGTGCCACCGCCGTTGACGCCGACGGCTTGGCCGCTGTTCGAGATCGTCTGGTACGTGCTTGCGCTCGCCCCGGTGCCGCCCGAGCGAGAGAGCCAGCTGCTGCCGTTGACCCGGTTGCTGCGGAACCGCGGGGCGGCGATCTCCGCTGCCAGCCTCACCGCCACGCTCGGCGAGCTGCAGGCGCAGGTCCGTCTCGGGGTACGCCGGACCGCCGGCTGTGATCTGCTGCTCTGTCCCACCCTCGCCATGCCGCAGGCACCGGTGGGCTGGTTTACCGATGTTCCTGACCCCGCAGACGACTTCGACCGACAACGGCGGTTCTCGCCTTATTGTGCGATTTTTAACGTTACGGGTGACCCTTCGGTGTCGCTCCCGGTGGGGGCCACCGCCGACGGGCTGCCGGTCGGGGTCCTCCTCAGCGGTCGGCAGGGCGACGACGCACGCCTGCTCGCCACCGCTGCCCAGCTGGAGCAGCTCAGTGGGGGGTGGGATCGCCACCCCGCAATCTGGCGAGCGGTTGGCTCCGCTAACGTGAATACCACAAGCGGAGTCGGGGAATCGTCCGCATGACCGTCCACCCGACCCGGATTCCTGGTCTCTCTTTCGCCTGGGGGCGTTGGGATTGTCTGTAACCGATACGTTGCTGGTCTTCGTCGGAATCCCGACGGTAGCGGCGCTGGTAATCGCTGGTGTGGCATGGGCCGCCAGCAGCCGCGGCGTCGGTGGCGGTGGCAAGCGCTACCGGCCGGGCCGGCCCTTCGACTTCACACCGGTCTGGTTTCTGAGTAGTCCGGAGGAACTGGCCGACTCGGCGGGCACCACACTGGCCGCCGGCGCCCAGGCGCCCGCGCTGTCGGGTCGTAAGCAGGAGCAGGCCGGCCAGGAGGCGCCGGCCGGTGGAACCGGAGGCGCAAGTGACCGTTGGTGAGATGCAGCCGTCGTCCGAGACGGCCGCCCCGCCGGAGCTGGACGGCCCGTTCTCGACCCGCCAGCTGCTCCGCGTTGACGAGGCCATGCGCCTGGCCGACCAGAGCACCGGGCTGACCTTCTCGATTTTCGTCGGTGGCCTCGACGAGCCGGTCCGGGAGGAAGCCGAGCGGCTGCACCGCCAGCTCGCCGACCCCGACCGGTCGGTCCTGATCGCGATCTCGCCGAATCAGCGGCAGCTGGAGATCGTCACCGGCCGGCACGCCCGCAAGCGCATCCCGGACACGTACGTGCGGCTCGCCGCGCTGTCGATGGTGGCTGCCTTCGGCGGCGGCGACCTGACCGGTGGCATCGTTACCGGCCTGGACCAGCTGGCCAGCCACGCCGGCAAGGGCTGCTGACACCCGGTAGTGCACTCGGCCCGGGGCCGGTGTGGGCGAACGCCTCGCACCGGCCCCGGGCCTTTGTCGTTCAGCCGCTTCGGGCGTCCCGCGCCCGGGCCTTGAGGGCCCGGACGACGCCGTCGCGGCCCTCGGCGACCAGCCGCCGCAGCGGTGCCGGTTGGCCCTCGCCGGCCAGCCATCCGTCGGTCGCCGCCACGGTCTCCTCCTCAACCAGGTACGCCGGGTATGCCAGCAGGACGAACTCCTGGGCCGGCTCGCTGTCCCGGCTGGCCCAGACCTGGGCGATGGTGGCGAAGTACCGCTCCCGGTAAGGGCGGACCAGCTCGACCTGCGTCGGGTGGGCGAAGCCCTGCAACAGCGCTCGGTGCCGCCAGTTCGGCAGCGGCTCCGGACCGGTCAACCGGGCCCAGACGGCTGCCTTGTTCTCCGGCGTCGGCACGAGCGCGTGCGCGAGCGCGGCTTCCCGCTCGCCGCTGGCGGTACGGTCGGTGGCCAGCTCCGCCTCGATCTCGTCGGGGCCGGCTGCGCCGTTGGTCACCAGCGCGGTCAGCACCGTCCATCGCAGCTCGGTCTCCATGCGCAGGCCGGGCGGCACCCCGTTCCCCTCCAGCCAGCCACGCAACGTTGCCAGGTCCTCAGACGACCGACCGGCGGAGGCGTACGCCCGAGCCCAGGCGAGCTGGAAGCCGCTGCCCGGCTCGGCGGCGGCGAGGGCGGTCTTCGCGGTCCGGGCCAGGTCGGCCCAGCCGTTCGGCGCCCACATCGGGTCGGCGTAGAAGGTGAGCGCGGTGGTGGCCTGCCGCAGGGTGGCGGTGACCAGGTTGATGTCGGTCTCGGCGGGGAGGCCAGCGAGTACCAGCGCCACGTAGTCCCGGGCGGCCAGCTCGGCGTCGCGGATCATGTCCCACGCGGCAGTCCAGCACAACGCCCGCGACAACGACGACTCGAAGCCGCTGATGTACTGCACCACGGTGGCCATCGACCGCTCGTCGAGCCGGAGCTTGGCGTAGGTCAGGTCCTCGTCGTTGAGCAGCAGGACATCCGCGGCGCGAACCCCGGCCAGCGCGGTCAGCTCCGTCGTCTCGCCGACGACGTCGACCTCCAACCGCTCCCGGCGGACCAGCCGGCCGTCGGTACGGTCGTAGAGGCCGACCCCGATGCGGTGGGTACGTAGGGTCGGGTGGTCGGCCGGTGCCTCCTGACGAACCACGACCCGCTGGTAGCTGCCGTCGGCGTCGATCGTCACCTCCGGGCGCAGCGTGTTCACCTGGGCGGTCTCCAGCCACTGGGCGGCGAACTTGCGCAACTCCCGCCCGGAGGCCGCCTCCAGCTCGGAGAGCAGGTCGTCGAAGGTGGCGTTACCCCAGGCGTGCTTGCGGAAGTACGACCGGAGCCCGGCCAGGAACGGCTCCTCGCCCACGTACGCGACGAGCTGCTTGAGTACGCTCGCGCCCTTGGCGTACGTGATCCCGTCGAAGTTGACCTCGACCGCCTCCAGGTCCGGCATCTCGCAGTAGACCGGGTGGGTGGAGGAGAGCTGGTCCTGTCGGTAGCCCCAGTTCTTCCGGACGGAGAGGAAGGTGGTCCACGCCTGGTCGAAGCGGGTCGCGTGGGTGTTGCACCAGTGGCTGGCCCACTCGGCGAACGACTCGTTCAGCCAGAGGTCGTTCCACCAGCGCATGGTGACCAGGTCACCGAACCACATGTGCGCCAGCTCGTGCAGGATCGTGTTGGCGCGCTGCTCGTACTCGAAGTCGGTCACCTGGGACCGGAAGATGTACGCCGACTCGGCGTGCGTGACGCAGCCGAAGTTCTCCATCGCGCCTGCGTTGAAGTCCGGCACCCAGAGCTGGTCGTACTTGGGCAGCGGGTACCGAATGTCGAACTGGGCGTGGAAGAAGTCGAATCCCTGCTTCGTGATCAGGAAGAGGTCGTCGGCGTCCAGGTACTGCGCCATCGATGCGCGGACGAAGACGCCCAGGTCGATGCCGTCGTGGCTGTCCCGTGCCTCGTGGTAGGGCCCGGCGCAGAGCGCGGTGATGTAGGTGCTCATCCGCACTGACTCCACGAAGTGGACCTTCTTCAAGCCCTCGCCGGCCGCCTCCTCCCGCTCCACCGGCATGTTGGATACGACCTTCCAGTGCTCCGGCACGGTGGCGTGCCAGGTGTAGACACTCTTCAGGTCGGGTTGGTCGAAGGCCGCGTAGACCCGTTGTGCGTCCGCCGTCTCGAACTGGCTGTAGAGGTAGGTCTCACCGTCAACGGGATCCACCGTGCGGTGTAGCCCCTGACCACTGTTGGAGTACGCGAAGTCCGCATCCACCACGAGCGTGTTCTCGGCGGCCAGGTCGGGCAGGGCGAGCCCCTTCTCCGCCGACCAGCCGCCCAGCTCCAGAGGGGTACCATTCAGGGTGGCCGATCGGACCGAATGCGCGGCGACCTCGATGAAGGTGCTCGCACCCGGCTCATCACACCGGAACCGGACCTCGGTCCGGGACCGGAACGTGTGGCCCTCGGCCTGCACGGCGCTCGACAGGTCCAGGTTGATGTCGTACCCGGTCACGTCGAGTAGACGGCTCCGCTCGGTAGCCTCCGCCTGCGTCAGGTTGCGCACTCCCGGCACTGTTCGTCTCCATCTCTCGTCTCGCCGCACGCCGACCGCGGCGTCGTCGGGCAGCCGCTCGTAGCGGCCGCGCGAGTCGAGTCTTGCACGCACCCGGGCCAGCGGGTGGGCCAGGTCACGGTCTCATTCGGTGTTGTACCTGGGAACGTGGGCAAGGATCGGTGCAGGTGTCGAGAATCGGCGTAGTTGTTGTGAAGGGACTTCCCTGTGAGTGAGCGAGTCACCGTCGACATGTGGTTCGACCCGATCTGCCCATGGGCGTGGATCACCTCTCGTTGGCTGTTGGAGGTCGAGCGGGTCCGGGCCTTGGACATCCGCTTCCACGTGATGAGCCTGTCGGTGCTCAACACAGGCCGGGACCTGCCCGCGGACTACCAGGCGCTGATGCGGACCGGGTGGGGCCCCGTTCGGGTCTGTGTCGCCGCCGAGCAGCGGTACGGCACCGGGGCGCTGCGGGACCTGTACACCGCGCTCGGTACCCGCATCCATCTACAGTCCGAGCAGCTCACCCGGGAACTGTTCACCGCCGCCCTGACCGACGCCGGACTGGACCCGGAGTTGGCCCAGGCCGCCGACAGCACCGAGTACGACGGAGCGCTGCGCGCCAGCCACGAGGCGGGAATGCGGCCGGTCGGCACCGACGTCGGTACCCCCGTCATCCACGCCCCGGGTCCGGACGGAAACCCGGTCGCTTTTTTCGGCCCGGTCGTCACCCCAGCTCCCCGGGGCGAGGCCGCCGGCCGGCTCTGGGATGGCGTTCTGCTGGTCGCCGGCACGCCGGGGTTCTTCGAACTCAAGCGCTCCCGGGAGCTCGCCCCCATCTTCGACTGACACCGTGCGGCGGGCCCCGGGCATCGTCGGGCAGATGGCAGGGCCCGCGGCGCCGCCGGTGTCGGCCGGGTGCTCCGGTGTGCAGCGATGGGCCCCCGGCGCCGGAGGTGAGCGTTACCGGTAGCGTCAGCGGACATGACGGTCGCCCATCCAATCACCCGGGCCTGGATCACCACTGGCGGCACCGGCGCGCAGAACTACGACGAGTTCGCCGACGACGCGGAGATCACCTCGATCATCGAGGTGAATCCGCACAGTGCCCTCGGCATCGAGATGCCGCACCGGGCCCCGGAGAGCCGGGGGAAGTCCTTTCTCGAAGCACTGCCGGAGGCGGCCGCCCGCCTCGCCGAGGCGAAGGCGGCGGGTAGCTACACCCCAGCCGAGCAGGTGGTGGTGCTCTACCGGATCAGTGCGCCGGAGGAAGAGCCCGCGTACGGGCTGTTCGTCATGGTGGATACCGACCAGATCTCCACCAGCGCCGCCGAGCCGGGTCTGGTGATCCGGAACGAGGACGTCTTCATCGCCAAGGTTCGCGAGCGGGTGGCCTTGGCCGAGTCTCTGGGACATCTGTTGTCGCCGGTGCTCCTACTCCAGACCGGTCGGGGCGACGAGCTGCACGCCGCCCTCGCGGCAGCGGCCGACCGGGCCGGGGCGCCGGCCGCGACGGACACCGACCAGGCCGGGCGGACGCATGCCATCTGGCTGGTCGGTCCGGGGGAGCAGCAGGATGAGCTGACCGCTCTGGCCGGCGGTGGCGAGTTGGTCGTCGCCGACGGCAACCACCGCAGCCTCGCGGCCCAGACCGGAGGGCTACCGCGCTTCCTGGCCGTGGTCACCACGCCGGCCTCGGTCGCCATCGCCCCGTACAACCGGTTGGTCGACGAGCTCACCACCAGCCCGGCTGAGCTGATCGACCGGCTTCGTGCCGCCGGCGCCCAGGTCGAGCCGATCGACGGCCCGGTCGAGGTCCCGGCGGCCGGCGGCACCGTCCACCTCCGGCTCCCCGATGCGGCGTACGCCGTGCGCCTGCCCCGGGTGGGCGCGGGGCGCCTGGAGAACCTGGACCATGCCCTGGTCGAGCGGTTGTTGCTGCGGGACGCGCTGGGGCTGGACCCGGGCGACAAGCGGATCACCTACGTCGGCGGCGACTACCCGGCGAGCTGGCTCCGTGGGGAGGTCGACGCCGGCCGCGCCGAGCTGGCCGTCCTCGTCGCCCCGGTGACCGTGGACGACTTCGTCGCGGTGAACCTGGCGCGGGAGAAGATGCCACGCAAGAGCACCTGGTTCACCCCGAAGGCCCGCGGCGGACTGGTCGTCGCCGAGTTGTCGTCCGGGCAGTGAGCAGGGTAGGTGCCGTCACCCGGGCTGTCTGACCGTTGCCCGGACTGTGCCGAAGCCGTCTTCGGCCGACCCGCGAGCGTCGGCCGGAGACGGGTCCTGTCAGACTGCCCGGTATGCGTGTCTACCTGGGATCCGACCACGCCGGTTTCGAGCTGAAGGCGCACCTGGCCAACCACCTGGCCAAGGAGGGGTACGACGTGATTGACGTCGGCCCGCACGCCTATGACCCGGACGACGACTACCCGGCGTTCTGCCTACACACCGGCGACCGGGTCGTTGCCGACCAGGGTAGCCTCGGGGTGGTTATCGGGGGCTCCGGCAACGGTGAGCAGATCGCGGCGAACAAGATCGACGGTGTTCGGGCCGCGCTCGCCTGGAGCATTGACACCGCGCACCTGGCCCGGGAGCACAACAACGCCAACGTCGTCGCGGTCGGCGGCCGGCAGCACACCCTCGATGAGGCCACCGCCATCGTCGAGGCGTTCCTGACCACCCCGTTTTCCGAAAAACAACGTCACGTGCGCCGCATCGACCAGGTGGCCGACTACGAGCGCACCCGGGAGCTCCCGGACCTGCCCTGAACGGGGCCGATCACCGGCGGGGGAGGTCTTCGCGCGGAACCCAGTTACGGCGGACCAGGACCACCCGGGCCTCCGCCTCCGCCAGGTCCTCCTCCGTCGGGCGGGTCGCGTCACGGGCCCGCATCGCCGCGGTCACGCTCACCTGCGACGAGCCAGAGCCCACCAGGCCTCGCAGCCCGCGTTCGCTCTCCTCGGCGTCGCCCCGGCGGACCCGGGGTGGCCTGCCACCGCTGTGCCCCCCGGCCGCCGTCTGGGCCGGGTCCGGGCTTTCGGCGGCGCGGTCAGCGGGTTGCCGGTACCGACGCCGTCGTCGCTCCACGTCACCCATCAACCGACCGTACCCCGCGGCGTCAGAAGACTTCCATGGCGGCGGGAGCCCGCTGCCAACCGAAGGCGGGTCCGGCGCTGGCCAGGGCGCCGGGCCGCAGCTCCCGAACCCGGCCGGCAGCGGCTAGTTCGCCCAGTCCGGTCCCGCCCAGGTACAGCTCACCGAGGGCCCGGATGTCGCAGGCCAGGTCGGCCATCTCGGTGCTGGGGACGCAGCTGGCCCCGTCCAGCCCGCCGGTGAGCCGCCAGCGGCCGGTGTTCTCCGTCAGCAGGTCGTCGGTGACCTCCAGCACCACGTCAACCGAGGTCGCGTACCGTCGGGCGGAGAGGGCCGCCGGCAGATCCACCACCCGCAGCCAGAGGGCGTCGTTCAGGCGCGCGTCGAGCCGGCGCGGTTCGTTGACCAGCCGCAGTAGCGGCTCGTCCAGCGCGATGCCGCGCAGCGTGAGCCGGCGGGTCAGGTCGAGGGTGAGCAGCAGTCGCCACATCGCCAGGTAAGCGGCCGGGTCGCCGCTCACCACCTCGTCAACCAGGGTGACGGCCTTGGGCCCGACCGTGTCCCAGGCGTTGCGGGTGCGGAAGAGCGCGTACCCGTTGACGCCGTCGGGGCCCTCGTGCAGCAGGGCCCGCCGTTCGGTGGCCCCCTCACGGCGGGCGGCCGGGTCGGCGAGGACATAGTTCCACCACACCTCGCTGCGGCTGGACCAGCCGGGCCGGTCGGGCCGAACCCCGTCGTACACCCGGGCCAGCTCGGCCCGGCAGCGCGCCGGTTTGGTCAGGCGGAGGCGGCCCGCGCCGGCGGTCGGCTCGGGTAGGCGAAGCTCGGTGGTTTCACACTCCACCACCAACTGGTGGCAGGCCAGGCCGTAGCCGAAGCGTGGGTAGATCCGCCCTTCGCTGGCCCACAGCAGCGCGACCGGTTCGGTGCCGGCGTCGCGTACGCCGCCGAGCTGCCGCCGCATCAGCTCGCTGAGCAGGCCACGGCGGCGGTGCGTGGGCGCCACCGCGACCATGCTGACATGCGCTGCGGGCAGGCGTGCCCCCGGTACGGTCAGTTCGCGGGTGAAGGCGGTGGCGGTCGCCACCACTTCGCTGTCGTCGCGGACGACCAGGGTGCGCTCGGGCTCCAGGAGGCTCTGCTGGACGGCCCGTGACTCGGCGTCCAAGCTGCTGTGGAAGAGGCTGCCGAGCAGCTCGCCCAGCTCCTCAAGCTCCTCGGTACGAGCGACGCCGAAGTTCGGTGCGAAGGTCATGTCTTCGTGTCTAGCGCACTAAGTCAGGTCGGCTGGCCCGGTGGTCCGTAGCGGCGGCATATTTGTGTGCTGGCTACCCTCGATAGTCAGACGGGGCCCGCCGGTCCCCGTCTGGTCCAGGGGAGGGACGACATGGCCGACCAGACGCAACCGTGGGCCGAGCGGACCGTCGAGGTGCCGCCGCAGCCGGAGGTCGGGGCGCCGCCGCAGTGGGCAGGCGTGGTGCCGCCGCAGCCGGAGGCCGGGGTGCCGCCGCAGCGGGATGCCTACCAGCGGGGGGTGGCCTCAGTAGGACAGACCGGTGCCCGTCGGACCACGCCGTTTCCGGTGGTCGAGGAGGAGACCGGGACGGGCTGGCCGGAGGCGCGGGCTTCGCGTCGGCCGATGAGCTGGCACCTCGCGCAGCTCCGCCCAGGCTGGGAGTGGAGCGCCGGCGGAGCCCTCTTCGCGTTCGTCTGTTGGGGGATCTGGTCGATTTCGGGCGGCGGTAACCTCGCCACGCCACTGTTGATCTTCCTGTTGAGTCTGTTGGTCGCGGCCGGGCTGTTCGCCCTTGCCCGGCTTGTCGGCCGGGTGGTACTCGAGCAGCGCCTGGGCCGGGTACGGCGTGGCGCCCGCGGTGCGCACCTGGTGACGGCCGTCTTTCTTGTCAGTCTCGGCTTCGCGTGGCTCAAGCAGACCGAGTGGGTGGTGTCGGCTTGGAGCTGGATCACCAACAGCTGACGGGGGTCTTCCTTCCGCTGACTTGAGTCGGCGTTGAGCGGGGCTCGGGAGAATCGGTCGTCCTAGCGTGGAGCCGGACCCGAGGAGCCCCTTTGACGTACGCATCAGTGGCCGGGCTGGTTGCCGTGGTGGTCCTTGCACCGCTTCCCGGATGGGTATTTCAGTTCTCTTTAGCCCGGTTTAGCCGGGTGGAGTGCCGGCTCCGCCGCAGACGGTGAGTGTGTGCCGTGCTGATGGGGTGGCTCCGGCGAATCGCGTCCGAGGTGGCGCTCGGCCTGAGCCTGTTCGGGGCGTCGGTCGTCGGAATGGACTCCCGGGAGATTCTGCGGGGTAGCCGGGCGCGGTGGGGCGACGAGGTGCCCTCGACTGACAGTACGGGGTGGGTGGGTGGTTCCATCCCGGCCGGCGGAATCCCCTCGTCCGTTGGACGGTCATCGACTGGCGTTCCCAGGCCGGTACGGGTCGTCGACCAGCCGCCGCCGGGTCACCCGGAGCGGCTGGTCCCAGATCAGCCCCTCACCGACGAGGAGCGGCGGATCTGGCTCCAGTTGTGGTGATCGTTTGTGCCCATACACCGGGGGGTGGCGGTCAGCTATCCCACGGTGGCCTCGATCGTCGGTCGGCGTCGCTGTCCTGATCAGCCGAGCAGTCGTTGTCCGGTGTAGCTCCGGGCCCAACCGCGGTGCGCATTGCCGACCGGGGTGGTGACTGCTATGGTTTCCACATGTAAGAAAAACCTTACACATGAAGGAATCTTGTGGCACTAGGCGGACCGACCGGAGACGACCTGGTCGAGATGCTGGCGGCTCTGGCCAACCCGATTCGACTACGCATCGTCGCGGCCCTGGCCAACCGTCGTGACTACGTGAGCCAGCTGGCCCGCGAGATTGGGGTGAGTCGTCCACTCCTACACATGCATCTACGGCGGCTGGAAGCAGCAGGCCTGATCATCGGCCGGCTCGAGCTCTCCGAGGATGGCAAAGCCATGAAGTACTACGAAGTCACCGACTTCAATCTGCACCTGACCGCATCGGCGGTGGCCGAGGCGGCCCAGACCCTCACCCGGCTGGACCCAGGAAAGGGTCCCGCACCCAAGGAGCCAACGTAATGGACCCGCTTGGAGGGGACATGTCCTGGCCGACGACAGTCTTTCTGCTGGTCGTGGTCATCGTGGCGGCCTTCCTGGTCGCCATCGTCATCGTCGGGCTGTTCGAGGGCCGCAAGGAGAAGCAGGCGGCCGCCCGAGCAGACGACCTGCGTCAGCTCGTGCACCGGTTCGAGAAGCTCGCGGAGAACACTCTCGACGCCCAGCAGCGAAGCGCCGTCGACCTCGCCGAACTACGAACCCGTACGGCATCGATCGAACAGATACTACGCAGCGTGGAATGAGAGGAACACGATGAAAGGAATTCGCTACTACGCGTACGGCTCGTCCGACGTCCTCACCCTTCAGGATCTCGAGATGCCCGCCGTCGGTGACGACGACGTGCTGGTCCGGGTACGGGCGGCCTCGGTCAACCCCCTGGACTGGCACATGATGCGCGGCAGCCCGTACATCACGCGGGCGCAGGGTGGGCTGACCCGTCCCAAGACGAACACGCTCGGCTTCGACCTGGCCGGGCAGGTCGAAGCGGTGGGCAGCAACGTCACCACGTTCCACGTGGGAGACGAGGTGTTCGCCCTGAGGCAGGGGGCGTTCGCCGAATACGTCACCATGCCCCACGACTCCGGGGTGCAGAAGAAGCCGACCGGCCTGACCCTGGAACAGGCCGCTTCTGTGCCGGTGGCCGCCCTCACCGCCTACCAGGCACTACGCCACCACGGGCGGCTGCAACCCGGTCACCGGCTCCTGGTCAACGGTGCGGCGGGTGGCGTGGGCACCTTCGCCGTGCAGATCGGCAAGGCGCTGGGAGCCGAGGTGACCGGGGTCTGTAGCAGCAGGAACGTCGGGCTGGTCCGCGACCTGGGTGCCGACCACATCATCGACTACAACAAAGAGAAGTTCATCCACAGCGGACAGCGCTACGACGTCGTCCTCGACAATGTCGGGAACCACCCGCTCCTCGCGTGTAGACGCGTCCTCACCCCGCGGGGAACACTCCTCCTGAACAGCGGTACGGGCAACGGGCTGCTCGGCCCCCTGGCCCGCGTGCTCCGTGGGCTCACCCTGTCGATGTTCGTACGGCAACGCCTGGTGTTCTTCGTGGCGAGCCCGAAACAGGACGACCTGGCAGCGCTATGCGATCTTTTCGAATCTGGAAAGGTCACCCCGGTCATCGACCGGACCTACCCCCTGAGCGAGGTACCCGAGGCGATCAGCTACCTCGAGAAGGGCCATGCCCGGGGCAAGGTCGTCATCACCGTCTGACCGACCGGTTCACCTATCGGTCGACCTGACCGACCGGTTGAGGCGTGTTCCCGAATTCGCGGTGACCGGTGACCGGTGACCGGTGACGGTCACGGCGTGGTGGGGATCGATAGCGGAAGAGGTCTCCGGTAGACGGTTCAGCGACCAAGCTCGAACGTCATACCGGAGACCTCGTGGCCACTCCTAGCGGTGACGAGGCGGCATGACCTCACCGATTCCGCCAGCTGGCAGCGCGACGTCACCTGGGCGGATCGGACGAGGCTCCTCGCGAGGACTACCGCCGGTCGCCGTCGACGCTCGCCGAGGGCGGCGATCAGTGCGACGCCTTGTCGATGGGGAACTGCACCTCGGTGAGCAGCTCGGCAGGACTGACCGTTTGAGGGTCGTTGAGGTAGACCTCGCGCGGCGGGCCCGCCGGATGCACACCCTCCTGCTCGATCCAGCCGGTGACGACGTGGTAGGCGGGGCTGATCTCCTGGTAAGGCCCTCGATGGACGGTGGAGGCGATCGGGCCGCCGCGGAGCTCGCGGTAGCGGACCGGGCCGCTGGGCAGGACGGTGCCGGCCGGAACCGGGATACAGATCTCGATGTCGCCAGTGGTCTGCTCGTCGATGACGTCGTGGTAGACGACGAACGGCTTGCCGTTGGCCTCGGTGCCGGCGTTGCCGATGGCGTCGACAACCGTGCCGAAGCCGCGGCCCATGTCGGCGCCGATCGCATCGAGGCTGGTGTGCAGGGTGAGGCTGGCGACCGGAACGGTCTCGACTTCCTTCACGATGACGTCGTAGGGCATGACATGTCCTCCTCGATCGATGAGTTCTTCGAGGAACCGCAGCATCCGCTCCTGCTCGGCGAGCCGGGCCCGTAACCGCTCCCGGTGTGCGACGAGGCGCTTGCCGGTCAGTTCCGGGTCGTCGTCGGCGAGCAGGTCGCGGATATCCCCGACCGGCATGTCGATCGCGCGCAGTACCCGGATCGCCTCGGCCCGCCCGGCCTGGGCTCGCCGGTAGTAGCGGTAGCCCGAGGACGGGTCGACCCAAGCCGGTGCGAGCAGGCCCTGCTTGTCGTAGAAGCGCAGGGCCTTCACCGACAGCCGGCTCATCCGGGAGAAACGCCCGATCGGGATCAGGTCGTCCATGCTCGGTTCCTCCGTTTCCGCACCGATGATCGAGTCTCCCCTGGCGGGAGAGTCAAGCCTGGGACGGCGGTTCGGCGAGTCGTGGGCCGGGAGTCAGGTCCGGCCATGCGGACCGGCCCGGTGTTCGAGGCGCCCCAGCCTCGCTGCCCGCCCACCCAGATCCTTGCCACACCGGTCGGCATCGTGACCGGCGCAGGAGTCGTACACAAGGTTAGAGAGCTGGAACGGGAACGGCTCAGGTTCGGCGATCATGTCGCTCACCTGAACCGGAGCTCGTGGAGCGGGCGACGGGAGTCGAACCCGCACCGTCAGTCTGGGGGAGCGTGCTCATCGGGTCGTGATGCCCGAAACGCCCGCGCTCGGCGGCCAGCGGTGTTGCGGCTCGTGCCCGCTGCGCGCCACCGCTACTGGCCTCCGGATGGCCCGACGATGCCGGCCCTGTCGTACGCGGCCTGAACGCTGGACCTGTCGTGAGTAGGGTCGCCCGCATGGCTGACGCTGTCGTGATTCCCGGCGGGAGATTCGGAGCGGGCGCTCCCCTGCTGATGTATGCCGGCGATGTGGCAGAGCTGCGGGGCGCAACGGTCCACCGATACTCGTGGTCGCAAAAGTTCCCGAAGCCTGATCAGCCGGGAATCGAGAGCTGGGTGGGCGGTGAGATCGCTCCACTTCTTGACAGCATCAGCGGTCGCCCCCTGCTGATCGGCAAGTCGCTCGGCACGAACGCGGCAGCGCTTGCCGCCGAAAGAACCTTGCCCGCCGTGTGGCTCACGCCCCTGCTCACTCTGCCATGGGTGGTTGATGCGTTGGGCGGCGCAACCGCGCCGTTCCTCCTCGTGGGTGGCACTGCTGACAAGGTCTGGGACGGTGGCATTGCCCGCCGGCTGTCACCCCATGTGCTGGAGGTGGACGGTGCGGACCACGGCATGTACGTACCCGGCCCACTTACCGAGTCGATCGCGGTGCTCAGTCACGTCGTAGTCGCCGTGGAGGGGTTCCTCGACGCTATTGGCTGGCCGAGCTAGTCACCTGGTCCCGCATCGCTGCCGGTACCCAGAAGCGGATCTCCTCGTCGGGCAGTCGTAGACCGTCCAGTCTCCCCGGACGGGGACAGGGCGTAGCGCCCTCCAGGACGAAAGATCTTGGCTCCGCACGCCACCGTATGCGCTGCTGCGGGCCATCCTCAGCATCGGGGCGCAGCCGAGGGATACGAGGGCATCGTGGAGGTCGAGGTGACGTTCCCAGCGGATGGCTAAACGTCGGAACTGGTGCAGTAGTGCGATGCTCTGTTCCACGACGTGGCGCAGTTTGCCCAGGCCCTTGACGTGTTTGCGTCCGGGGCGCGGGATGATCGGCTCGGTCCGTCGTTTGCGGCAGGCGTCCCGGATGCCGGCGCTGTCGTATCCCTTGTCCGCGAGCAGGACGGGGCGTCGTCGGCGGGGTGCGCCGCGGTGTCCCGCGACCGGTGGTACCGCGTCGAGCAGGTCCACGGCCTTGCTGATGTCGCGCACGTTGCCGCCGGTGGTGATCACCGCGAGGGGTGTGTCGTCCCCGTCGGTGATCACATGATGCTTGCTGTCGGGTGTGCCGCGGTTGACCGGGGATGGGCCGGTACCGTCGCCTCCCTTTTCGCGTTGGTGTGCCCGCCGTCGAGGGCCGCCCGGACCAGTCGATCCAGTACATCGCCCGGGTCTGCGCCCGGGACGGGGCGAGCATGATCGACCCGCCGCTGTTCCTGCTGGACTCCGGCTACCCCGCCGCCCGGATCACCCACCTGCTACACCAGCGCGCGATCCCCGCTGACGCCGGCCTCAGCGCCCCGATGGATATCTACGGCACGGTCACCGTCTGGGCCTGGCACCACGTCCACCCCACACTCACCTGCTCCAGCAGAGGCTTCGAAGACCAACCCAGCCCACCGATCGTCGAGGGCACCGTCCTGATCGCCCGCGTCCAGCACCTACGACCCAGCCGCTGCGCCGGCGACCTGGCCCTGTGGTACTCCGGCACCCGCCACGACCTGCTCACCCTGGTCATGACCTACCTGGCCCGCTACGACATCGAGCACTACTTCCGCTACCTGAAGACCACCGCCCACGCCAGCGACTTCTACCCGCGACAACCCGACACGCTGACCACCTGGCTACGCCTACACGCCTACGCCTACCTGCACCTGTTCTGCGCCCGAACCCAGCTGACCCACCACCGACCGCCCTGGGACCCCCCACCGCAACCACGATGACCCCCGGCCAAGTCCGCCGACAGGTTTCACCCGCTTTACACAACGCCTGGCACCCACCAGGGCACGCGAAACCCGGACATCCCGGCCCCGGCCGCCCCGCCGGCAAACGCCGCGTACGCCGCACCCACTACCCGATAGTCCGCAAGAACGCCATCCACAAGGGAAAGTGACACCACAACCCACACCACCACGACCAAACCCTCAACCCCACACCAAAACCCCCTGCCCAAAACGGTCAAAACACGAGGACGATCCGCCACCAGGCATGGTGGCGGATCGCTTGGAAGGTTGCCTTGGACACCCCCGTGCCTGAAGTAGTTCGTCTCCGGCCAGGACCC
This sequence comes from Salinispora tropica CNB-440, assembly GCF_000016425.1. Lineage (GTDB taxonomy): Bacteria > Actinomycetota > Actinomycetes > Mycobacteriales > Micromonosporaceae > Micromonospora > Micromonospora tropica. The sequence goes on along the minus strand of NC_009380.1, from coordinate 4,023,085 downwards.
AGTTGGTACTGCTGAGCAGGCTTGTCGAGGTCCTGGTTCCGAGTCGACCTGTGGGTCATCCGCAACATCCTGCCCTTGATCGCCTGACGGCTTCGGGATGGGATCGTCAAGATGACATCTGCGTGCCCAGGGGCTCCAGCCACGAACCCCGCTCAACGTCGAAGAGCTGCTATGCCTGGAAGCGGGTGCGGCGTCGACGCCCGATCATGTAGCCCGCACCGCCGAGGAGGAGAAGCGCACCCCCAATTCCGGCCGCGGTCGCGGTGTCGGCGCCAGTAGCGGCCAGCCCACCACCCTCTCCGTCGGATGCACCCAGGCTGGCGGATGAATCAGGGGTCGGTGTACCGGCCGTCGTGGCGCTGGGCGTGGCGCTGGGCGTGGCGCTGGGCGTGGCGCTGGGCGTCGCTGTCGGCTGAGCCGCGCAGTCAAGCTCGCGTGCGACATACAGGCCGTCGTTCAGGTAGGTCAGGTACGCATCGACATCGCCGTAGTCCAGTGCCTCCTGCGCGGCCTCATTCACCTTGGGGCCAGCGTCGTCAGTCAGCGTCTGGCCTATCTTGATCGCCAGATCGCTTGACCAGGTCTGATACATGTCCGTCTTAAGGAATGATCGAAGCTCCTCCGCGGGACCCTTCAACCGCTCCACTATTTGGTCGTCCAGAGTTGTCAAGGAGTCGGTCCGCACTTTACTAAGGATCTTGGAGGTCAACACTCGCACCTGCTGATCGGTAGCGGTATCTAGATCGATGGTGACAAGCTCGCGGATATCCGTGTATACCTTGCGCTCGACCGTTTGGCAGGACGTGTCCAGCCCTGCCGATTCGACTTGAGCCGCCGCCGGTGTCGCCGGGACCAAGAAGGCCAGCGCCACTAGGACGCCAGCCAGAGTCTTCCATCGCATGCGGGTTCCTCCTATTGATCAACACACGGTTACTAACTAAGTACGTCATCAAGGACCTGACCGGCCAGGCCCAGCCGCGCTCCGACGCGCAGAAGGCGCACGTCGACTGGCCGCATGCGGAACCTGCGGTGTTGTCGTTTTCGCCGTCTGACTGCGGTTTGGCGTTTAACCGGACGCCGTCAAGGCTGGCTTGACCCTGGATGGTGCATCGCCTCTGACCTGGGTCGGAGGCTGTTGGAGCTAGCCACGGGCATCTATATCGATGCCGAGGAACGGCGGACTGGCATGATTTTCAGCACGCCGTGGGCGGCGCTCACATAGACCGCCGTCGGGATCAGCACGGCGACCACGCCGCCCAGGCACGCTAACACCGCGTCGGCAATCGGCACATCGGTGGCTACTGCGACAACAGCAACGTAGATCGCGGCCAGCACTGCGGCGACGGCCAACGCGATCAGCAACTTCACGAGCAAACGTCCGTTTTTCGCGGCGACCTGCCCGGCAATGCTGGCTGGCACGAACAGCAGCGGCACCAGACCGACGCCCAGCACGCCGGCAAGCAGTACCAGCAGCGGCCCCGCCAGCGGACCGCCGGTTCCTGTATCGGCCACCATTGCGTACACGAGCAGGCCGACGTAGAAGACGGCCCCCTCCACGACGAACGCCGCCCAGGCGGCAGCCGCGCCAGCAAGGTGCCCAGTGATGTTTCCGATCATTCCCCCCCCCGACGACTCCGTGACGCTAAACCAATCCGTACGTCCGTGCTGCCCTGCGTCGGTGGCGAGGTGCCGCCGTCAACTCCCAGCACGACCAGCGAGCGGGACCGCGATATCTTCTCGGCTATGGACCAGCCGGGTGTCCGCAGACCCGGCGCAAGGACAGCCACAGCAGCTGATGGCCCGCGGATAATCCGCAAGATCGGAGCAGGCGAAAGCGAGTGTTCGACTGGCCCAGGGTCGGGGTGTGCCACCTCTGACCTGGGCTGGAGACCGTTGGAGCGGGCGACGGGAATCGAACCCGCACCGTCAGTTTGGAAGACTGAAGCTCTGCCATTGAGCTACGCCCGCGACCGCCCTCGTGTGGGGGCGCGTCGACAGCCTACCCAATGCCGTCGAGTTCCGCGCACGCCCATGGCTGTGGTCGTGGTCGAGCCTCGGGCGAGGCCGGGCACGCTCGCGACAGCGCTGCTCCTGGGTGGTGCGGTGCGGCCGAACGGGGTTGACGATGCCGCTGACCGAGCCGGGCGGTGGGCTCCGTCGGTCAGCCCCATGGCGGGACACGCGATCGGATATGGCCCCGGGCAACTGTGCGCGGATGCGGACGGCATAGACTGCTTCCCGCCACGGGGTGTGGCGCAGCTTGGTAGCGCACTCGCTTTGGGAGCGAGGGGCCGTGGGTTCAAATCCCGCCACCCCGACTGTCGTTCGCGGCCGGGTTGACCCGGGCACCGCCGTTTCGCGTGTGGTTCCCGGGCACTGCCAGCAGGCCGTACCGGCTCGCCTACACTCGATGGGCTGTAGACAGCGCCCAGACCACCAAGATCCGTCAAGGAGTACGCCTGTGAAGAGCACCGTCGAGACTCTGAGCCCGACGCGCGTGCGGCTTGCCATCGAGGTGCCGTTCGTCGAGCTCGAGCCGAGCCTCAAGAAGGCGTACCGGGAGATTGGCCAGCAGGTCCAGGTTCCCGGCTTCCGTCGGGGAAAGGTCCCGGCTGCCGTGATCGATCAGCGGGTCGGCCGGGGCACTGTGCTCAACGAGGCGGTCCAGGAGGCCATCCCGCAGAACATTCTCGCGGCGGTGCGCGAGCACGACCTGAAGACGCTTGGTCGTCCCGAAGTCGAGATCACCGAGTTCGCGGACGGCGACTCGCTCAACTTCACCGCCGAGGTGGACATCCGGCCGGAGCTCACCCTGCCCGACCTGTCGACGGTCGAGGTGACCGTCGATGAGCTGAAGATCGATGACAGTGAGATCGATGAGCAGGTGCAGAGTCTGCGGGAGCGGTTCGCGACGCTGAAGACCGTCGAGCGGGCTGCCGGCGAGGGCGACTTCGTGCAGATCGACTTGAACGCGACTGTTGACGGCGAGGAGGTCCCGGGCGGCTCGGCGAGCAACCTCTCGCACGAGGTCGGCAGCAAGCAGCTCCTGCCGGGCCTGGACGAGGCCGTTGTCGGCTTGGCGGCCGGGGCGAGCACCACCTTCACCACGCAGCTCGTCGGCGGGGACTACGCCGGCCGCGACGCCGAGGTCTCGGTGACCGTCCGTACGGTCAAGGAGAAGGAGCTGCCGCAGCTGGACGACGAGTTCGCCGAGCTGGCAAGTGAGTTCGACACCATGGCGGAGCTTCGCGACGACGTGAGCGAGCGGGTGACCCAGGGCAAGCGAGTCGAGCAGATCTACGCCGCCCGGGACAAGGCCCTCGAGCAGATTGTCGAGGCGACTGAGGTGCCGGCACCGGAGGGTGTTGTCCGCGAGGAGGTCGAGAGCCGCAAGGCGGCGATGGTGGATCAGCTCGAGCGGGTCGGTGCCTCGATGGAGGAGTACCTCGCGGCCGAGGAGAAGACCGAGGAGCAGATCGACACCGAGCTGACCGAGGCGGCCACCCAGGGCGTGAAGATTCAGCTCCTGCTGGACACCGTCGCCGACGCGGAGGAGATCCAGGTCTCCGACGACGAGTTCGGCCACGAGATCGTGCACCGGGCTCAGCGCGCCGGGGTGGCTCCGCAGCAGTTCTACGACCAGCTTGTCCGCTCGGGTGCCGCCGGCGCGGTCTACGGTGACGTCCGGCGGGGCAAGGCCCTTGCCTCGATCATGGATCGCATCACGATCAAGGATGCTGCTGGCGAGGCTGTCAGCCTCGACGCCCTACGCGCCGAGAACGAGGCCGCGCACGCCCACGCGGAATGATCGTAGGGTTTCGGCCGCCGTCTCTGCTGTTGGCTGGGGCGACGGCCGAAGCCTGTCTTCGGGTATGCCTGACCGGGGCTGCGCTGAGAGCGAACAGTGTCCCGACCGGGGTTCTGCCACTCGGTTGAGCCGTTAGTGTCGGGTAGGACGGTACGGAGAGCGAAGGGCTGCCATGACCGACATGCACATTCCGCCGACGCCGCCCCGGGCGATCGACGCCCGCGGTGGCGACAACATTGGCAACCTCGACGACTCGGTCTACAACCGGTTGCTCAAGGAGCGGATCATCTTCTTGGGCAGCGAGGTGACCGACCAGGTCGCCAACCGCATCTGCGCGCAGCTGCTGCTGCTCGCCGCGGAGGACCCGGACCGCGACATCAACCTCTGGATCAACTCGCCGGGCGGCTCGGTCTACTCGGGCATGGCGATCTACGACACGATGCAGTTCATTGACAATGACGTGTCCACGGTGGCGATGGGAATGGCGGCCTCAATGGGCCAGCTGCTGCTCTGCGCCGGCACCAAGGGCAAGCGGTACGCCCTGCCGCACGCCCGGATCATGATGCACCAGCCGTCGGGTGGCATGGGCGGTACCGCCTCGGACATCGCTATCCAGGCGGAGCAGATGCTCTACACCAAGCGAATGTTCCAGGAACGGGTCGCCTTCCACACCGGCCAGAGCCAGGCGCAGATCGAGGCGGATTCGGATCGTGACCGTTGGTTCACCGCCCAGGAGGCCATGGAGTACGGCTTCATCGACAAGGTGATCACCGGGGCCGCCCAGGTTCCGGAAGGCGCCGGGACCCTGAGCTGAGCGAGGAGCTGACGATGACCGACCTGAGCCTGCCGCCGCAGTTCGCGGCCGTGCACAACCGCTATGTCCTGCCGTCATTCGTCGAGCGCACGTCGTACGGGGTGAAGGAGTCCAACCCGTACAACAAGCTCTTCGAGGATCGGATCATCTTCCTCGGGGTCCAGGTGGACGATGCCTCGGCCAACGACGTGATGGCCCAGCTGCTCACGCTGGAGGGCACCGACCCGGACCGCGACATCATCATGTACATCAACTCGCCGGGTGGCTCGTTCACGGCCATGACGGCGATCTACGACACCATGCAGTACGTCCGGCCGGACATTCAGACGGTCTGCCTGGGGCAGGCGGCCAGCGCGGCGGCGATGCTACTCTCGGCGGGTACGCCCGGAAAGCGGATGGCCCTGCCGAACTCGCGGATCATCATCCACCAGCCTGCCACGGAGGGGGGCTACGGGCAGGGCTCGGATATCGAGATCCAGGCCCGGGAGATTCTGCGGATGCGCACCCAGCTGGAAGAGATGCTCTCCCGGCACTGCAACCAGCCGGTGGAGAAAGTCCGCAAGGATATCGATCGGGATAAGATTATGACGGCCGAGGAGTCCCGTGAGTACGGGCTGGTCGACACCATCCTCACCAGCCGTAAGAAGGGCCTGCTGGCCGCTAACGCCGCCAGCTGAGCCGGATCAGGTCAGAGGTCGGCCGGGCAATCCCGACCGACCTCTGACACACCCGTTTTTGGGGTCGGAGAAACCGGCGCCAGCGGGTAACGTCGGGTCTGTATCGCTTCGCCGGTCGAGCCGGCGGGTAGCTGAGATGGGCGGCGCGCGGTGTCCGGGGCCATGGCCGGATCGCTGGCCGATGAGTGCAGGGAGACTGTAGGTGGCACGGATCGGTGACGGCGGCGACCTATTGAAGTGCTCCTTCTGCGGGAAATCGCAGAAGCAGGTCAAGAAGCTTATCGCCGGTCCCGGCGTCTACATCTGCGACGAGTGTATCGATCTCTGTAACGAGATCATCGAGGAGGAGCTGGCCGAGTCGGGTGAAGTGAAGTGGGAAGAGCTTCCCAAGCCGATGGAGATCTGTCAGTTCCTTGACAATTACGTCGTGGGTCAGGCTCAGGCCAAGAAGGCTCTCGCCGTCGCGGTCTACAACCACTACAAGCGAATTCAGGCCGAGGCGACCGGTGCGCCCAGCGCGGACAGCGTTGAGCTGGCCAAGTCCAACATTCTGCTGCTTGGCCCCACCGGGTGTGGCAAGACCCACCTGGCGCAGACCCTGGCCCGGATGCTCAACGTGCCGTTCGCCATCGCGGACGCCACTGCCCTGACCGAGGCCGGGTACGTCGGGGAGGACGTCGAGAACATTCTCCTCAAGCTGATCCAGGCCGCCGACTACGACATCAAGCGCGCCGAGACCGGGATCATCTACATCGACGAGGTCGACAAGATCGCGCGCAAGTCGGAGAATCCGTCGATCACCCGCGACGTGTCCGGCGAGGGTGTGCAGCAGGCACTGCTCAAGATGCTGGAGGGGACGGTTGCGAACGTTCCTCCCCAGGGCGGCCGCAAGCATCCGCATCAGGAGTTCATTCAGATCGACACCACCAACGTGCTCTTCATCTGCGGCGGAGCCTTCGCGGGTCTCGACCAGATAATCGAGGCGCGTACCGGCCACGGTGGCACGGGTTTCGGTGCCCGGCTGCGGGCGGTCTCGGAGCGTTCGACCGATGACACCTTCAGCCAGGTGATGCCGGAGGACATGCTGAAGTTCGGTCTGATCCCCGAGTTCATCGGTCGGCTTCCGGTGATCACCAACGTTCGCAGCCTCGACCGTCCGGCTCTGGTGCAGATCCTCACCGAGCCGCGCAACGCGCTCGTCCGGCAGTACCAGCGCCTCTTCGAGTTGGACGGCGTCGAGCTGGAGTTCGAGCAGTCCGCCCTGGAGGCGATTGCCGACCAGGCGATGCTCCGTGGCACCGGTGCCCGTGGTCTTCGCGCGATCATGGAGGAGGTTCTTCTCTCCGTGATGTACGAGGTGCCCAGCAACCCTGACGCCGCCCGAGTTCTGATCAATCGCGAAGTGGTGCTGGAGAACGTCAACCCGACGATCGTTCCGCGTGAGTTCACCAGCCGTCGGTCCCGGCGGGAGCGTGAGGAGAAGTCCGCGTGACCGGGGCTCGGCGCGCCCCAGGGGCTGGCCGAGCACTCGACGCCCCCGGCGCTCTGTTCTGGTAGCCCCGATGCCCGTAGCCTGAGCTCATGCGCGTCGCGGTCTGCCAGTTGAACGCCCAGGAGGACCAAGCGAGGAATCTGGTGGCCGCCAAGGCCCTGCTGGAGCGGGCGGCGGCCGGTGGTGCCGATCTCGCGATCCTCCCCGAGTATGTCGACTATCTCGGTCCGGTCGCCGGGCAACCGGTGGCGGAGCCGGTGGACGGGGAGGTCGGGCGGTTCTTCGCCGATGCCGCGCAGCGGCTCGGTGTCTGGGTCGTCGTTGGCTCGATCCACGAGCGAGGCCCGGACCCGGAGCATTCGTACAACACCTGCCTGGTGTTTGATCGATCCGGGACGCTCGCCGCCAGCTATCGCAAGATCCACCTGTACGACGTGGAGATTCCCGGCCGGGTGTCGTATCTGGAGTCAGCCACTGTCGCCGCGGGCGCGCAGCCGGTCGTCGTTGACGTGGAGGGCATTCGGGTCGGGCTGTCGATCTGCTACGACCTCCGTTTTCCCGAGCTCTACCGCCAGCTCGTCACGGACGGCGGGGCGGACCTCCTTCTCGTCCCGGCAGCCTTCATGCTGCACACGGGAAGGGACCACTGGGAGGTGCTGTTGCGCGCCCGGGCCATCGAGAACCAGTGCTTCGTTGCGGCTGCTGCCCAGACGGGGGACCACGAGCCAAGACGTACCTGCTTCGGGCGCAGCATGGTGATAGACCCCTGGGGAACGGTGCTCGCCCAGGTGCCGGATGGTTCCGGGCTCGCGATCGTCGACCTTGACCTGGAGCGACTGCGGACGATCCGGGCCGAGTTGCCGAGCCTGGCCAACCGTCGTCTCCAGCCTTCATGGGCATGACCCGAGGTCTGAGCCTCGGGGAGTGAACGGCTCGTGGGCAGCCAGCTGCTTCGGGGGAACCGCCCTCAGCCCTGAAGCAGCACGCCGATTGTCGCGAGGCCGGCGATGGCAGCGGCCGTGACCAGGAGCGCTGTTGTCATCCGAGACGGTCCGCGACGAGCCAGCCGGCCGATCGACAGGACCAGGACGATGACGACGAAGGCGCCGATGACGAGTTGCCAGAATGGCAGGAGTAGTCCGAGTAACGCGTCCTCGGCCAGCACCGGGGTTGCTGTCAGCTCGGCCATGCAGACACTCTCCCACGGATCAGCGGTTCCGGTCTTCTGCACGTGATGGAGTGGGTGGCAGCCGGACGTGGGCCCCGACGGTTGAGTCCAGTGATGGATCTTGATTTGCCTTCAGCGGGACATCCGCGTAACTTTCTCTTTGCACGCAGGAAGCCGGGCGAACCGGCGGAGAGCGGGCACCAGGGCCGTGGCGATATCGCCGAGCGGGGCTGGGCGCGGTAGGTGTGCGGCACTCCGGAGACGGAGTTGCACTCACGAAGCCGACCGGGTAGAGTACTGAAGCCGGCAGGAGCCGGGCGGATAGCCGCGAAGCGGATGTCGGCCGGTCTGTCGATCCCCGCAAGAGTAGCGACCGTCGAATAGGCGTGCGTGATTGTGGGCCGGCTAAAGTCGAGGTTGTCGCCTGAATCATCAGGTTGACGATCGCGGAATAGTCCGGATAGGTTAGAGCGGTTGCCTCCGGTGGGGCCCTGTTGTGGGGTTCTGGCTGGTGTGTGGTTGTTCTTTGAGAACTCAACAGGGTGTTTGGAAAGCCAGTGCCGTTTTTGGTCTGGGTTGGCCTGCTGTGTGTTGGTGGGTTGGTTTGGACTTGAATTTGGCAGCAAATTTTTGTTTGTTGCTGGGATGTTCTTCAAGTTTTTGTTGGAGAGTTTGATCCTGGCTCAGGACGAACGCTGGCGGCGTGCTTAACACATGCAAGTCGAGCGGAAAGGCCCTTCGGGGTACTCGAGCGGCGAACGGGTGAGTAACACGTGAGTAACCTGCCCCAGGCTTTGGGATAACCCCGGGAAACCGGGGCTAATACCGGATATGACTGGCTGCCGCATGGTGGTTGGTGGAAAGATTTTTTGGCTTGGGATGGGCTCGCGGCCTATCAGCTTGTTGGTGGGGTGATGGCCTACCAAGGCGGCGACGGGTAGCCGGCCTGAGAGGGCGACCGGCCACACTGGGACTGAGACACGGCCCAGACTCCTACGGGAGGCAGCAGTGGGGAATCTTGCACAATGGGCGGAAGCCTGATGCAGCGACGCCGCGTGAGGGATGACGGCCTTCGGGTTGTAAACCTCTTTCAGCAGGGACGAAGCGTTTGTGACGGTACCTGCAGAAGAAGCGCCGGCCAACTACGTGCCAGCAGCCGCGGTAAGACGTAGGGCGCAAGCGTTGTCCGGATTTATTGGGCGTAAAGAGCTCGTAGGCGGCTTGTCGCGTCGACTGTGAAAACCCGTGGCTCAACTGCGGGCTTGCAGTCGATACGGGCAGGCTAGAGTTCGGTAGGGGAGACTGGAATTCCTGGTGTAGCGGTGAAATGCGCAGATATCAGGAGGAACACCGGTGGCGAAGGCGGGTCTCTGGGCCGATACTGACGCTGAGGAGCGAAAGCGTGGGGAGCGAACAGGATTAGATACCCTGGTAGTCCACGCTGTAAACGTTGGGCGCTAGGTGTGGGGAGCCTCTCCGGTTCTCTGTGCCGCAGCTAACGCATTAAGCGCCCCGCCTGGGGAGTACGGCCGCAAGGCTAAAACTCAAAGGAATTGACGGGGGCCCGCACAAGCGGCGGAGCATGCGGATTAATTCGATGCAACGCGAAGAACCTTACCTGGGTTTGACATCGCCGGAAATCCTTCAGAGATGGGGGGTCCTTCGGGGCCGGTGACAGGTGGTGCATGGCTGTCGTCAGCTCGTGTCGTGAGATGTTGGGTTAAGTCCCGCAACGAGCGCAACCCTTGTTCGATGTTGCCAGCGCGTTATGGCGGGGACTCATCGAAGACTGCCGGGGTCAACTCGGAGGAAGGTGGGGATGACGTCAAGTCATCATGCCCCTTATGTCCAGGGCTTCACGCATGCTACAATGGCCGGTACAATGGGCTGCGATACCGTGAGGTGGAGCGAATCCCAAAAAGCCGGTCTCAGTTCGGATCGGGGTCTGCAACTCGACCCCGTGAAGTCGGAGTCGCTAGTAATCGCAGATCAGCAACGCTGCGGTGAATACGTTCCCGGGCCTTGTACACACCGCCCGTCACGTCACGAAAGTCGGCAACACCCGAAGCCGGTGGCCTAACCCTTGTGGGGGGAGCCGTCGAAGGTGGGGCTGGCGATTGGGACGAAGTCGTAACAAGGTAGCCGTACCGGAAGGTGCGGCTGGATCACCTCCTTTCTAAGGAGCGCCATCCGTCGAAGGGCGGTATGGAGCCTCGGTTGCCTGTGTTGGGTGATGGGGTGCTCATTGGTCGGAGACACTGGCTAGTTGGCGTTGGCAGCGGTTTGATGCTCTTGTACACGCTCCCTGTGGGGGGTGGGGGAAGGGGTTGATGATGCGGCTGGTGCTGGCGGTGGACACCCTGTTGGGTCCTGAAGGAATGACCGTGTGGTTGTTTCTTGGGCCGTGTTGCCTGTGATGTCACCGGTTGGTGGTGTTGTGGGTTGGCGGTTTGCCTGGCGTGGCTTGTCTCGTATACCGGATGCTGTTGTGCCTCTCGTGTGGGGGTGTGGTGGTGTTGCTGGTGCGGGGTGGTGGTTGCGGGTTGGTTGTTTGTTGAGAATTACACAGTGGACGCGAGCATCTTTGTGGTCAAGTTGTCAAGGGCGAACGGTGAATGCCTTGGCACCAGGAGCCGATGAAGGACGTGGGAGGCCGCGATAGGCCTGGGGGAGCTGTCAACCGAGCTGTGATCCCAGGGTGTCCGAATGGGGGAACCCGGCATCAGTCATGTGGTGTCACCTGCACCTGAACTCATAGGGTGTGTGGAGGGAACGCGGGGAAGTGAAACATCTCAGTACCCGTAGGAAGAGAAAACAATATGTGATTCCGTGAGTAGTGGCGAGCGAAAGCGGATTGGGGCTAAACCGGCGGCGTGTGATACCTGTCAGGGGTTGCGTGGTCGGGGTTGTGGGATCCTGCGACACGGGCTGACACTCGTGTGGGGAGTGATAAAGCTGGTGGTTAGTTGAACAGTCTGGAATGGCTGACCGTAGACGGTGAAAGTCCGGTAGGTGAAAACTGCTAGTCTCCTGTGGGTGTTCCCGAGTAGCGGCGGACTCCTGTAATCTGCCGTGAATCTGCCAGGACCATCTGGTAAGCCTAAATACTTCCTGGTGACCGATAGCGGATAGTACCGTGAGGGAATGGTGAAAAGTACCCCGGGAGGGGAGTGAAATAGTACCTGAAACCGTTCGCCTACAATCCGTCGGAGCCTTTAGGGGTGACGGCGTGCCTTTTGAAGAATGAGCCTGCGAGTTAGTGGCATGTGGCGAGGTTAACCCGGGTGGGGGAGCCGTAGCGAAAGCGAGTCTGAATAGGGCGTCAGAGTCGCGTGTCCTAGACCCGAAGCGGAGTGATCTAGCCATGGGCAGGCTGAAGCGTGGGTAAGACTGCGTGGAGGGCCGAACCCACCAACGTTGAAAAGTTGGGGGATGACCTGTGGTTAGGGGTGAAAGGCCAATCAAACTCCGTGATAGCTGGTTCTCCCCGAAATGCATTTAGGTGCAGCGTCGTGTGTTTCTTGCCGGAGGTAGAGCACTGGATGGTCTAGGGGGCCTACAAGCTTACTGAAATCAGCCAAACTCCGAATGCCGGTAAGTGAGAGCGCGGCAGTGAGACTGCGGGGGATAAGCTTCGTAGTCGAGAGGGAAACAGCCCAGATCACCAGCTAAGGCCCCTAAGCGTGTGCTAAGTGGAAAAGGATGTGGGGTCGCATAGACAACCAGGAGGTTGGCTTAGAAGCAGCCATCCTTGAAAGAGTGCGTAATAGCTCACTGGTCAAGTGGTTCCGCGCCGACAATGTAGCGGGGCTCAAGCACACCGCCGAAGCTGTGGCATTCACGCGTGTACTTCGCATGGCCTTTTGGGGTTGTGTGTAGGTGTGTGGATGGGTAGGGGAGCGTCGTGCCGGGGGTGAAGCAGCCGAGTGATCGAGTTGTGGACGCGGTGCGAGTGAGAATGCAGGCATGAGTAGCGAAAGAAGGGTGAGAAACCCTTCCGCCGGATGACCAAGGGTTCCAGGGCCAGGTTAATCCGCCCTGGGTGAGTCGGGGCCTAAGGCGAGGCCGAGAGGCGTAGTCGATGGATAACGGGTTGATATTCCCGTACCCGCGAAGGAGCGTCCCTGATGAACCTCGTTGTGCTAACCATCCGATCTTGGTGTGGTCTTCGGACTGTGCTGGGGGAGCGTGGGAACCTGGCGGGTAGTAGTCAAGCGATGGGGTGACGCAGGAAGGTAGCTGAGCCCGGCCGGTGGTTGTGCCGGGGTAAGCGTGTAGGCTGTGTCGTAGGTAAATCCGCGGCGCGTGTGGCTGAGACGTGATGCCGAGCCGATTCAGGTGAAGTCAGTGATCCTATGCTGTCGAGAAAAGCCTCTAGCGAGTTCCGAGCGGCCCGTACCCTAAACCGACACAGGTGGTCAGGTAGAGAATACCAAGGCGATCGGGTGAACTGTGGTTAAGGAACTCGGCAAATTGCCCCCGTAACTTTGGGAGAAGGGGGGCCGGAGACGTGAAGGCACGTGCTGCTGGAGCGTTGTATGGCCGCAGAGAGCAGGGGGAAGCGACTGTTTACTAAAAACACAGGTCCATGCGAAGAAGTAATTCGATGTATATGGACTGACGCCTGCCCGGTGCTGGAACGTTAAGGGGACCTGTTAGTCTTTCGGGGCGAAGCGGAGAACTTAAGCGCCAGTAAACGGCGGTGGTAACTATAACCATCCTAAGGTAGCGAAATTCCTTGTCGGGTAAGTTCCGACCTGCACGAATGGCGTAACGACTTCCCCACTGTCTCAACCACAGGCCCGGCGAAATTGCATTACGAGTAAAGATGCTCGTTACGCGCGGCAGGACGGAAAGACCCCGGGACCTTTACTATAGCTTGACATTGGTATCTGAATTAGCTTGTGTAGGATAGGTGGGAGCCTGTGAAGTGTGCACGCCAGTGCATGTGGAGGCAATCTTGAAATACCACTCTGGTTGGTTTGGGTATCTAACTTCGGACCGTTATCCGGTTCAGGGACAGTGTCTGGTGGGTAGTTTAACTGGGGCGGTTGCCTCCTAAAGGGTAACGGAGGCGCCCAAAGGTTCCCTCAGCCTGGTTGGCAATCAGGTGTTGAGTGTAAGTGCACAAGGGAGCTTGACTGTGAGACTGACGGGTCGAGCAGGGACGAAAGTCGGGACTAGTGATCCGGCACTGGCATGTGGAAGCGGTGTCGCTCAACGGATAAAAGGTACCCCGGGGATAACAGGCTGATCTTCCCCAAGAGTCCATATCGACGGGATGGTTTGGCACCTCGATGTCGGCTCGTCGCATCCTGGGGCTGTAGCAGGTCCCAAGGGTTGGGCTGTTCGCCCATTAAAGCGGTACGCGAGCTGGGTTTAGAACGTCGTGAGACAGTTCGGTCCCTATCCGCCGTGCGCGTAGGATACTTGAGAAGGGCTGTCCCTAGTACGAGAGGACCGGGACGGACGAACCTCTGGTGTGCCAGTTGTCCCGCCAGGGGCACGGCTGGTTAGCTACGTTCGGAAGGGATAACCGCTGAAAGCATCTAAGCGGGAAGCCTGCTTCAAGATGAGGTATCCCACCCACTTTGTGGGGTAAGGCCCCCAGCTAGACGACTGGGTTGATAGGCCGGAAATGTAAGCTCGGTAACGGGTTCAGTTGACCGGTACTAATAGGCCGAGGACTTGACTACGAAGCTGCTACGCGTCCACTGTGTAACTCTTGGCAAGCAAACATGTCCCGTGGTGTTGGGTGTGTTTGATATGTCGATAAGTGTTACGGCGGTCATGGCGGAGGGGAAACGCCCGGTTACATTCCGAACCCGGAAGCTAAGCCCTCCAGCGCCGATGGTACTGCACTCGGGAGGGTGTGGGAGAGTAGGACACCGCCGGGCAAAACGTTCAGTTGAGGGCCGACCCTACCCGGGTCGGCCCTCAACGCATTATCAGCCCACAAACAATCTCCCGAAGCCGTCACAGGGCCTCGCGCTGAAGCCCTCCCGCAAGCCCGTCCCAGCGGATCGGCTGTTCGGCTGGATGCTACCCGGTCCGCGACCTCCGGCGGTGCTGCCTCCGATCAGCGGTCTTCATTCAGCGGGTCTGCATCTCGTTGCGCATTCTCCGGAACAGGTCACCGGCCTCCGCCGCCCGATGATCGGGAAACAGACCCATCACCACGCTTCCATGGTCTGCCCAGCCACACACGGCGAACTCTCCACCTGTGCCGCTGGTGGTGCCACACTTCAGCACGCCACCGAGGGGACCCGGGGAGAGCTTCTGCAGCCCGCTGACTTGACCAGTCTCGTCGGCCATCAGCCCGAAGAGGCTGTCCAGGTCGCGTTCGGGCTGCCAGAGCAGCGTGGTGCCGCCGAAGAGGAGCACCGGCCGACGCTCGCCTGTGGGAGCCCGGTAGACGGTGCCGAAGCTCTGGTCCAACTCGATGTCGGCCGCGAACCCACTACGGAGATAGTCGGCGGTGCTGCGGGCCTGCTCGCTGTCGTCCCGGGTCAACCCGGCCACCTGCGCCGGGCTGGCTATCGTGGCGTCCTGCTGCTGGAAGATGCGCCAGGACACGGTGCCGAAGGCGCCGACACCAGCGAGCCCCACGGCTGTTGCGAGCAGCCACACCACCCGGCGGCGACGAGTTCGGGCGCCCGCTCGTTCGGGCTTCAGGGCCGGGTCTTCGCCGTCGAGGCGGATCGGCTCGTCGGTCAGGTCGACCGGCTCGGGGGCCTCGTTGACGGGGCGTTCACTGAGGTGCCCGTTGGACATACCCGCCACCGTACGCGAAGCCCTGGTGGCGCACGTCAGGTCCGTGGAAGCTCTCCGTAGACTTCAGGAGTGACCGAGAGACTGGATGCCCAACGCCCCGACGCCCCGACCCTTGCCGGCCAGTACCTGCCGGGCGAGGTGGAGCAGCGACGGTACGAGCAGTGGGTAGCCGGCGGACACTTCCGCGCGTCGGCGGAGAGCGACAAGCCCCCGTACACCATCGTCATCCCGCCGCCGAACGTCACCGGCTCGCTGCACATGGGGCACGCGCTGGACCACACGATGCAGGACGCTCTGGTCCGGCGCAAGCGGATGCAGGGCTACGAGGCGCTGTGGGTGCCCGGAATGGATCACGCCGGCATCGCCACCCAGAACGTTGTGGAGCGGCAGCTGGGCGAGCAGGGTCTGTCCCGGCATGACCTCGGCCGGGAGGCGTTCGTTGAACGGGTCTGGGAGTGGAAGGCCGAGTCCGGTGGCGCGATTCTTGGGCAGATGCGCCGGCTCGGCGACTCTGTCGACTGGGAGCGGGAACGCTTCACCATGGACGCGGGCCTGTCGCGGGCCGTCCAGACCATGTTCAAGGCGCTGTACGACGACGGGTTGATCTACCGGGCCGAGCGGATCATCAACTGGTGCCCGCGCTGCCTGACCGCGCTGTCGGACATCGAGGTGGAGCACACGGACGACGACGGTGAGTTGGTGTCGATCCGCTACAGCGACGAGGTCGTGGTGGCGACCACCCGGGCGGAGACGATGCTCGGTGATACCGCCGTCGCGGTGCATCCCGAGGACGAGCGGTATCAGCATCTGATCGGCACCGAGGTCGAGCTGCCGCTGACCGGCCGGTGCATTCCGATTGTCGGTGACGAGCACGTTGACCCGACCTTCGGCACCGGCATGGTGAAGGTGACGCCGGCGCACGACCCGAACGACTTCGAGATCGGCCAGCGGCACGACCTGCCGTCCCTCACGATCATGGACGAACGGGGGGTCATCACCGCGCACGGGCCGTTCGCGGGCCTGGATCGGTACGAGGCGCGTCCCGCCATCGTCGCCGCCCTGCGTGAGCAGGGCCGGATCGTGGCCGAGAAGCGCCCGTACACGCATGCGGTCGGTCACTGCTCGCGCTGCCGCACGTCGGTGGAGCCCCGGCTGTCGTTGCAGTGGTTCATCAACACCTCGCCGTTGGCGAAGGCGGCTGGTGACGCGGTGCGGGACGGACGGGTGAGGATTGAGCCGGCGGAGCTGGCCAAGCGGTACTTCGCCTGGGTCGACAACATGCACGACTGGTGCATCTCCCGCCAGCTGTGGTGGGGGCACCGCATCCCGGTCTGGTACGGCCCGGCCGGTGAGGTCGTCTGCGTCGGCCCGGACGAGACGCCGCCGGCCGGTGCCGGTTGGCGCCAGGACGAGGATGTCCTGGACACCTGGTTCTCCAGCGGCCTGTGGCCGTTCTCCACTCTCGGCTGGCCGGAGCAGACCCCGGAGTTGGCCAAGTTCTACCCGACGAGCGTCCTGGTCACCGGCTACGACATCCTCTTCTTCTGGGTCGCCCGGATGATGATGTTCGGCCTGTACGCGATGGACGGCCGGCAGCCCTTCGACGTGGTCGCGCTGCACGGCATGGTCCGTGACGAGCACGGCAAGAAGATGTCGAAGTCGTTCGGCAACGTGATTGACCCGCTGAACTGGATTGATCGGTTCGGCGCCGATGCCACCCGCTTCACCCTGACCCGTGGCGCGAACCCCGGCGGGGACGTCGCCGTCAGTGAGGAGTGGTGCCAGGGCTCCCGGAACTTCTGCAACAAGCTCTGGAACGCGACTCGGTTCGCGTTGTTGAACGGTGCACACACCCAGGGGGCGCTCCCGTCGGCGACGGAACTGGCACCAGTCGACCGGTGGGTCCTGTCCCGGCTCGCGCGCGTCACCGCGGAGGCGGAGGAGCAGTTCGAGGCGTACGAGTTCGCGAAGGCGTGTGACCTGCTGTACCACTTCGCGTGGGATGAGGTCTGCGACTGGTACGTGGAGTTGACCAAGCCGCTACTGGCCGCCGGCGGTCCGGCTGCGGACACCACCCGGCGGGTCCTCGGGCATGTGCTGGACCAGCTGCTGCGGCTGCTGCACCCGGTGATCCCATTCGTCACCGACGAGTTGTGGATCGCACTGACCGGCGGTCAGACGATCATGACGGCGGCGTGGCCGGCCGCTGACCGGGCGTTGGTCGACGCCGCCGCGGAGACGGAGATCTCCACGCTCCAGCGGGTGGTCACCGAGATCCGGCGGTTCCGCTCTGACCAGGGGCTGCGCCCGACTCAGCGGGTCGTCGCCCGGCTCGACGGGCTGGCCGGTGCCGGTATCGCCGGGCACGAACCGCTGGTCCGTTCGCTGGTGCGCCTTGATGCGGCGGGCGCCGACTTCCAGGCCAGCGCCACCCTTACCCTGCCCGGTGAGGTGTGTGTCGCGCTGGACACCCGCGGTTCGATCGACGTGGCGGCCGAGCGGGCACGGTTGACCAAGGACCGTGCCGCGGCGGCGAAGGAGGCCGGACAGGCCCGGACGAAGCTCGACAACCCGGCGTTCGTGGGGAAGGCACCCGAGCCGGTGGTGCAGAAGATCCGCGACCGGCTCACCGCCGCCGAGGCCGACCTGGTGCGCATCGACGCCGCTCTGGAGGCATTGTCCTCGTGACCGACCAGACTGATTTCGCTGCCGTTGAGGCGGAGCTCGCCACTCGCGGGTTCACTCGGATGGTCTTCGAGCTGGACCGGATCGGGATGCTGCTGGACCTGCTCGGGAGCCCGCAGCGGGCGTACCCGTCGATTCACCTCACCGGTACCAACGGAAAGACCTCGACAGCCCGCATGATCGACTCGCTGTTGCGGGCGTTCGGGCTGCGTACCGGGCGGTACACCAGCCCACATCTGGAGACCGTCCGTGAGCGGATCAGCCTGGACGGCGAGCCGGTTGACGAACAGCGGTTCGTCGCGGCCTACCGCGAGGTCGCGCCGCTGGCCCGACTGGTTGACGAGCGGTCCGCGGAGCCCCTGACCTACTTCGACCTGACCACGGCGCTGGCGTTCGCCACCTTCGCCGACGCCCCGGTGGATGTCGCCGTCGTCGAGGTGGGTCTCGGCGGCGCGGAGGACTCGACCAACGTGCTTCAGGCCGGTGTCACGGTGTTGACCCCGATCGGGCTCGACCACACCGAGTGGCTTGGCGACACGATCGCCGACATCGCGCTCCACAAGGCGGGCATCATCCACAAGGGCGCGACGGTGATCTCGGCTGGACAGGAGGAGGAGGCGGCGCGTCCGGTTCTCGAGCGTTGCGCCGAGGTCGGCGCGACGATCGCCCGGGAAGGCGCCGAGTTCGGGGTGCTGCGCCGGGCGGTCGCGGTCGGTGGGCAGGTGCTGACCCTGCAGGGGCTCGGCGGGCAGTACGAGGAGCTCTTTGTTCCGTTGCACGGTGCCCACCAGGCGCAGAACGCCGCGGTGGCGCTCGCGGCCGTGGAGGCGTTCCTCGGCGCGGGTGAGCGCCGCCAGCTGGACGTCGAGACGGTCCGGGAGGGGTTCGCCGCGGTGAGCTCGCCGGGGCGGTTGGAGCGGGTCCGTACCGCGCCGACCGTGCTGCTCGACGGTGCGCACAACCCGCAGGGCATGGCGGCCACGGTCACCGCGCTGCAGGAGGAGTTCGCCTTCAGCAAACTGGTTGCCGTACTCGGTGTCCTCGCTGACAAGGACGCGTTCAGCCTGCTCGAACTGCTGGAGCCGGTCGTCGACCAGCTGGTGGTTACCCGCAACAGCTCGCCACGGGCGATGCCCACGCAGGAACTGGCGACGCTCGCCGCCGAGGTCCTCGGTCCGGACCGGGTGGTGGTGGCGGAGCAGATGCCGGACGCTATCGAGGCGGCGGTGGCGCTGGCTGAGCAGGATGTCCCCGGTGAGCTGGCGGGGATCGGCGTACTCGTCACCGGTTCGGTGGTGACCGTGGCCGATGCCCGCCGGCTGCTGAAGCGATGACCGCCGCGGGGCGTCCCTCCGGGCCGGGACCGGCGGGCGAACTGCCGAAGGGCCCGACGTCGCCGCCGCGCCGCTCCGGGTTGCGTAACCCGCAGCGGGCGGTGGCCGGCCTCGGTGCCGGGCTCCTAAGCCTTGAGGCCCTGGTCCTGGTGCTGGCCATCCAGCCGATACGGGTGGTTGGCGGCGGGCTGAGTGCTGCCGCGATCGCCGCGGTGGTGGCGCTGGCGGTGGTGGCGGTATTGCTGGCTGGACTGATCCGTCGTGCCTGGGCCTGGCCGGCGGGGATCATTCTGCAGGGCGCGTTGCTGCTGGCCGGCGTGCTGCACTGGTCGCTGCTGGTGCTCGGGGTCATCTTCGCGTTGGTGTGGGCGTACGCCCTGCACGTGCGGCGGGTGATCCTCGGTTGACCGGACCCACTCAGGCCTCGGCGCGTTCCCGCCACTGGGTGAGGGCGATGCCGTGCCCGTCCGGGTCGCGGAAGGCAGCCGCCCACACCTCCAGCCGCGATCCGCGGTTGACGACCCGCGGCGGATAGGTGAAGCGGACGCCGGATTCGCGCAGCCGTGCGTACGCGTCCTCGATGTCGTCAACCTCCAGGTTGACATGCACGAGCCGACGGCTGATGGGGACGGCCTCGGTGGCCTCCCGGAGCACCAGGCGGGTCGCCCCGGAGGCGAGCACCGCGTTCCCGGAGCCCTGGTCAACTTCGGTGAAGCCGAGGTCCCGGTAGAAGGCGAGCGACCGGGCCAGGTCGGTGACGAGCAAGGTGAACCCCACCCCGGCGATCGGCGGGTCACCGGCAGGCTCCCCGAAGATCGCCTCGTCCAGGTCCGGGATCACCGGTTCCTCGGCGTACGGCGGCATCGGGTCGTCGAGGGGCAGGTCGACCGGGTCCGCCGGGGCGGGTACCCGGAACCCCTCGGCGGGCGGCCCGGGCTCCTCGGCGGGCGGTCGGGCTGGTGTGGAGGCGGACGCCGCCTCGAATGCTGCTGCCTCGGCCGACACGTCGAATCGTTGTTCGGCGGGGGTTCGGGGGTTCGGCGCGGCGCGGCGCGGTAGGTCGCCGGAGGCGGGTGGGTTGACCAGTTCCCCGTCGAGGACCGTCGGGCCGCCGGGGACGTGGTGGACGACGACGGCGCTGGGCTCGGTCGGCGGCGGGACAGGGTCGCCGTACGGGTCCCGAAGCTCGTCGTCGGCCGCCCGGCCGGCCCACGGCGGTGCTTCCTGCTGGATCAGGAGCTCCTCCACCGGGAGGTCCGAGTCGGGTTGGTGCAGGGGCAGGTCCCCCGCGCCGACCCTCGCGGATTCGGCGTGCGTCAGCACTTCGTCCCAGAGGACGCGGACGTGCCGCTGGTCGTCGAGCGCCACCCGGATCGGTAGGGCCTGGCCCGGCGCCGGCCACTTGGCGACCGGTACCCGCGGTTCGATGATCTTCTTGGATCGTGGTGGTAGCCCGGGCGCGTCGATGAAGAGCTGGAGCTCGCAGCGGCCGAATGCGTACTGGGTTGGTGGCTCGGAGACGGTGTGCACCGTCCCCTCACCGATGACCCAGGTGCGCCCACCGGCCCGAACCGTGGCGAGCGCGACCGCCAGCACCAGGATCGCGCCGCCGAGCGCCACGATCGACCAACTCGGCATGCCCAGGCCGAACAGGATCACGAACGTCGCCACGGTGCCCAGTGCCGCGCCGACCAGCCTGCGGACCGGCGCGATCGGGCGGCTACCGCCATTCGCCACTGTGGACCTCCTAGGGGGTGGGGGTCAGGCTAGGCCGGCTTGACCGTCGGGGGAAGGAACCGACCGCCGAGCCGGCGCCGAGACCGGGCCGTTACGCTGACCGTACCCAGCCCGGCCGCCTTCGGCGTACAGGAGGAACAGCGTGTCCAGCAGCAGCCCGGACGAGCGTACGCTCGTATTGATCAAGCCCGATGCGGTCCGCCGCGGGCTGGTCGGCGAGATTATCTCCCGATTCGAGCGTAAGGGCCTGCAGGTCGACGCGATGGTGCAGCGGACGCTGAACGAGGACTTCGCCGATCAGCACTACGCCGAGCACGTCGACAAGCCCTTCTACCCGCCGCTGAAGACCTTCATGACCAGCGGTCCACTGGTCGCGCTCGTGCTCTCGGGAGACCAGGTCATCGAGGTCGTACGCGGCATGATCGGCGTCACCGACGGCCGGCGGGCCGCGGCCGGCACCATCCGGGGCGACCTGTCGTTGTCGAACCGGGAGAACCTCGTGCACGCCTCCGATTCCGTCGACAGCGCGAAGCGCGAGATTGGGCTCTGGTTCCCGGAGCTGGTCTGAGGACGGCGGCCGCGGCGTGCCGTGCGTGGTGCGGGGCGTCGCCGCGCGGAACGACCGATCATTCCGCGTTCCCGTGTTGGCCATCTGGGCCGTGGGGGAAGGTCATGTCGGCTCGGTAGAACGGCGGGGTCAGTCCCCAATCCGGGAGGAACCATGACCGAGTTCGATCGACGTACGCTACTGCGGGCCAGCCTTGCCGCGGGTGCGGGAGCCGCTGGCGGAGTGCTCCTGGGCGGTGCCAGCGGCACCGCCGGGCCCGCCACCGCGGGTTGGCGCCCGGCCGGTCGTCCCGTTCTCACGCACGGGGTGCAGAGCGGCGGCGTCTCCGCCCAGTCGGCGGTGGTGTGGACCCGGGCTGACCGGCCCGGCCGGATGCTGGTGGAGGTGGGTCGCCGGCCGGACCTGCGAGACGCCCGGCGGCTGCGGGGGCCGGTCCTGGACCCGACTGGGGACTTCACCGGCAAGGTGCGACTGCGCGGGTTGCCGGCTGGTGAGCGTTGGTACTACCGGGTCCGGGCGGAGAGCCTGGACCGGCCAGGGTTGTGCAGCGAGCCGCTAACCGGGTCCCTGCGGACGGCCCCCGGTCCACGTCGTAGGCGGCGCGACATCCGGTTTGTCTGGACCGGAGATATCGCTGGGCAGGGCTGGGGCATCGCCCCCGACTTCGGTGGCATGTCCATCTTCGCCGCCATGCGCGCCACCGAACCCGACTTCTTCCTCTGTAGCGGTGACACGGTGTATGCCGACAACCCGCTGACCGAGACGGTGCCGCTGCCCGACGGGCGGATCTGGCGGAACCTCGTCACCCCGGAGAAGAGCAAGGTCGCCGAGACCCTGGCGGAGTTCCGGGGGCAGTACGCGTACAACCTGCTCGACGAGCACCTGCGGGAGTTTGTCGCCGAGGTGCCACAGGTCAACCAGTGGGACGACCATGAGGTGACGAACAACTGGTACCCGGGCGAGGTGCTGGTCGATGATCGGTACACGGAGAAGCGGGTTGACGTGCTCGCCGCCCGCGCCCGGCAGGCGTTCGACGAGTGGTTGCCCACCCCGGTCCGTGGACCCCGCTACCGGCGGCTGCCGTACGGGCCGTTGTTGGACGTCTTCGTGCTTGACATGCGTACCTGGAAGGACCCGAACGACGGGAACACCTACCCGGACCCGGACCGGGGACTGCTCGGCCGGGAGCAGCGGGAGTGGCTGATCCGCGAGCTGACCCGCTCTCGGGCGACGTGGAAGGTGATCGCCGCCGACCTGCCGCTCGGTCTGGTGGTGCCGGACGGTTCGGCCCAGGAGGGCGTGGCGCAGGGCGACCCGGGGGCGCCCGCGGGCCGGGAGTTGGAGTTCGCCGAGGTGCTTCGGGCGGCCCACCGCGCCGGGGTGACCGGTATTTTCTTCCTCACCGCCGATGTCCACTACACCGCCGCCCACCACTACGACCCTGCCCGGGCGGCGATCGCCGACTTCACCCCGTTCTGGGAGTTCGTCTCCGGCCCGGCGCACGCCGGCGCCTTCGGCCCCAACAAGCTGGATGGCACGTTCGGTCCCCAGGCGGTCTTCGTCAACGCGCCGCCCAGCGCGAACACCAGCCCCGCGGGGGGTTTCCAGCACTTCGGCGAGGTGCGTATCGATGCTGACAGCGGCGCCTGCACGGTTCATCTGCGGGACCGCACCGGCAACTCTCTCTGGAGCACCACCCTCCCCGCTCCGCGATGACCATGCCGGCCGATCATGGAGCTGGTCGGAGCTTCATGATCGGCTGGTCCGGCGGTGGGAAAGTGCGCGGCGATCCCTACCCGGGGTCGGGTAGGGTTGGCGACCACACGGCGACGACCCGGATATCACCGGTGAGCCTCCGGAAGAAAGGGCGTCCGCGCCCGAGTAGAACCGGACGGGTTCGGCCCGTCACAGCCGGCCAACGAGCGGGCGGTCGATCCTGGCCGCCAAGCGGGGTGGTACCGCGGGCCCTGCCCCGGCACGCCGACGGCGTCCGGAGCGGGTTCGTCCTCGCAGACCCACGAAGAGTGAGCTGCGAAGGAGCGCGACCCCCCGATGGCCTATCCGTTGCATGACCCGACCGCGACCGGAGTCCCTGCGAGCCCGGACCTGCCCGCGATCGAGCGCCGGGTCCTGGAGCACTGGACGGCCGACAAGACCTTCGAGGCCTCCATCGAGGCCCGACCGGCCTCCCGACGATCGGCGGACGGCGTCGTCGCCGACGGCGCCCCCGCCGACAACGAGTACGTCTTCTACGACGGTCCGCCGTTCGCCAACGGCCTGCCGCACTATGGCCACCTCTTCACCGGCTACGTCAAGGACGTGGTGCCGCGCTACCAGACCATGCGTGGGCAGCGGGTGGAGCGTCGGTTCGGTTGGGACTGCCACGGCCTGCCCGCCGAGGTGGTCGCCGAGAAGCAGCTCGGCATCACCAGCAAGGCGGAGATCCTCGATCTGGGGGTGGACCGGTTCAACGCGGCCTGCCGGAGCTCGGTGCTGGAGTTCACCCACGACTGGGAGCGCTACGTCACCCGTCAGGCCCGTTGGGTCGACTTCTCCAGTGCCTACAAGACGCTGAACCTGGACTACATGGAGAGCGTCCTGTGGGCCTTCAAGAGCCTGCACGACAAGGGCCTGGTCTATGAGGGCTTCCGGGTGCTCGCGTACTGCTGGCGGTGCGAGACGCCGTTGTCGAACACCGAGACCCGGATGGACGACGTCTACCGGGACCGGCACGACCCGACGCTCAGCGTGTGGTTGACGCTCACACCCGACGAGAGCGCACCGGAGCTGCTGCGCGGCACCGTCGCGCTGGGGGTCTGGACCACCACGCCGTGGACGCTGCCGTCCAACCTGGCGCTCGCCGTTGGCCCGGACATCGAGTACGCGGTGTTGGAGCGGGACGGGCAGCGCTACGTGCTGGGCGCCGCCCGGGTCGCCGCGTACGCCAAGGAGCTGGAGGGGTACCAGCAGGTCGGCACCGTGTACGGCCGGGACCTGGTCGGGCGCCGATACACCCCGCTGTACGACTTCCTGGTCGAGCCGGCGGGTGAGCACGCGTACCAGGTGCTCGGCGCGGACTTCGTGACCACCGAGGACGGCACCGGGATCGTGCACCTGGCGCCGGCGTTCGGCGAGGACGACCAGAACACCTGTAACGCCGCCGGCATACCGACTGTCGTCACCGTGGACGAACGTACCCGGTTCACCGCGCTGGTCCCGCCGTACCAGGGTGAGCAGGTCTTCGACGTCAACAAGCCGGTGATCCGGGAGCTGAAGGAGCGTGGCGTGGTGCTCCGGCAGGACACCTACACCCACGCGTACCCACATTGTTGGCGCTGCGACACCCCGCTGGTCTACAAGGCGGTGTCGTCCTGGTTCGTCGCGGTGACCCGGTTCAAGGATCGGATGGTCGAGCTCAACCAGCAGATCAACTGGACTCCGGGGCACATCAAGGACGGCTCGTTCGGCAAGTGGCTGGCCAACGCCCGGGACTGGTCGATCAGCCGGAACCGGTTCTGGGGCTCGCCGATCCCGGTGTGGAGGTCCGACAACCCGGCCTATCCGCGGGTGGACGTCTACGGCTCCCTCGCCGAACTGGAGCGGGACTTCGGCGTACGCCTGACCGACCTGCACCGGCCGGCGGTGGACGAGCTGGTCCGTCCCAACCCGGACGACCCGACCGGGAAGTCCATGATGCGCCGGGTCCCGGAGGTGCTGGACTGCTGGTTCGAGTCCGGTGCGATGCCGTTCGCCCAGGTGCACTATCCGTTCGAGAACGCCGACTGGTTTGAGTCCCACTACCCCGGTGACTTCATCGTCGAGTACATCGGGCAGACCCGCGGCTGGTTCTACACCATGCACGTGCTCGCCACGGCGCTGTTCGACCGACCCGCCTTCCGTAACTGCCTGAGCCACGGCATCCTGCTCGGGTCGGATGGGCGCAAGATGTCCAAGAGCCTGCGCAACTACCCGGACGTGTATCACATCTTCGACACGTACGGCTCGGACGCGATGCGCTGGATGCTGATGTCCTCCCCGGTGCTGCGCGGTGGTGACATGGCGGTGAACGAGGCCGGCATCCGGGACGCGGTCCGGCAGGTGCTGCTGCCGCTCTGGAACGTCTGGTACTTCTTCTCGCTCTACGCCAACGCCGACGGGCGTCAGGCGCGGCGGAGCACCACCTCGGCGCACCTGCTCGATCGGTATGTGCTGGCGAAGACGAACGAGCTGGTGTCGACGGTGCAGGCGCAGCTGGACGGGTACGACATCTCCGGTGCCTGCGTCACCGTGCGGTCCTACCTGGATGCCTTGACCAACTGGTACGTACGCCGCTCGCGGGACCGGTTCTGGTCGGGCGACGAGGACGCCTTCTGCACCCTGTGGACGGTACTGGAGACACTCTGCCGCGTGGTGGCGCCGCTGGCGCCGCTGACGGCCGAGGAGATCTGGCGGGGCCTGACCGGTGAGCGTTCGGTGCACCTGACCGACTGGCCGGCGGCGGAGGAGTTCCCCGCTGACCATGATCTGGTCGCCGCGATGGACGCGGTGCGGGCGGTCGCCTCGGCGGCGTTGTCACTGCGCAAGTCGCGCGGTCTGCGGGTACGGCTGCCCCTGTCGGTGTTGACCGTCGCCACGCCGGCCGCCGCCGCGCTGCGGCCCTTCGCCGACCTGGTCGCCGACGAGGTCAACGTGAAGCGGGTCGAGTTCACCGACGAGGTGGGCAGCTACTGCGAGCAGGTGTTGACGGTGGTGCCGCGGGCCCTTGGCCCGCGGGTCGGCAGGGCGGTCCAGCAGGTGATCAGGGCGGTCAAGGCCGGGGAGTGGGAGCTGGTTGACGGCGCTCCGGTCGCCGCCGGGGTCACCCTCGCCGAGGGCGAGTACGAGCTGCGGTTGGTCGCCGCCGACGCGGAGCAGTCGGCGCCGCTGCCCGGCGGTGAGGGCGTGGTCGTCCTGGACACCGAGGTCACCCCGGAGTTGGCCGCCGAGGGGTTGGCCCGGGATGTGATCCGGGTGGTGCAGCAGGCCCGCCGGGACGCCGACCTGGATGTCTCGGACCGGATCGTGGTCGCGCTCGCCGCATCCGAGCAGGTGTGGGCGGCGGTCTCCGCGTACCGCGAGGTGGTGGCCCGGGAGGTGCTGGCCGATGCGGTGGAGCTCACCCCGGGGCTGGTCGGGTTCACCGGTGAGGTGGGCGACGGTGAGCAGGTTGTGGTGACTGTCCGTCGGGTTTAGAAAGAGGTGAGGAAGGGCCCGGGCCGTCGCCGGCGGCGACGGTGCGAGCGGGCCCTTCCTCACCGGTCCACTGAGTTGACCTTGAAACTGGTCACCCGGTCAGCGGATCCGCTGCACCTCGCGCGGGGTGTCTCGTGGGGGTCCGCTACCGTGACACCGCCCCTGTACCCGCACTCGAACTGCCGGAGGACCAGTGCCGCTGCTCTACACCATCGGCAAGCTCACCCTGGCGCCCGCGCTTCGGTTGGGCTTCCGTCCGACCGTGGAAGGGCTGGAGTACGTGCCGGAGACCGGCGGCGCGATTTTCGCGGGCAATCACCTCTCGGTCGCCGACGAGCTCTTCCTCGGCACGACCGTCCCCCGGCATCTGGCCTTCTGGGCCAAGTCCGAGTACTTCAAGGGCGCCGGGCTGAAAGGGCGATTCTCCAAGTTTGTGCTCACCGGTCTGGGCGCCATCCCGGTCGAGCGGGGCGGCGGGCGCGCGGCGCTGTCGGCTTTCGACGCGGCTATCCCCGCGCTCCGCGCCGGTGATCTCGTCGTCGTCTACCCGGAGGGGACCCGCTCCCCGGACGGGCGGCTCTACCGTGGACGCACCGGCGCGGTCCGGCTCGCGGTGACCGCGGGTGTGCCGATCATCCCGGTCGGCATGATCGGCACCGAGAAGGTGCAGCCGATCGGTGCCCGGGTGCCTCGCCCCTTCACCGGGCGGATCACCGTGCGGTTCGGCAAGCCGCTGGACTTCACCGGGCAGCCGGACGACCGCACCTCGCTGCGGGTCATGACCGATGAGGTGATGGGCGAGATCCAGAAGCTCACCGGGCAGGAGTACGTCCCACGCTATGCACCGGCACGTGGGCGTCCGCCGGCCGATGGGGAACCGGGCGCGGTCTGAACCGACGTTCGGTAGCGGACGCCCCGGCGGGTTGGCGCAGCCGGGCAGCGGGTCGCGGGAACGGGCGCCGGATCGGGTCAGTCCGGCTGGGTGACGATCTGCTTTCGTAGGGCGCCGAGCAGGGCGGCGCTGTCTGCCACCGAGAGCCGGGTGAAGACAGCGGTGGTGATGCTGCTGTGGTCGACGGAGGTGCAGACCACCACGTCCGTGCCGCCGTCGTGACCAATGGCACATCGCCCGTGCCGGGCGCGGACTCCGGTCCCGACGGCCTGCGACGCGCCGAGCGCGTACCGGCCGGTGAGCCGCTCCATCTCGGCTTCTGCCGCCGATTTCGGCGTGAGCCAGACTCCGGTGCCACCGAAGACCGTCACCTGCTTGCCGGCATGGGTGCTGTAAATGCCGGCGAAGGTGTCGCGGGACGTCCCGTGCGCCTCGTCTACCCCCCGCGCCAGCTCCGCCGCGGTCTGCCCGCTGTTGTGGTCCTCGCGTAGTCGCAGGTCCCGGAATTCGGTCGGGAGGGCGGCGCTCGCCGGAAACTGGTTGATCACGGGTGCCGCCCAGTAGGCCGGGCCGCCGCAGCAGCACGCGATGGCGAACAGCAGTACCCAGGGCCACTTCCGGCGGTTGCGGATCGGTGCCGCGCTGTCTGTCGTCGACGCGGACCGACCGGGTCCCGGTGGGCTGGTGGAGTCGGCGGGCGGCGGGACTGCTGGGGCCGGATAGCTGTTGGGGGGTGGGGCGGGGGAGTCGGTAGGAGCCGGCGCCGCCGAGGGGACGGCCGCGTATCCGGTCGGCGGCAACGCTGGATCCGCCGGGCCGGAGTAGGGCTGTGGCCGGGCCGACGGGGCGGGCGGGGTCGGTGGCAATGGCGGCAGCTCGGTGGAGAACAGGTCCCATCCGGTGGTGTCGGTGCCGGCCCACGGGTCGACCGGGGTCCGGTCCTCCGGTGCTTCCGGAGGCCCTTCTGCCGTAGCCGGCTCGACCGACTCGTCCCAGGGCGGCCGGCGCGGGAGTGGCACGGCAGCGGAACCGCTCCCGGCCACAGCCGGTGGTGGAGTGGTCTCGTCTGCCCGGAACTTCTGGGTGCCGGTTGGCCCGCCCGGTTCGCCGTTGCGCGGCTCCGGCATCGTGTCAATCTCCTCTCGCCGACCCGAGGCTAGTACCGACCTACCCGCCTCCGTGAGCCGCCGCCGTTCGGCTCATTGTCGGGCGCGTACCCTTGAGCATCATGAGTGCCCCGTCCACCACACCGCGCAGCGCCGTGGCCAATTCCGTGTGGCCCCGGCTGGAGCCGTTGCTGCCTCAGGTCGCCAAGCCCATCCAGTACGTCGGTGGTGAGTTGGGGGCGGTGGTCAAGGACTGGGACACGGCGGCCGTGCGCTGGGCCCTGATGTATCCCGACGCGTACGAGGTCGGCCTTCCCAACCAGGGCGTGCAGATCCTATACGAGGTGCTCAACGAGCTGCCCGACGTGCTCGCCGAGCGGACGTACGCAGTCTGGCCGGACCTGGAGCGGCTGATGCGCGCCCACCAGGTGCCGCAGTTCACCATTGATGCGCACCGTCCGGTGCGGGACTTCGATGTCTTCGGCGTCTCCTTCGCCACCGAGCTGGGCTACACGAATCTGCTCACCGCGATCGACCTGGCGGGAATTCCACTGCTGGCCGCCGACCGCAGCGACGCCGACCCGGTGGTCGTCGCCGGTGGGCACGCAGCGTTCAACCCGGAGCCGATCGCCGCCTTCGTCGACGCCGCCGTGCTCGGTGACGGCGAGGAGGCCGTCCTGGAGATCACCACGATCGTTCGGGAGTGGAAGGCCGAGGGCTCCCCCGGTGGCAGGGACGAGCTGCTGCTGCGGCTGGCCCGTACCGAGAGCGTCTACGTGCCGCGCTTCTACGACGTGGACTACCTGCCCGACGGCCGAATTCAGCGGGTTGTGCCGAACCGGCCGGACGTGCCGTTTCGGGTGCACAAGCGCACGACGATGGACCTGGACGCGTGGCCGTACCCGAAGAAGCCGCTCGTGCCTCTGGCGGAGACGGTCCACGAGCGGTACGCGGTGGAGATCTTCCGGGGCTGCACCCGGGGCTGCCGGTTCTGCCAGGCCGGCATGATCACCCGTCCGGTGCGGGAGCGCTCGATCACCACGGTGGGGCAGATGGTGCGGGAGGGGCTGGAGTTCTCCGGCTTCCACGAGGTGGGCCTGCTCTCGCTCTCCTCGGCCGACCACTCGGAGATCGGCGACATGTGCTCGGGCCTGGCCCAGCAGTACGAGGGCACCAACGTGTCGCTCTCGCTGCCGTCCACCCGGGTGGACGCGTTCAACATCGACCTGGCGCAGGAGCTGGCCCGCAACGGCCGGCGGACCGGTCTGACCTTCGCCCCGGAGGGCGGGTCGGAGCGGATCCGCAAGGTGATCAACAAGATGGTGTCGAAGGACGACCTCATCCGGACCGTGGTAACCGCCTACACCAACGGCTGGCGGCAGGTGAAGCTCTACTTCATGTGCGGCCTGCCGACCGAGACCGACGAGGACGTCCTCGAGATCGCGGAGATGGCGCACGAGGTGATCCGAGCTGGCCGTGCGGCGACCGGTAGTAGGGACATTCGCTGCACGGTCTCCATCGGCGGGTTCGTGCCGAAGCCACACACCCCGTTCCAGTGGGCGGCGATGGCGCGTCCGGAGGTCATCGACAACCGACTGCGGCTGCTCAAGCAGGCCGTCAACGCGGATCGTTCGCTGGGTCGGGCGATCGGCTTCCGCTACCACGACGGCGAGCCGTCGCTGATCGAGGGCCTGCTCTCCCGCGGTGACCGCCGGGTCAGCACGGTGATCCAGCGGGTCTGGGAGAACGGCGGCCGGTTCGACGGCTGGAGCGAGCACTTCTCGTACCAGCGTTGGGTGGACGCCGCCGCGGAGGTGCTGCCCGACTGTGGCATCGACCTTGACTGGTACACCACCCGGGAGCGTGACGAGCTGGAGGTCCTACCCTGGGACCACCTGGACTCGGGCTTGGACAAGGACTGGCTCTGGCAGGACTGGCAGGACGCCCTGGGCGAGTACGAGCAGGACGACTGCCGGTGGACGCCGTGCTTCGACTGCGGCGTCTGTCCGTCCATGGACACCGAGATCCAGATCGGCCCGACGGGTAGGAAACTGCTCCCGCTCACCCCGGTCAACGGACTGCGGGTCCCAGCGACACCCAGCAGTAGCAGGTAGGTCCGGGGGACCGGCGACCGTCGCCGGCCTGACATCCGAGGAGCACAACGATCAGTAGGAAACGACAGCCGGAGGGCGGGCAGGCGCCGGTCGTCCAGCGGATCCGCCTCCGCTACGCCAAACGGGGGCCACTGCGGTTCACCTCGCACCGGGACTTCGCGCGCGCCTTCGAACGGGCACTGCGCCGGGCGGGTGTGCCGATGGCGTACTCCCAGGGTTTCACCCCGCACCCGAAGATCTCCTATGCCAGCGCCGCGCCTACCGGTGTGGCGAGCGAGGCCGAGTACCTGGAGATTGGGTTGCGGGAGACCGTCGACCCGGGGGCGTTGCGCGCCGCGCTGGACGCCGCCCTCTCGCCCGGACTCGACGTGCTGCACGCGGTGGCGGCGACCGGCGGCAGCCTCGTCGACCGGATCGAGGCGGCACACTGGCGGATCGAGTTGCCGGGGGTGGACCCGCACGTGCTGGGCGCGGCGGTGACCGCCTTCACCGCTGCGGACGAGATCCTCGTCGAGCGGATGACCAAGCAGGGCCGGCGGACCTTCGACGCTCGGGCGGCGGTTATCAGTATCAATGTGATCATGTCGGATGAGACGCCTTCCGAGGCGGTGGCAGTACCGTGTGCGATACTCGAGCTGGTCGTGCGGCAGGTCACTCCCGCTGTTCGACCCGATGACGTCCTTTCCGGCCTCCGCGTGGTGGCCGACCTGGAGCCGCCGGTGTCGCCGCGGGTGACCCGCCTGGCTCAGGGCACGCTGACCGCGCAGGGTGCGATCGCGGACCCGTTGGACGCGGGCCGCGACGGGGCAGTCATTGGTGGGTGCTGACCGACGGTCGGTACCTGGCTAGGCAGACTTCGCTGGTCGCGCCGATCGCGACTGGCGGAAACACCTTTTGCGGCGACCCTGCGTGGCAGCGCTCACCCGCGCCCGGGGTAGCCAGAACTGGAGAACGTCCATGCTCGAGAACGAGCCCGAGGGCGGCGAACGCACCGGCCTCCACCCGGATGGCGAGACCGCCGAACACCGTGTTGGCGACAGCGCTGCCTCCGCGAACACCACGTCGGAGGGGAGCGACCCGGCTGCCCGGGAACCCACCGGGGGCACCTCCGAGTCGGCCGGTCCAGCGCCGAGTGAGGCGGTGGTCACCGGCGCGACCGAGTTGGGCGAGCCGGTTGCCCGGGTCCGCAAGCGGGCCAGCCGGAAGCGGGTGACCCCGGTCAACCGGCCGGAGCAGACCGAGGCGCCGATCGAGGCGGGTAGCGCCGCCGTGCCGGGGGCGGGCGAGGCGCCCCAGGCCGAGGTGCTTGCCCCGGTCGCGGGCGACGGTGAGCCGCCGACGAAGGCGACGCGTCGTCGCCGGAAGGCCACGACGGCCAAGGCACCGGCGGAGCCGGTGACGGCCGCCGGTGGGCAGGAGGCGGCGGCGGACATCGCGCCGCCGGCGAAGGCGACACGGACCCGCCGTAAGAAGACCGCTCCTGCGCCGGTCGAGTCCACCTCCACGCCGGTCGAGTCCACCTCCACGCCGGTCGAGTCGACTGCCGCTCCGGTTGACCCGATTGCTCCGGTGGAGCCGGCTGAGACCGCACCGGTTGCCGCGGCTGAGGAGGAGCAGAACGAGTCGACTCCGCCCGCCGGGGCCGCGGTGGGGGAGGTACCGCCCGGGGTGGCGGTGGCCGAGCCGGTTGAGCCGGAGCGCCCGGCCCGTGGCCGGCGCGCGCGGCTCTCCGCCCCAACAGTGCTGTTCATGGCTCCACTGCCCGAGGAGTCGGCGCCGGCGAGGCCCGCCGAGGAACGGCCCTCAGCCGAGCCGGCCGCTGAGGAACTGGTCGAGACGGCGCGTCGCCGCCGGCGGGGCCGCCGCAACGGCGAGTCGACCGCGGAGGTCGAGACCGGGGAGACCGAGGAGATCGAGGAGGCCGAGGAGGGCTCCGAGGGCGAGGACGAGGACGACGCCACCGGTGGCCGGCGCCGTCGACGCCGGGGTCGTCGCGGTCGTGGCCGGGGCAAGGGGGGCACCGACGAGGTCGAGGAGCAGGAGGCCGAGGAGGCCGAGGAGGCCGCTGTCCAGGCCGAGGCGGCGGAGCCGGTGGCCGAGGAGGACGATGAGGCCGAGGCCGAGGCCGGAGGAGGCGACGGGCTGACCCGCCGCCGTCGACGTCGGCGGCGGCGTGGTGCCGGAGACGTGGAGGTCGCCGCCGAGGACGGGGTGCCCACGGTCGTCAAGATTCGGGAGCCACGTCGCACCGTCGACGAGGTGCAGGGCGTCTCCGGCTCGACCCGGCTGGAGGCCAAGCGCCAGCGTCGCCGGGACGGCCGCGAGCAGCGCCGTACCCGGCCGCCGATCCTCAGCGAGGCGGAGTTCCTGGCCCGCCGGGAAGCGGTGGATCGGGTGATGGCGGTTCGGCAGCGGGGCGACCGGACACAGATCGCCGTGCTGGAGGACGGCGTGCTGGTCGAGCACTACGTCACCCGTAACTCGGCTGTCACCATGGCTGGCAACGTCTATCTGGGCAAGGTGCAGAACGTTCTGCCCAGCATGGAGGCGGCGTTCGTCGACATCGGGCGTGGCCGCAACGCCGTGCTCTACGCGGGTGAGGTCAACTGGGACGCCACCGGGCTGGAAGGGCGGGCCCGCTCGATCGAGCAGGCCCTCAAGTCCGGTGACTCGGTCCTGGTGCAGGTCACCAAGGATCCGATCGGACACAAGGGTGCACGGCTGACCAGCCATGTGGCGCTCTCCGGCCGACACCTCGTCTACGTGCCGGGCGGCAACGCCTCCGGGATCAGCCGCAAGCTGCCGGACAACGAGCGCAAGCGCCTGCGGGACGCGCTGAAGAAGCTGGTTCCGGAGGGAGCGGGCGTGATCGTCCGCACCGCCGCCGAGGGCGCCACCGAGGACGAGCTGGCGCGGGACGTCAAGCGGTTGCAGGCGCAGTGGGAGGACATCCAGGCGAAGGCGGGCCGGGGCGGTGCGCCGGTGTTGCTCTACGAGGAGCCAGACCTGGTCATCCGGGTTGTCCGGGACCTCTTCAACGAGGACTTCCGGGAGCTGATGATCGAGGGTGAGGGCGCGTACGACCTGGTCGAGTCGTACTTGTCGCACGTCTCGCCGGACCTGGTCGCCCGGCTGCGGCGACACGTGGGCACCGTGGACGTCTTCACTGAGTACCGGATCGACGAGCAGATCCTGAAGGGCCTGGACCGCAAGGTCTTCCTCCCCTCCGGGGGGCACCTGGTGATCGACCGTACTGAGGCGATGACCGTGGTTGACGTGAACACCGGCAAGTACACCGGTGCCGGCGGGAACCTGGAGGAGACGGTTACCCGGAACAACCTGGAAGCCGCCGAGGAGATCGTCCGTCAGCTGCGGCTGCGCGACATCGGTGGCATCGTGGTCATCGACTTCATTGACATGGTCCTGGAGTCGAACCGGGAGTTGGTGCTGCGGCGGCTGACCGAGTGCCTTGGGCGGGACCGCACCAAGCATCAGGTGACGGAGATCACCTCACTCGGTCTGGTGCAGATGACCCGCAAACGGATCGGTGCCGGCCTGCTGGAGGCGTTCAGTGAGACCTGTGAGTGCTGCAAGGGCCGTGGGTTGATCCTGCACACCGAGCCGGTGCCGGAGAAGCCACGTGCCGGTGGCACCGGGGAGAAGGTCAAGGCGGTGGCGTCGGCCGAGGCGGGCGGGTCGTCCCGCCGGCGGGCGCGGAAGGGGGCTGTCGCCGCCGAGCGGACCGTGGTCGAGAGTGAGGAGGCCCAGGACGCCGGTACCACCGACACCCCGGAGGTCACGGCCACCACACCCGGTGCTGACTATTACGACACGATGGGCTATGACCTGTCCCGGTATGAGGTGGAAACACCGGCCCCGAGCGTGGTGGCGAGCCAGAGCGGCGACACGGCGCGGCTCGCGGCGCCCGACGACCCGGACGCGGTGGGCGGCGACGACGGCGAGGAGTCCGAGACCGCCTCGGGCCGGCGGCGCTCCCGCCGGGGCGGTGCGCGGCGCCGTACCCGCCCCTGACGGCTGTGCTGCGCCGACCGGATCCCGCCCCGCGGGTCCGGTCGGCGAGCCCTCACGGAGGGTAGGGTTGGGTGTTGTGGCCGGCCGGTTTGGGGGAGCTCCCGACCATGGCGTACGCTGGCCGGCGGCGCACTTTGGTGTGCCGACCTCCCGCGTGCCCGTGCCGCCGTGCCTGTGTTATCCGGCGAGCCGCCGTGGGAACGACCGTCAGCAGCCTCAACGACAGGGAGTCCGCCTCCGATGTACGCGATCGTCAAGACCGGCGGCAAGCAGTACAAGGTCGCCGAGGGCGACGTGATCGAGGTCGAGAAGCTCGCCGGTACCCCCGGTGACGCGGTGCAGCTCGCCGCGGTGCTCCTCGTCGACGGTGACGACCTGGTGACCGACGCGGCGAAGCTTGCCAAGGTCGAGGTGTCCGGTGAGATCGCCGCGCACACCAAGGGCCCGAAGATCCGGATCCACAAGTTCAAGAACAAGACCGGCTACCACAAGCGCCAGGGTCACCGTCAGCCGTTGACCCAGGTGAAGGTGACCGGCATCTCCAGCGGGAAGTAGGTCGTCCTCCAATGGCTCACAAAAAGGGTGCGTCCAGCTCGCGTAACGGTCGTGACTCTGCGGCCCAGCGGCTCGGCGTGAAGCGCTTCGGTGGTCAGCTCGTTAGCGCGGGCGAGATCATCATCCGCCAGCGTGGCACGAAGTTCCACCCGGGTGACCTGGTCGGCCGGGGCGGGGACGACACGCTCTTCGCGTTGGCCGCCGGTTCGGTCCAGTTCGGTACCAAGCGCGGTCGCAAGACCGTCAGCATCGTTCCGCAGCAGTAGGCTCTCCGGCGAAGCGGGCCGCGGACCTGGTGTCCCGGCCCGCTTCGGCTTTCGTGTGTTCAGTACAACCCCCCGCTGGAAGGATTGGTGGCGTGACGACGTTCGTTGACCGGGTCGTCCTACACCTGCAGGCCGGCGACGGCGGGCACGGCTGTGTCTCGGTCCACCGGGAGAAGTTCAAGCCGTTCGGCGGTCCGGACGGGGGCAACGGTGGGCATGGCGGCAGCGTCTCGCTGGTGGTTGACCCGCAGGTGCACACGTTGCTCGACTTCCACTTCCGGCCGCACGTCAAGGCCGCCAACGGTCGGGGCGGGGCCGGATCGAACCGGGACGGCGCGAACGGCGCCAACCTGGTCCTCAAGGTTCCCAACGGCACTGTGGTGCAGTCCGGCGACGGTACGGTGCTCGCCGACCTGGTAGGTGTCGGGACGACCTTCGAGGTGGCCCGAGGCGGCCGAGGCGGCCGGGGGAACGCCTCGCTGGCCAACGCCCGCCGCAAGGCGCCCGGCTTCGCCGAACTGGGCGAGCCCGGCGACCAGATAGACGTGGTGCTGGAGCTGAAGAGCGTCGCCGACGTTGGTCTGGTCGGCTATCCGTCCGCGGGTAAGTCGTCGCTGATCTCGGTGATCTCCGCCGCGAAGCCGAAGATCGCTGACTACCCGTTCACCACCCTGGTGCCGAACCTCGGCGTGGTCCGGGTGGACAACCACACCTTCACCGTCGCGGACGTACCCGGCCTGATTCCGGGAGCGGCCACCGGCAAGGGGCTCGGCCTGGAGTTCCTTCGGCACATCGAGCGCTGTGCGGTACTCCTGCACGTCGTCGACACCGCGGCCCTGGAGACAGAGCGCGATCCGGTGGCCGACATCGATGCCATCGAGGCGGAACTGGTCGCGTACGGTGGGCTGGTTGATCGGCCGCGCCTGGTCGCGCTCAACAAGGTCGACGTACCGGACGGGCGGGACCTGGCCGAGATTGTCCGGCCGGACCTGGAGGCCCGCGGCTTCCGTGTCTTCGAGGTCTCGGCGGCCACCCGGGCCGGGCTCAAGGAACTCATGTACGCCATGGGCGAGTTGGTGACGGCGGCGCGTGCGGCGGCACCGCCGGCAGAGCCCACCCGGATCGTGATCCGGCCCAAGGCGGTCGACGACGCAGGCTTCACCGTGGAGGCTGCGCCGGGTGGCACCTGGGTGGTGCGGGGAACCCGCCCTGAACGGTGGGTTCGGCAGACGAACTTCGACAACGAGGAGGCGGTCGGCTACCTGGCTGACCGACTGGCCCGCCTCGGCGTCGAGGAGAAGCTCGGCAAGGCCGGTGCGCAGGCGGGCGACCTGGTCCGGATCGGCGAACGCGAGTTCGACTGGCAGCCGACGCTGTACACCGAGTTCGTCCCCGGGGTCCGCGGTGGTGACCAGCGGCTTGCTGAGAAGTCCGAGCGGCCGTCGGCCACCGAGCGGCTGGCGGCCCGCAAGGCCCGGCGGCAGCGCCCGGAGGACGAGGCCGAAGCCGACGAGCCGGTCGGCGACGGCGAGGAGTGACCGACCGCATCGGCTGATCGCCCGTGTCTTCTGCGCCGATCGAGGGCCACGTCGGCGTGGCTGGAGCCCGGCCGACAGGGTGGGGTCAGGGCCGGTCCAAGGGGGTGTCGAGCTGGCCGCCGGTGCCTTTCTGGTTGGACAGGAGCAGGCCGAGTACGAGCATCGCGAAGCCGACCCCGAGGTGTAGCCAGTTGTCGGCCTCGTTCACCGGGATCACGTTGGCTGAGCTCTCCCGGTCGATGGCGAACCCATAGAGCCACAGGCCGAGGGTGAGGGCGCCACCCACAGTGAGGAAGACCCGCGCCCCGCCCACCCGCCGGGCCAGCATCAGGCCGGCCAGACCGGAGCCCAGAAGCAGGATGTTGTGCAGGAACGAGACCTGGAACAGGCCAAACAGCTTCGCCCCGGAGTCGGGTCCGGCGAACCGCAGCTCGCCATAGTCGGTGGTGATCCCCGGCACGAACCCGAGCACTCCCAGCAGGAGAAAGATCACCGCCACGGTGAGGGCCGCGGTTTGGAGCCCTGTCCTCGTCCGCACCTGTGCGTGCTCTGCCATGCCTGCACCTCCGTCGATCCGCGACCCGCGGCGCCGTAACGCGGGCTCGCCCCCGACCCGACGATCCATCATTGTCCGGCCCCGCTGGCTGACTCCGCAGCCAAACGGCGGATCACACCGGTGGCCGGCCGGGAGTTCGGACCTCCTCGACCCGGACCTCCTCGACCCGGACCTCCTCGACCCGGACCTCCTCGACCCGGACCTCCTCGACCCGGACCTCCTCGACCCGGACCTCCTCGCCGGCGCAGCGACGGGCCGGGTCAGCTGTGCGGCGATCCAGGCCGGGTTGGTCCCGGCCGGGTTGGTCCCGGCCGGGTTGGTCCAGGTCGAGTCGGTCGAGTCGGTCCAGGTCGAGTCGGTCCAGGGCAGATCGATCCAGGTGGTGGCGTCCGATCGAATCAGTCCAGGTCGAACTCGCCGTCCTGGGCGCCGGCAACGAAGGCGTCCCACTCGGCCTGGGTGAACACGAGTACCGGTCCATCCGGCTCGGCGGAGTTGCGCATGCCGATCAGGTCGTCAACGAACGCGACCTCGACGGCGGCCTCGGAGGTGTCGCCCTCGGCCCGCTGCCAGACGGCCCGCGAGAGATCGAAGTCGCCCTTGGGGTGCGTCGTCATGGTCCAGTCCTCCAGTGCCGTGGGTTGGGGGCAACTCGTATTGCTCCACCGGGCAGGATAAGCGGATGCCGAGCCTTACCCGCGTAGAGGCGACCGCGCGTGCCGCGGCGATTTCCGTCGAGTCCTATCAGGTGGACCTCGACGTGACCGGCGACGAACGGTTTCGTTCGCAGGTCACCATCCGGTTCCGGGCGACCCCCGGCTCCCGGACGTTCGTCGAATGCCGGCCGCAGACGCTGTGCTCGGTCCGCATCAACGACACCGACCTTGACCCCGCCATGCTGGTCGACAACCGGCTGCCCCTGACCGGCCTCGCCGAGCGGAACACGCTGACGATCGAGGCGGAGATGGGGTACACCAATACCGGCGAGGGCATGCACCGCTTTGTCGACCCGGCCGACGGGGAGACCTACCTGTACGCCATGTCCTTCCTCGACCAGGCCCAGCGCATCTTCGCCGCGTTCGACCAACCCGACCTCAAGGCCCCGGTCACCCTTACGGTAACCGCCCCCGAGCACTGGACCGTCGCCGCGAACGGTGTGCTGGCTGCCTCCCCGCGTCCAGGCCGGTGGGAGTTCGCCCCGACCGTACCGTTGGCCACGTACCTCGTCTCGCTGATCGCCGGGCCCTGGTACGTCCACCGGGACGAGCATGACGGCATCCCGCTCGGCGTCTGGTGCCGCCGGTCGCTCGCAGCGCACCTGGACTCGGAGATCGACGAAATTCTCACGATCACGAAGCAGTGCCTGGACCGGTACCACCAGCTCTTTGCGCAGCGGTACCCGTTCGGTAAGTACGACCAGGCGTTCGTGCCGGAGTTCAACGCCGGAGCCATGGAGAATCCGGGGCTGGTGACGATCCGGGACGACTACGTCTTCCGATCCGCGGTCACCGACAGCGAGCGCGAGTGGCGGGCCAGCACCATCGCGCACGAGATGGCCCATATGTGGTTCGGGGACCTGGTCACCATGCGGTGGTGGGACGATCTGTGGTTGAACGAGTCGTTCGCCGAGTACATGGCCACCCGAGTGACCGCGGAGGCCACCCGTTTCGATCGGGGTTGGACGACCTTCGCGATGCGGCGCAAGATCTGGGGGTACGCGGCCGACCAGCGCCCGTCCACCCACCCGGTGGCCCCGGCGGAGGTGACCGACGCCGCCCAGGGCCTGCTCAACTTCGACGGCATTTCGTACGCGAAGGGTGCCGCGGTGCTGCGCCAGCTCGTGGCCTGGCTCGGCGACGAGGACTTCCTGGCCGGGCTGAACGCGTACTTCGCCGAGCACCGGTTCGGCAATGCCACCCTGGAAGATCTGCTGGCCAGCCTGACCACGGCCAGCGGGCGCGACCTGACCGGCTGGGCCCGGTGCTGGTTGCGTACCGCGCAGGTCAACACGCTGCGTACGAAGGTGTCGGTCGATGTCGATGGTCGGTACACCGAGGTGGCCCTGGTGCAGAGCGCACCGGATTCCCATCCGGTGCTGCGCCCGCACCGGGTTGGCCTCGCCCGGTATGCCGCCGACGGCACGGTGGAGCACCGGCTGGTAGATCTTGAGCCGTCCGTCGACGGTGGTCGCACGGTGCTCGCCGACCTGGCCGGGCAGCGGGCCGCCCAGCTGCTGCTGCCGAACGCCGGCGACCTGACCTTCGCCAAGATCCGGCTGGATCCGGCCTCGGCGGACGCGGTGCCGCTGCTGCTGCCCCGCCTGGCCGATTCGCTCGCGCGGGCGCTGCTCTGGGGAGCCGAACTGGACGCCGTCACCGATGGGGAACGGCCGGTGACGGAGCTGGTGCAGCTGATCGCCACCGCGCTACTGGCCGAGACCGAGGTGGTGATCGTCGAGGATGTGGTCGCGATCAGCCGATCGCTGATCGACCGCTACCTCGCCCCGTCCGCCCGCGAGGCGGCCCTCGCTCTGGTCTCGGTGGCCACCGGGCAGCTGCTGGCCACCGCGCCGCCCGGTGGTTCGCTTCAGCTTGCCGCGGCCCGGGGATGGGTGGCCGCGACCGGCGACGTGGACCGGTTGGCTGGCTGGCTGGCCGGCCAGGTCGGGCCGCCGGGTCTCGCGATCGACGCGGAGCTGCGGTGGGCGGTGCTGGGGCGGCTGGTGGCGCTGGGTGGGGCCGGCGCGGCGGAGATCGCCGCCGAGGCGGCGGCCGACCCGAGCGCCACCGGTGGCGAGCGGGCCGCCCGTTGTCGTGCGGCCCTGCCCGACCCGGCGGCCAAACAGGCCGCCTGGAAGATCATCGTGGCGGATACCGAAAGCTCAAACCGCGTGGTCGAGGCCACCGCAGAGGGCTTCTGGCAGCCGGAGCAGGCGACGCTGACCGCTCCGTACGTGGGGCGCTACCTTGCCGACATGCCGGCCGCCTCGCGACTGCGTACCCCCCGGATGGCGGAGCGGATCGCGGAGCTGGCGTTCCCGCGCTATGCCGTCGCGCAGAGCACCCGGGAGGGCGTCGCGGAGCTGCTCGCCCGGAGGGATCTCACCCGGGGCCTTCGTCGGGCGGTGATCGACGCGGACGACGATCTGCGCCGGGCACTGGTCGCCCGGACCGCCGTCGCGGCGGTTGACGCCTGAGGGGCGCGGGCCAGGGTCGGTGCGGGCGCGGACGTATCCGGCCGTGAGCAGTCCCACGCTCAGTCGGAGCTGCTTCGGCGCTGGGCGGCGGGGAAGCCGGGGCGGGGACGGGGCTGGCCACGGTCGGTTTAAGATCACGGGGTGGAGGAAGACATCCGGCGGGTCGGGATCATGGGCGGCACATTTGACCCGATCCACCACGGGCACCTGGTCGCGGCGAGCGAGGTGGCCGACCGTTTCGGGCTGGACGAGGTCATCTTCGTCCCCACCGGGCAGCCGTGGCAGAAGGCGGATGAGCCGGTCAGCCCCGCCGAGGACCGATACCTGATGACGGTCATCGCCACCGCCTCCAACCCTCGTTTCCAGGTCAGTCGGGTCGATATCGACCGCAGTGGCCCCACCTACACCATCGACACGCTGCGTGACCTGCGGGCGGTGTGCGGTGCCAAGGTGCAGCTCTTCTTCATCACCGGCGCGGACGCGTTGGAGAAGATCCTCTCCTGGAAGGACCTGGACGAGGCCTTCGAGCTGGCCCACTTCATCGGGGTGACCCGGCCCGGCTTCAGGTTGTCCGACGCGCACCTGCCCGCCGACACGGTAAGCCTGGTGCAGGTGCCCGCGATGGCGATCTCCTCCACCGACTGCCGTGCTCGGGTCTCCCGGAGCGCACCGTTGTGGTACCTGGTGCCCGACGGTGTGGTGCAGTACATCGCAAAACGGCGTCTCTACCAGCAGTGATCCGCCCCGGTCTGGGGCCGTTCCTGCCCGGACGCGCCGTAACCGACCGGCCGTGTCGCCCTTTCATGTGAGACGCTTGGAGGGTCGCACGCATGATCGAAGGAGAACGGTGACAGTTTCCGAACGCGCACACGAGCTGGCGACCGCCGCCGCCCAGGCTGCCGCCGACAAGAGAGCGCAGGACATCGTCATCATCGATGTGGGTGAGCAGCTCGCCATCACCGACGCGTTCCTGCTCGCCGCCGCCCCGAACGAGCGTCAGGTGCTCGCCATCGTCGACGCGATCGAGGAGCGCCTGCTCCAGCTGCCGGAGAAGGCCAAGCCGGTCCGGCGTGAGGGAGAGCGGGGCGGTCGTTGGGTGCTGCTCGACTACGTGGACATCGTCGTGCACGTCCAGCACTCTGAGGAGCGCGAGTTCTACGCATTGGACCGGCTCTGGAAGGACTGCCCACAGATTCCCTTCGTTGACCGCGATCTCGCCGCCGCTGAGCCCGGCGCGGTCGAATGACTCGGCTGATTGTCTGGCGGCACGGCAACACGGACTGGAACGCCAGCGGCCGCGTGCAGGGGCAGACCGACGTCTCCCTGAACGACCTCGGCCGGGATCAGGCACGTGCTGCCGCTCAGCTGCTCGCCGCGTTCCACCCCGACGCGATCTTCGCCAGTGACCTGCGGCGGGCAGCTGACACGGCCGCTGCTCTGGCCGCCCTGACCGGGCTGTCGGTCCACACCGACGCACGGCTACGGGAACGGCACTTCGGGCCCTGGCAGGGGCTGCGGCTCACCGAGGCGGCCGACCAGTACCCGGACGAGTACGCCCGCTGGCGGGCCGGTGACCCGGACCCAGGAGCCGGCATCGAGACCCTGGACGACCTCGGTAAGCGGCTGGGTGTCGCGTTCCAGGAGGCCGCCGACACCGTCGTCGGTGGGACGGTGGTGGTCGCCACCCATGCTGGTGGCGCGCGACAGGGCATCGGTCAGCTACTCGGCTGGGAGCCCGCCGTGCTGCGTACGATCGACTCGTTGCGCAACTGCCACTGGACCGAGCTGTGGCACGACGAGCTACGGGGCTGGCGTCTGCGGGCACACAACATTGGGCCCCGTGACGACGCCGAATCCGCTTGAAGTCACCCTCACCAGATTTCGGACCCGTGCGGGTTTCATCCCGTAAATCCCTGAATGCGCGATACATGCTGGTTTGGGGGTGCGGTGGTGGTGGAATCTCGGCGGGCGTCGGGGCGTTACACCCTGCGTACGGCCGAGGAAGCGCCCCGCTCCGGCGGGTGTCGCCTGTGCGTGTGCCCCGGGAATGATGGGGGCCGGCCGGTCGTTACATCTGGACCCGGCGTCGTGTGAGCCCGTCCAGGGCCGCGGTCGTCTGAGGATCTTCTTTCGTTTGTTCTGTTGAGCGCCGGACGGTGCTTGCACCCCGCTCCCGACCCCCTTTTCGGGATGTGTGTGGGTGTCGACCCCCGAATGGAGCACACCTGATGAAC
The DNA here is from genome assembly GCF_000016425.1 of Salinispora tropica CNB-440. Classification (GTDB taxonomy): domain Bacteria; phylum Actinomycetota; class Actinomycetes; order Mycobacteriales; family Micromonosporaceae; genus Micromonospora; species Micromonospora tropica. Next base: position 3,980,307 of record NC_009380.1, on the reverse strand, counting down.
ACGATTCTGCGTCGTAGCGTCCTGGGTGTTGCTGGTCTGGCCCTGTCCACCGGTGTCGTCGCCGGTCCCCTGGCCACCTACACCGACAGCACCCCGGCCTCGGCTTCGGCCGCGGCGGTGCAGGTCGCGAAGCCGGACCTGGACACCCTGATCCCGCACGGCACCCAGGGCGAGCAGTCACGGATCAGCCTGGGTGACGAGCAGGTGTCGAACGTCAAGGCCATCATCGAGGCCACGAAGGCCGCCGGGATGGACGAGCGGGCCGCCGTCGTGGCGATCGCGACCAGTTTGCAGGAGTCGAAGCTGGAGAACCTGGGTCACCTGGGTGACCGCAACGACCACGACTCGCAGGGCCTGTTCCAGCAGCGCCCGTCCTCCGGCTGGGGCACGGTGGAGCAGATCACCGACCCCGCCTACTCCACCACCGCGTTCCTGGACGGTCTGAAGCAGGTTGAGGGTTGGCAGGAGATGCCGTTGACCGAGGCCGCCCAGACGGTGCAGGTGTCGGCGTACCCGTTCCACTACGCCCAGTGGGAGACCCAGGCCGCCGACCTCGTGGCCGAGCACTGGACCAGCTGACCCAGCACCTATAGACCACACCCACAAAGGGGAAACACGTTGTTGGCCGGCACCCGACCCGGGTGCCGGCCAACAGTGATTTTGATGGTGTAGAGCTGAATTTGATGGTGTAGAGCTGATCGGCGGTAGACCGTCGATTCCACCGGTCCCGAAAACGCGCGGGCTACGGCCGCTGCTTGACGGCTCTGACCTGATTCGCCTCGGCGGTGCCGGTCAGCATCGGCTAGCGTTCCGGCATGCCCGTCGCGGTTGTCACCGACTCCACCGCCTACCTTCCCCCTGGGCTGCTGGCCATGCACCAGCTAACGGTGGTGCCCTTGACCGTCGTGCTCAACGGAGTGGAAGGGCGGGAGGGGGTGGAGACCTTCCCCGCCGACGCTACCCGAGCCCTGAGTGGGCGGCGGGTGTCGGTCAACACCTCCCGGCCGGCCCCCGCGCAGTTTGTGCGCGCGTACCGCCGGCTTCTCGACGGTGGTGCCGACGGCATCGTCTCGGTGCATCTGTCCGCAGGGCTCTCCGGCACTGTCGAGTCCGCGCGCCTGGCCGCCGCGGAGTTCGGCGACCGAGTGGCGGTGGTGGACAGCCGCTCCTGCGGCATGGGCATCGGATTTCCCGCGCTGGCTGCTACCGAGGCCGCGGCGGCCGGTGCCGACCTGACCGCGGCTCGTATCGTTGCCGAGCGGGCCATAGCGCGGACCACCGTCTACTTCTACGTCGACACGCTGGAGTTCCTCCGTCGGGGTGGCCGGATCAACGCCGCCTCGGCGTTGCTCGGCACTGCTCTCTCAGTGAAGCCGATCATGCACATGCCAGACGGCGTGATCGTCCTCCGGGACCGGGTGCGCACCGCCAGCCGGGGCATCGCCCGTCTGGTAGACCTCGCTGTCGAGGCCGCCGGGGATGCCGATGTTGACCTGGCTCTGCACCATCTCGCGGCACCGCAGCGCGCCGAGGCACTCCAGGCGGCGTTGGCCGCGCGGCTCGGTGACTGCCTGCGGAGCACCTACGTCTCGGAGGCCGGTGCGGTGGTCGCCGCGCATGCGGGGCCCGGCCTGGCCTGCGTGGTCGTGCATCGCCGTCCGCCAGCCGGAGACTGACACGGCTGCTGCCCGTCCCGACGGATGGGCTGTCGGAGGTGCGATCGGTAGCACATCGAGACCATGGTCAAGGGGCTGTCCACAGACACGCTCTCATCCACAGCGGAGCCTCGTGCGGAGGGCGTCCACCCCGCCGGTCGGCCTAGCGTCCCGCTGTGCCATACGACGAGGAGAAGGTGGTCCGGGACCGCCTGCACCGAGTGCTGCCAGCGGGCGAGCTGTCCGGCCCCGGCCTGCCGGTGGCGGAGGCCCCGGCGGTGCTGACGCGACCGGAGGCGCCGGCCGGTCCGCTACGCACCCCGCCGGACGGGGCGGAGGAGGAACCGGTTTCGTCCACCCAGCCGGATGGAGAACGGTCGAGTCGGGTGTTGCCGGGGCCGGGCGCGTTCGATCCGGGGCGGCGCGGGGTACGGGCACTGGCCGTCGTCGCCGTGCTGGTGGTGCTCGGGGCGGGCTTCTGGGCGTGGCAGTCCCGGCCACAGATCGAGCCGGTCGCGCCGGTCGCAGAGGTGACGCCGGTCGGCCCGCCCGCCTCCGTCGGCCCGACGGAGGCGGGCGGTGAGCTGGTGGTGGCGGTCGCCGGTAAGGTCCGCCGGCCGGGACTTGTCCGGGTGCCGGCCGGTGCCCGGGTCGCCGACGCGGTGCAGGCGGCCGGTGGGGCGCTGCCCGGAGTCGATGTCGCTCTGTTCAATCCGGCCCGGAAGGTAACCGATGGGGAACTCATCCTGATCGGTGTCACCGCGCCACCGGGGGCAGCCCCCGCTGGCGGCGTCGCCCCCGGTGGGGAGGCGGGAGTGGGGCCCGGAGGCAAGGTCAACCTCAACACCGCCAGCCTGGCGCAGCTCGACACGTTGCCCGGAGTCGGCCCGGTGCTCGCGCAGCGCATCCTCGACCACCGTCAACAGCACGGCGGCTTCCGATCGGTCAGCGACCTGCGCCAGGTCGGTGGCATCGGCGACACCCGGTACGAGCAGCTCAAGGACTTGGTGACGGTGTGAGAAGCCACGGCGACGGGCAGCGACCTGGTACCACTCGTCGGGCAGCTCCGCCGAACGCATCCGACCCGCCGGACCTACGGCTGGCTGGCCTGGCCGTCGCCGCGTGGCTGGCCGCGTTGGCCGGCCTGTACCTGCCGGCCAGGGCATCGCTGCTCGTCGCCGCGATCGCTGCCGTGGTGGCCGCCGGCGGCGGGGCCTACCTACATGGGCTTCTTGGCCGGCCGCCCGCATCGGTCCGTCGGTACGGCTGGACGGCCATCGCCGTCCTGCTCGGTGTGGTGTGCGGGGCGAGCGTCACCGCCGCCCGGGTAGCGGTGCGGGACGCCACCCCGGTGCGTGCCCTTGTCGAGGAGCGGGCCGTCGTAACCGTCGACCTGGTCATCCGGGACGACCCCCGGCTGGTCCGAACCGGTTCTGGGCGGCCCGCCACGTTCCTGGTGGCAGCGGAGTCGACCCGATTCACCGGTCTCGCCGGGCACCGGGTCGAGGCTCGGGTCCGGATGCTGGTCTTCGCTACCGACCCGGCCTGGCGAGAGCTGCTGCCGGGACAGCGGCTGACCGCTGAGGGCCGGCTCGCTGCTCCGCGGGGCGGCGATCTGACTGCCGCGGTCCTGTGGTCGACCCGGGCCCCGGCCCCACACGGGTCGCCGCCAGGCTTGCAGCGTGCCGCCGGCACGCTCCGCACCGGTCTCCAGGAAGCCTGCGAGCCGCTACCGGACGAGCGGGGTGGCCTGCTGCCCGGCCTGGTGGTGGGTGACACGAGTCGGCTACCTGACTCAGTGCGGGAGGACTTCCTCGCCACCGGGATGACCCACCTGACAGCGGTTTCCGGATCCAACGTCGCGATCATTGTTGGTGCGGTGTTGCTGCTGGCGCGTTGGGGTCGGGCTGGTCCGTGGCTGGCTGCGGGGTTGTGTGTGGTCGCGTTGGTGGGTTTTGTGATCCTGGTTCGTCCGTCGCCGAGTGTGGTGCGGGCGGCGGCGATGGGGGCGATCGGGCTGGCTGCGCTTGCTGCAGGCCGTCCGCGGGCAGCGTTGCCGGCTCTGGCCGCGGCGGTGACTGTGCTTGTGCTCGTCGATCCTGAGCTGGCCGGGGATCTTGGTTTCGCCCTCTCTGTTCTCGCTACTGGTGGGTTGTTGTTGTTGGCGCCGCGGTGGCGGGATGCGTTACGTCGGCGTCGGGTGCCGGCGGGGGTTGCGGAGGCGTTGGCGGTGCCGGCTGCCGCGCAGTTGGCCTGCGCGCCGGTGGTCGCGGGGATATCGGGCACGGTGAGTGTGGTCGCGGTTCCGGCGAACCTGTTGGTGGTGCCGGCTGTCGCGCCGGCCACGGTGCTCGGTGTCGTGGCGGCGGCGTTGTCGCCGCTGTGGTCGGCTGGTGCCGAGTTTCTGGCGTGGTTGGCGAGTTGGCCGGCGTGGTGGCTGGTCACGGTGGCGTATTACGGGGCGCGGGTGCCGGCGGGCGGGTTGCCGTGGCCGGCCGGGGTTGGAGGTGCGCTACTGCTGGCGGGGCTGACGCTGGCCTTGCTGGTGGCGGTTCGCCGTCGGGTGGTGCGTCGGCTCGTGGCGGTGATCGCCGTGGCGGCTGTGCTCGGTGCGTTGCCGGTGCGACTGGTGGCTGCTGGGTGGCCGCCGGCGGGGTGGGTGGTGGTGGCATGTGCGGTCGGTCAGGGTGATGCGTTGGTCCTGTCGGCTGGTCCGGGACGGGGCGTGGTGGTGGACGCCGGGGCGGAGCCGGGTGCGGTGGATCGTTGTCTGCGTCGGCTGGGTGTGCGGGAGGTGCCGCTGTTGGTGATCAGTCATTTCCATCACGACCACGTCGGTGGGGTGGCGGGTGTCTTCCGGGGGCGGCGGGTCGCGGCGGTGCTGGTTCCTTCGTGGCCGGAGCCGGCGTTCGGTCGGGACCTGGTCCGGGTCGCGGCGTCGGCGGGGTCCGCCGAGTTGATCTCTGTCCCGGTCGGTTGGGACTATCGGGCTGGCGCGGTGGAGTTGACGGTCGTGGGCCCACCGGCTCCGCAGCGGGGTACCCGTTCGGATCCGAACAACAACTCGCTTGTCCTGCTGGCCACCGTCAACGGGGTGCGAATCCTGTTGACGGGAGATGCGGAGATCGAGGAGCAGCGGGCTCTGCTCGATCGTGCGCCGGACGGCGGGCTCCGCGCGCATGTGTTGAAGGTCGCTCACCACGGGTCGGCGTATCAGGATCCGGCGTTTCTCGACGCGATCCGTCCGCTGGTGGCGGTGGTCCCGGTCGGCCGGGAGAACACCTATGGGCATCCGGATGCGTCGGTGCTGGATCGTCTTGCCCGGGACGGTGCGCGGGTCCTCCGTACCGACCTTGATGGGGACGTTGCGGTGGTGACCCGACCGTCCGGGTTGGCCGTCGTCGCTCGGGGCCCGGAGAGCTCGTCGATGCGTTAGTTATATCGGCTTTCAAGCTGAAACAGCCGTAAAAGTCTTGATTTGCGCTGAGTGCGGGCTCTGGCATCGGAGGGCGGACGACCGGGCTGGCGCGCCCGGCCGACCATGCGAATATGGGCGGCGTGACCGCCGACAGCCTCGCTCCGATCCTGCTCGTCCTCGGTGACGAGGAACTTCTCGCTACTCGCGCGGTCACCGAGGCGGTCGCCCAGGGTCGGAGTGTCGATCCGGATGTGGACGTCCGCGAATATCACGCCGGCTCCCTCACCGTCGGTGAGATCGCGGAGATGCTCAGTCCGTCGCTCTTCGGCGGACGGCGGCTATTGATCCTGCGGTCCGGCCAGGACGCGCGAAAGGATCTGGCGGCGGCCCTCCTCGGCTACGCGAAAAGCCCCGACCCCGATGTGCAGCTGGTCGTGCTTCACCTCGGTGCGGCCAAGGGCAAGGCGTTCGCGGACGGGCTGAAGGCGGCCGGCGCGACCGTTGTTCCGGCTGCCCGGCTGAAGGGGCACCGGGACCGGGTGGCGTTCGTCCGCGACGAGTTTCGGCGCGCGGGTGGCCGGTGTACCGACTCCGCCGCCGAGGCACTCATCGCGGCGGTCGGTAACGACCTGCGTGAACTCGCGGCCGCCTGCTCGCAGTTGATGGCCGACACTGACGGGAAGATCAGTCCGGAGACGGTGGCCCGTTACTACCGCGGGCGGGTCGAGGTGTCCGGCTTCACTGTCGCCGATGCGACAATGGTGGGCGATGTGCCGGCCGCGCTGGAGGCGCTGCGTTGGGCGTTGCACGTCGGTGTTGACCCGGTGCCGATTGCTGATGCTCTCGCCGACGGCGTGCGAACCGTGGCCCGGGTCGCCTCCGCCGGACGGGGGAGCCCCTACCAGCTAGCCAGCACCCTCGGTATGCCGGCCTGGAAGATCGAGCGGGCGCAGCGGCAGAGCCGTGGTTGGACGCCGGAGGGCCTGGTGCAGGCCATGCGGGCCGCGGCCGAGTGCAACGCGGCCGTCAAGGGTGGCTCGGACGATCGGGCGTACGCCCTGGAGCGGGCCGTCTTCTCGGTGGCCGCGGCGCGGCAGGGCGGCGTCCGGTGACCGGACCGAGATCCTGGGCCACGCTGGTCGCGGAGGAGGACCGACACCGGCCGTTGTACGCGCGCCTCCTGGGGCTGCGGTTCGTCAACCCCGGCGGGGTGCTCTGCTTCGTCTTCTTCGAGGGGGCCGTCGCGCTGGCGGCGCTGCTGGCACTCGCTGAACTGGTCAGCTGGTGGTCAGTGCTGGTGCTGCCGGCGATGGTCGCGGTGATGGTGAAAGTCAACGACGTGGTGGCGGCGCGGGTCGTCCGCTCCGCGGCTCTCGTGCCCGACCAGGAGCGGGACCGATTCCGTCACCAGATGGAACCGGTGGTCGGCACCGCGCGGGTTGGCTGGATCTGGCACAGCGTGCCCGGCGTCGTCGTCCAGTCCGCCCTGGAGTCCCCCGGGGAGACGATTCCGGCCGCAGCGCGAGAGGTGCCCCCGACCGATCGCTGAACGTCGGCGGACGGCAAACAGGTCAAAACCCCGGACCGGATCGGACCGGGGTTTCGACCTAACCTGGTATGGCTGGGTCAGGCGGAGAACGACGCCACGCGCTTGGCGATAGCCGACTTACGGTTCGCAGCCTGGTTGGCGTGGATAACGCCCTTACTGGCGGCCTTGTCCAGCTTGCGGGCGGCATCGCGCATGAGAACCGTCGCCTTCTCCACGTCACCGGTCTCGGCGGCCTCGTGGAACTTGCGGATGGCGGTCTTCAGCGACGACTTGACCGACTTGTTACGCAGCCGGCGCTTCTCGTTCTGCCGGTTGCGCTTGATCTGGGACTTGATGTTCGCCACGCGACAGCCTCGTCTGATAGCTCGGGTTGGTCTGCATCCGCGCGGCGAGCATGCGTCATCGCTGCGCGAAGAGCCAGGCTACCAGGTCGCTCGGGTGGAGCCAAAGCCGCCTCCAGGCCATCGACGGGCATAGTGAGGCGGCGGAGCTTTACGGTGAGGCGGCGGAGCTCTTCGTCCAGTAGGGCTCAGCTCCAGCCCTGGCGGCGGGCGAGCCAGTCGAGCGCGTACACGCCGCTGTGGCGTTGGTGGGCCACGAGCTGCTCGGTCGCGGTCTCCGGCACCACGGCTGCGGTGGTGAGGAAGTAGCCGGCCAGCGCCGCCAGCGTGACATCCAGGGCATCCGGAGGGGCGTCGGCGGCAGCCGGATGGGCCGCGAAGGCGGCGTCCAGCCAGTCGGTGGTCAGGGCGGGCGCCGTTCCGACGGTGGCCTCCGGGAAGGCGGAGCTTGCCGGGCCGGTCGGTGAGCTCGTGCCGCCGGCTACGGCCAGCGCTGCGACAGTGACCTCCTGCTGCTCCACGCCATGCCCCCCGAGAAGGAGTGTGACCAGATCAAACCAGGCCGGACCGCGGCACAGCCAGGTCCAGTCGCAGAACCACACCTGCCCGTGTGGGGTGAGGAGCACGTTGTCCGGCCGCAGGTCGCCGTGGATCAACCCGGACGCCGGGGCGAGGTACCCCGGGAGCCGGGACTCGAGCCCGACCAGTTCGGGCAGTCGCTGCTCGAGCCCGACCGGCAGCGGCGGAGGGGCCTCCCGGCCGGCTGCCACGTCACCCCAGCGGAGAATGTCGGCCTGGGCCAGGTCGGCCAGGTGCGGCGGGTTGAGCGCGGCGAGGTCGCTGGGCGGTGGGTTCAGGGCGGCGGCGACATCCGCGTACGCGGTCAGAATGGTGGCCAACTCCGACGGCCCCGACGGGCGTCCGGGCGGGTAGCCGTCGACCGCGTCGAGGGCGACGGCGAACCAGCCGGATTCCGCCAGGGTCCAGCGGGTTCGGGGTGCCGGCAGCCCAGCCGGGAGCCGGTCGAGAACCGCTGCTTCCCGCCAGTACCAGTTGGCCAGGTGGGAGTCGCGGGGCGCGGCCTTGACGAAGACCCGGCCGCCGTCGGCGGCGGACAGCACCCCGGCGAAGCCACGGGTGAAGCCGGCGGTCGCGGCGCGGGTGGCGACCACGGGGGCGCCGAGACGGTCGGCGAGGGCTGCTCGCATACCCACTGGCAGGTCGGACCAGCCGGGTCGGCGGGTGGCCACGGGGTGCGGGGGTGAACTCGGCATCTTCCCAGTGTCGTACGGATTTGCGAGTCCACCGGGTAAAGCAGGCAATGTGTCGACGAAGGAAAGACGGATGTCGCTGGCCGTCCCAGGTCGGCGGACTCGGCAGGGTCGTTGGACACCCCATCATCGGCGAGTTCTGGAAGACTGCCGGGCCATGCGGACCGACGACTTCTGGCAGCTGATTGACCAGGCCCGGGTGGGGGAGGGGGGAGGGCCGGACGCGGTCGCCGTTCGGGCCGTCGCCCTGCTGGCGACGCGGGAGCCGGAGGAGATCCTCGGATACACGCGGCACCAGGCCCGGGTGTTGGCCGCCTCCCACCGGGTGGACCTGTGGGGCGCGGCGTACCTGATCAACGGAGGTATCTCCGACGACGACTTCCATAACTTTCGTGGCTGGCTGATGACCCAAGGGCGCGACGTGTTCGCGCGCGCCGTCGCCGAGCCGGACTCGCTGGCCGAGCTGCCGCCGGTACGGACCGCGTCGTTGTCGGGCGAGGAGTTCGCCTGCGCCCGAATGCTGGCGGTGCCCTGGGAGGCGTACCGGAAGGCGACCGCGGCCGAGCTGCCGGCACACCGGGACCCGATCCCGGTGCCGGACCTGAACGACTTCTGGGACTTCGACGACGCGGAGGAGGCTCGCCGTCGGCTCCCGAAGCTCGCGGCCCTCTTCGTCGAGCCGCCGGGCGAGTAGGCGGGTCCCGTCCAGCCTTCAGCGATTCGCCGAGCTGCCCGGGCGAACAGTCCGGCCTGCCGGCGAGTACGCCGGGTTCGCCAGCGGGGGTGCTCGGGTTTGCCCGCGCAGCGGACCCGCGAGCGTGGCGTGGGAGCATAGAGGGGGCCGGTGCCGCGCCGGCCTGCTCAACGTCAGTCGACCAGAACGGACCGCTGTGCCACCGACGCTCGATTCCGGCGCGAACACTCCTGGTGCCACCGAACCGGCGCGTATCCGGAACTTCTGCATCATCGCCCACATCGATCATGGGAAGTCGACCCTGGCCGACCGGATGTTGCAGCTCACCGGTGTGGTCGACCCCCGACAGATGCGGGCGCAATACCTCGATCGGATGGACATCGAGCGGGAGCGCGGGATCACCATCAAGAGTCAGGCCGTCCGGATGCCGTGGGCGATCCGGGAGGGGGAGCGGGTCGGCGAGAGCGCCGTACTCAACATGATCGACACCCCGGGGCACGTCGACTTCACCTACGAGGTGTCCCGTTCCCTGGCGGCCTGTGAGGGTGCGATCCTGCTGGTGGACGCCGCCCAGGGCATCGAGGCACAGACCCTGGCCAACCTCTACCTGGCGCTCGAGAACGACCTGCACATCATTCCGGTGCTCAACAAGATCGACCTGCCGGCGGCGCAGCCGGAGAAGTACGCCGAGGAGCTGGCCCACCTGATCGGTGGCGATCCGGCGGACTGTATCCGGGTCTCCGGCAAGACCGGCGAGGGCGTGCCGTTTCTGCTTGACGAGATCGTGCGGCAGTTCACCCCGCCGGTCGGTGTGGCGGAGTCGTCGGCCCGGGCAATGATCTTCGACTCCGTGTACGACGTCTACCGGGGCGTGGTCACCTACGTCCGGGTGGTCGACGGGCGGATCAGCGCCCGGGACCGGATCAAGATGATGTCCACCGGTGCGGTCCACGAGCTGCTGGAGATCGGTGTGATCTCCCCGGAGATGGTCAAGGCGGATGCCCTCGGCGTCGGCGAGGTGGGGTATCTGATCACCGGCGTGAAGGACGTCCGGCAGTCGCGGGTCGGCGACACCGTCACCATCAACGCGCGGCCGGCGGGTGAGCCGCTCGGCGGGTACAAGGACCCAAAGCCGATGGTCTACTCCGGCCTCTACCCGATCGACGGGTCGGACTACCCGAACCTGCGCGACGCGTTGGACAGGCTCAAGCTCAATGACGCGGCGCTGACCTACGAACCGGAGACCTCCGGTGCGCTCGGTTTCGGCTTTCGCTGCGGCTTTCTCGGCCTGCTGCACCTGGAGATCATCCGGGAGCGGCTGGAGCGGGAGTTCAACCTCGACCTGATCTCCACCGCGCCGAACGTGGTCTACCGGGCCATCAACGAGGACGGCGAGGAGGTCGTGGTGACCAACCCGAGCGAGTACCCGACCGGCAAGATCGCCGAGGTGTACGAGCCGGTGGTGCGCGCCACGGTGTTGACCCCGAACGACTTTGTCGGCGCGGTCATGGAGCTCTGCCAGGGCCGCCGCGGCACGCTACTTGGCATGGACTACCTCTCCGCCGACCGGGTGGAGCTGCGCTACACGCTGCCGCTGGCAGAAATTATTTTCGACTTCTTCGATCAGCTCAAGAGCCGCACCAAGGGGTACGCGTCGCTGGACTACGAGCCCTCCGGCGAGCAGTCCTCCGACCTGGTCAAGGTGGACATCCTGCTGCACGGTGAGCCGGTTGACGCGTTCAGTGCGATCGTGCACAAGGACAAGGCGTACGCCTACGGCACCACCATCGCCGCGAAGTTGCGCTCCCTGATCCCCCGTCAGCAGTTCGAGGTGCCCATCCAGGCGGCGATCGGCAGCCGGGTGATCGCCCGTGAGACGATCCGCGCGATCCGCAAGGACGTCCTGGCGAAGTGCTACGGCGGTGACATCAGCCGCAAGCGCAAGCTGCTGGAGAAGCAGAAGGAGGGCAAGAAGCGGATGAAGATGGTGGGCCGGGTCGAGGTTCCGCAGGAGGCATTCATCGCCGCGCTCTCCGCAGACTCCGGAGGCGGCGGCAAGACGCCCGGTAAGAAGTGAGCGCGGCCGCCGGGGCGCAGCGGGCACCCGACGTCGGTCCGAGGCGCCGGTGCCCGGTGCGGCTGCGGTAGACGGGCCGGTTTGGGGCTCCTCAGGTCGGGAACGGTGCACCACCGCGCCGCCGGTCACACCGGACTCGCCCTTCCCGGCAGAGGAGAACGACCGTGGAGCTGACCGTCTCCGGCATCCTCACCACACTGCTCGTCGGTCTGATCGTCGGTGCGCTGGGCCGTCTGGTTGTGCCGGGGCGGCAGGATATGCCCGGCTGGCTGCACCTCCTGATCGGTGTCGGTGCCGCGTTGCTCGGGGCGATCGTCGCCCGATCCGTCGGCTTCGCCGATGCCGACGGATTCGACTGGCGTGAGCTGCTGCTCCAGGTCACTTTCGCCGCTGTCGCGGTGGCCGTGGTGGCGCGCGTGGGCGGGCGCCGTGGCAGTGCCCACCGGTGATCCGGTGTCCTGCGGGAGTCCGCTGACTGGCGCCCCTGCCGTAACGGAATTTTTCCTACCATGCGGCGCAGAAGCTCTGCGCCGGCCGTGCGAGGGGGAAACGGCGTGAACAGGTGGAAGCGGTTGGCCCCGGTCACCGCCGTTGTGGCTTCGGCCGCGATGGTGCTGTCGGCTTGTGTGGGCTCGGACGCGGCAGCCGACCGGAGCGAGCTGGCATTCTGGATGATGGGCGAGGGTAGCGAGGCGCCGAAGAAGGTCCAGGCGGCGCGTGCCGGTGGCGAGGGTTCGGGCGTCGGTCTCGTTCCAGCCAGCAGCGGCTGGCGGAGCCACCGTGTGCACGGTAAGGCCGCCATGGCCTTCGCCGGCAGTTGGCAGGTCCAGGGCTGACAGCCGGCATCGACTGGCTGGCTTCTCGAGCCAGATCAGCTGGCTAGTCGGTTGACCTCAGGAAGCGTCGAGGACCTCGGCAACCACCTGGGTCGGGTTCTGCTTGCCGGCTACCGGGTCCCAGACGCCCTTCTCCGCAGTCCACTGTAGCCCTTGGAAGCGGACCAGTTGGACTCCGTTGTCCTGGGCGTGTGACACCAGCCAGTGCGCGTACCGCCAGCCGCCCTGCTCGTCGTCCACGGTCACGGTCAGCCGGTCCGGGCCGGCTGCCGCGGCTTCGGGGGCGAGCCCCCAGTCCAGGGCGAGCCCCTGGGTCAGTGCCGCGGTCGCCGCGGCGCCGCGGCGCTCTGAATTGTCGCTGACGGCGCAGGCCACCGCCCCGCTGGTCTGACCGAGCAGAGCCCGGCTCAGCACCTCCGACTCGTCCGCCCACTTCTGGTACGCCTCCGGAAAGGCCGACCGCTGCACCGTCTGGGCGGCATCGGTGACCCGCATCTCTTCCCAGTCGCGCACCTTCGCCAGCGCAGCGTAGAAGGTGTTCGTGGCGTAACGCGGGTCCCGGATCTCGGCCGGCGAGCCCCAGCCCTGGCTGGGCCGTTGCTGGAACAGGCCCACCGAGTCTCGGTCGCCGCCGGCCAGGTTGCGCAGCCCCGATTCCTGGTATGCGGTCGCCAGCGCCACCACGACCGCGCGTTCCGGCATACCGCGCTGCGCACCGATAGCCGCGATCGTCGCTGCATTGGCCATCTGGCCGGCATCCAGCTCGACCTGGCCGGCTGCCTGAACCGTGCAGCTCCGCCCGGCGAACGGGAACCGAAGCCCGCCCGCGATGTGCTGGAAGGCGACGAAGAGCCCGACCATCGCGACGAGCACGAGGACGACACCAGTCGCCACGACTGCCCGAGTCCGCACCTGCACCCCCTGTTTCGACGAGTCCGACAAGCGTAAGCCCCGTGTGACCGGTGGGCCGCCGGCCAGCCCGGGCGGTGCCGCCCGAGGCGCTCGGTCGGTTCGGCTGACGGTGCGTCGAGCCGGCGGTTGGCGCCAGCGACTTCCCGTGCCGAGCCGGCCAGAAACCCGGGCCTACTCGCCCGGTACCCAGCTCGCTGGCCGCTTCTCCCGGAATGCGGTCACGCCCTCCCGGCCCTCCACGGAGAGGAAGTAGTCGGTGGAGAGCGCTGCCAGACTAGCGAGCTCGCCCCGCAGGTCGTCCACCGTGGGGCGGCGGAGCAGCTGCTTGGCCCCCGCCAGCGCGCCGGGTGCGCCCCGGACCAGCGAGTCGCAGTAGCGGGCCACGGCGGCGTCCAGCTCTGCCAGCGGCACCGCCGCGGTGACCAGACCGACGTCGGCGGCCCGTTGCCCGTCGAAGGTGTCACCGGTCAGATACAGCTCGGCCGCGGCGCGGGGCCGCAGCCGGGGCAGGACGGTCGCCGAGATCACCGCTGGGATGACCCCGATCCGTACCTCGGTGAACGCAAACGTCGCCTCCTGGGCGCAGACCGCCAGGTCGGCCGCGGCGATCAGGCCCAGTCCGCCGGCCCGTGCCGGCCCGGCGACCCGCGCCACCACCGGCTTCGGGCACTCCCAGACGGCGGCGAGCACGTCACCGAGCATCCCGGCCGGCACCGTCCCGCTGGCGTACGCGGCGGCGGTCTCCTTCAGGTCGGCACCGGAGCAGAAGACCGGTCCGGAGTGGTCCAGCACGACCGCGCGTACGGTGTCGTCGGCGACCGCCGTGGCGAGCCCGTCGAGCAGCTGGGTCATCAGCGGAGTGGAGAGCGCGTTGCGGTTGTGCGGGCTGTCCAGGGTGAGGGTGGTCACCCCGCCGGCCGTGACGGTTCGCACCAGCGCGTCGGGAGAGGTCATGCCGGGCACACTAGTGGCCATGCCCGGTCTCCTACCAGCAGGCGAGACCATCCCCGTGGATGGATCGCTGCCCACAGCCGCCCTGACCTCGGTGGGAGCGCGGGGGTTCGGCGTGTACGTACACGTCCCCTTCTGCGCCAGCCGATGTGGGTACTGCGATTTCAATACCTACACGGCGGCGGAGCTGGGTGGTGGCGCCAGCCGGGAGGAGTACGCCGACACCGTCCTCGCCGAACTCGCGTTGGCTGCCCGGGTGCTGGGCGAGAACCGCCCGTCCCGGGTCGACACGGTCTTCGTCGGCGGCGGCACCCCCACTCTGCTGCCCGCCGCGGACCTCGCGCGAATTCTCGACGCGATCGACCGCACCTGGGGACTGGCCACCGACGCGGAGGTCACCACGGAGGCCAACCCGGAGTCGGTCACCCCGCGATCCCTCGCCGCACTGCGGGCCGCCGGCTACACGAGGATTTCGCTGGGGATGCAGTCCGCGTCGCCCGGGGTGCTCGCGATCCTGGACCGGCGGCACAGCGCCGGCCGGGCCATCGCCGCCGCCGGGGAGGCCCGGGAGGCCGGGTTCGACCACGTCAACCTGGACCTGATCTACGGGACGCCGGGGGAGAGTGCGGCCGACTTCGCCGCCTCGCTCGACGAGGTGGTCGCCGCGGGGGTGGACCACGTCAGCGCATACTCCCTGATCGTGGAGGAGGGGACCCGGCTCGCGGCCCAGGTGCGGCGGGGTGAGGTGGCGCAGCCCTGTGACGACGTCGCCGCGGACCGCTACCTGGCCGCGGAGGCGGCCCTCGATGCGGCCGGCTTCTCCTGGTACGAGGTCTCCAACTGGTCGCGGACGCCGGCTGCCCGGTGCCGGCACAACCTCTTGTACTGGACTGGCGGCAACTGGTGGGGTCTCGGCCCGGGGGCGCACAGCCACGTCGGTGGGGTGCGCTGGTGGAATGTCAAACACCCCACGGCGTACGCGCAACGGCTCGCGGCGGGGGCGTCGCCGGGCTTGGCCCGGGAAGTGTTGACCGCCGACGAGGCGTACCTGGAGGACGTCATGCTGCGTCTCCGGCTCGCCGCAGGCCTGCCGCTGGACGTGCTGGACCCCGTCGGCCGTGCCGGTGCCGATCGGGCCCGGGCGGCAGGTCTGCTGGCCGAGGCGGCGTACGGCGACGGTCGGGCGGTGTTGACCCTGCGCGGTCGGCTGCTCGCTGACGCGGTGGTGCGGGACCTGCTCGGCTGATCGGCGACTTCCGGTCCTCGCCGACCGGTGGCCACGAACCACCCGAAATGTCGGTCTTGAAGTCAGTATGGGCGGGTCGGACGGATTGATCGGTGCGTGCGTGGACCGCGACGGCGGTGGGACCTGGCAGCAGCGGAGCCGACCGGCCGGAACCCGGTCAGTCGGGATCCGGCCAGTCGGGATTCACTTGATGAGGGTGGCCGACATCGGGTAGCGGTACTCCCGGCCCTCATTCGCCCGTAGGGCGGCGATGACGCCGAACACGATCTGGATCACCACGACGGCGATGCTCGGCAGGAACAGCAGGCACCAGCCCACGAAGAGCAGGATGAAGGCGATCAAGGACCAGGTGATCTGGAAGTTGAGCGCCGCCTGGGCGTGCGCGCGGACGGTCGGTGACTGGTTGCCGCGGGCCAGGTAGACGACCAGCGGGGCGACGAACCCAAGCAGACCAAAGCTGATCAGTGCGCCGAGTGCGCCGCCGAGGTGCGCGACGAGGAGCCACATCCGGTCCTCGCTGTTCACGTAGCCGCCGGGTGGGCCGTACCCACCGCCGGGTGGGTAGCCGCCAGCGCCGGGTGGGTAGCCCCCGGGCGGGGGCGTACCGCCGTGGGGTGGGTAGCTGCCCGGTGACGGAAAGCTACCTGGGCTGGGTGCCCCGGACAACGGGGTGGTGGGGTCGTCGGGGCCCGGGCTGGGTGGCCCAGGCTCTCCGCCAATGGGCGGGCGAGGTGGTTCCGTCATGGGGCCACCGTAGGTGCGGCGGACAACGAGCCCAGCGCGCCGCCGCCCTGGTTGTCCGGATGATTACTTTATTCCGGTCCCGTCGGGCCGGGTAGGAGGCCCAGCGGCGTCATTCGACGACGGTAGTCGATCTTTGTTGATCATCGCGTTGGCGGGCGTGCCGACGTAGACTGGCACTCGCTAGAGTCGAGTGCCAGGAAACGCCTCGGTGGCCGACGCGCTACAGCAGGAGGGGGGAAGGATGGGTCTCGACGACCGCAAACTCGCGGTGCTGCGCGCGATCGTCGAGGACTACGTCGCCACGCAGGAGCCCGTCGGCAGCAAGACGTTGGTCGAACGGCACCAACTCGGGGTCTCCCCAGCGACCGTCCGCAACGACATGGCGGTGCTGGAGGAGGAGGGCTACATCCAGCAGCCGCACACCAGCGCGGGCCGGGTGCCCACCGATCGTGGCTATCGTCTCTTCGTGGACCGGCTGTCCCGGGTGAAGCCGCTGACCCCAGCCGAGCGCCGGGCGATCGAGCGCTTCCTGGTCGGCGCGGTTGACCTCGACGACGTGGTGCACCGCACAGTCCGGCTGTTGGCCCAGCTGACCCGGCAGGTCGCCGTCGTGCAGTACCCGTCGCTGGCCCGATCCTCGGTCCGGCACCTGGAGCTGGTGCCGATCTCCACCACCCGGCTGATGCTTGTCATGATCGTCGACACCGGTCGGGTCGAGCAGCGGCTCGTCGAGCTACCCGGGCCGATACTCCCGGACGACGTGATCGATCTGCGTCAGCTGGTCAACGAGAAGCTGGTCGGTACCCGGCTCGCCGACACACCGCCGCTGGTGCAGGCGTTGGTTGACGAGGTGACCGGGGTGCTGCGTCCGGCCATGACCACCCTCTCCA